>JACQSJ010000014.1 GCA_016205995.1 Candidatus Uhrbacteria bacterium | reverse complement strand
TCTTAAACATCGTCGTGAAATAAGTATGGGAAAAATTCCAGAGGGCGCTAAGCGGGTCTTCCACGGCATTCGCTACGATGTCTTTCAGTGGGAGCAGGTTTTGTACGATGGCACCACAAAGACATTTGAAGCGATCCATCGCCCCGATACCGTGGAGGCGATTGTGCGTATTGGGAATCAGATTCTGATTCAGGAAGAACAACAGCCGCACGTTGAACACCCGTTCCTTTCGCTTCCTGGCGGGTGTGTGAATCCTGGAGAGATACCCGAACAGGCGATCCGTCGTGAGGTGTTGGAAGAAACAGGGTATAGCGGGGGAGATCTCTCACTTCTCCATGTGAAGAACCCCATGCAGTCGCAGGACTGGGCGATGTATGTCTTTCTCCTCCGAGACCCACAGAAGATGCAGGAACCTCACACGGACAGTGGGGAAAAGATCGTGACCCAGCTTGTGAGCTTTGACACACTACTGGATCTGGTCGACTCGGGTAAGCTCTATCGGTTCGAGCAGTCGCTTCGGCTCAAGATGATCCGCGCGAAGTACCATCGCCCCAGTTACGAAATGTTTTATCGAGAGATATTTGGGAATGATCCACAGGAAAGCCGTTGACTTTCGCATAGGCCCTTTTATTCACCGGGGTGAACAAAAGGACCACTGGAAAAGTCAACGGTCTCTGAACGTGGTCCTCAACAAAAAAAGACACCCGCGTGGGAGTGTCAGAGTTCCTGTGCTTGGTCTGCCGGGTCGGGTGCGTTCGACTGCGCGAGTGGGGACGACACGATGAGGTCGGCGACCCACTGTCCGAAGTCTTCGGCTTCGGTTGCGGTCATGGGCGCACGCGCGCGATCGAACTGGAGACCCTCGCCAGGCAGGAAGCTGACGCGGAAGAGCAGTGTGCGCGTGGGAACTTCGTAGTAGGTTCCGTAGGGACACTCGCGCGGTACGGGCTCGCCAAGAGCAAGTCCGAACAGGAGTGTTCCGCACATGTTGCTTGGCTTCATGTCCCAACCACTGTACGCCGTCATGCCGCCGGTGATGCTCACAGTACCCCAGTTGCCCATGTGGCGGTTGAGGCCGAGCTGCTTGAGTCGCTTGCTGTATCCGCGTTCGATCTGCCCGAGCCGCTCGAGCGCCTCTGGCGTGACGAACAGGGAGTCCTCCTCCCGATCCAAGCTCTTGAATAGACTCATGGTACCTCCTGGTGTGCGCGAGCGAACGTAACATGGACGGGAGGTTAGTGCAACGGGTTCGAAGGTGGGTTTGCTGTTTTCGAGTATTTTGTTAAGCTCATTCCACTATGAATCTCGTCATGATCGGAACCGGTTATGTTGGCCTGACCACCGGTGTGGGGTTTGCCACGCTTGGTCACCAAGTCGCGTGCGTTGATATTGATGCGGGGAAGATCGCCAGGCTGGATTTGGGCGAAGTCCCGTTTTACGAACCAGGTGTGGCGGAGGCACTCAAACAGGTGCAGGCCGCTGGACGCATCCTGTTCACGACAGACCTCAAGAGTGTGATTGATGGAGCGGATGTGATCATGCTAGCGGTGGGGACTCCGCCTAAGAGTACGGGCGAGGCTGATCTTTCCGCCCTATTCGCCGCGGCGGATCAGGTTGGTTTATTGTTGGATCACGAAGCCGTGATCGTCGTAAAGAGCACAGTACCGGTCGGAACAAATCGACGCGTGCTTGATCGCATCCGCGCGGCCATGAAGATGGCGGGGCGTGAGGAGCTGACAAGCCTCGTGAACATTGTGTCTGTTCCAGAATTTTTACGTGAGGGTACAGCCATGCGAGATTTTCTTCAGTCTGACCGTTTGGTGATCGGAGCAGATGATGGCATTGCGGCACAGACCGTCGACAAACTCCACGATGGCATCAAGGCGCCTCGCGTCATGACCTCGATTGAATCCGCCGAGCTCATCAAGTACGCCGCCAACGCCTTCCTCGCCACAAAAATTTCTTTCATCAACGAGATCGCCAACCTGGCAGACCGCGTTGGGGCAGACGTGCGAGATATCGCGCAGGGGATCGGACTGGATCCTCGTATCGGTCCGCACTTTCTGCGTGCCGGCATTGGGTACGGTGGATCGTGTTTCCCCAAGGACGTTTCTGCGCTTGAGCAACTCTCAGGCTCGCATGGGTACACGTTTAAGCTTCTCTCCTCTGTCATTGAAGTAAACGCACGTCAGCGTGATCTCTTTTTCAAACGGCTGGTCGAGGAACTCGGGGGAGTCAAAGGACGACGGATTGCCGTGTGGGGGCTTGCCTTCAAGCCCGACACAGACGATGTGCGCGAGTCCGCCGCGATCGATATCGCGCAGCGGCTGTGCGCGCACGGAGCCGATGTCGTCGCCTATGATCCGAAGGCAATCGAGAATGCCAAGCGCGTACTTTCCGATTCTGTCAGTTTCGCGCCCACCGCGATAGATGCCGCTGCGGGTGCCGAAGCGCTTGTTGTGCTCACGGAGTGGCCCGAGTTTAGAGATGTCTCGTTTGCGACCCTCAAGGATCTGATGCTTGAGCCTCGTGTGTTTGACGGTCGCAACCATCTCGCAGATCTTCACCTCTCAGAACTTGGATTCACCTACCGCGGGGTGGGATTAGGTTCGTATGCGGCCTCGCGACATTATTAAGAGTCCCTCCAAAACACTCGCCCTCACTCTGGCGGTGTTTTGTTTTGGTGTGTTTATTTTTACGTTGTTCCCGCAAGCGCCACCGTCTGTTGCGGATGTGCCAAGCTCGGCGATTCGGGTCGAAGGGGTCGTGAGTGCCGAGGTGGAACGTCGGGTCGATGGTCAACGTATTGAGCTGGCCTCGGTTGCCTATGTCGATGAGGCCAAAGAGGGAAAACTGCTCGTGTGGGCGCCATTGTATCCAGAGGTGGAGTACGGCGATTCGCTCGTGTTCAATTGCCGTGTGGAAAGGCCGACCGCCTTTGAAGGGTTTGCTTACGATGCGTATCTCGCGACAAAAGGAATATACGCGGTGTGCTTCCAGCCGCAGTATATCGATGTCCACCCCTCGACGAGTTGGTCGGTGGTCGGAGTGATTCTCACGATCAAATCGTTTGCGACCGACACGCTGCGCACCGTGCTTCCCGAGCCACACTCCTCCTTTCTCTCCGGTCTCTTGTTCGGCGGCTCGACCGCGCTCTCTGGAGACCTCAAGGATGACTTTCGCGCGACCGGGACTTCACACATCCTCGCGGCGTCCGGCTACAACGTCTCGATTTTCTCGATCACGTTTCTTTCCTTCATCATGTCGACTCGGCTCGGTCGTCGTCGCGGGTTAGTTCTCACAACGATTTTACTCGCCCTGTACGTGATCATTGCAGGGGCCTCGGCTGCGGTCATCCGTGCAGGCATCATGGGATTCCTCGTCGTGCTCGAAAAATGGATTTCGCGCAAGGCGTACATGCTCAATGTGATGCTCCTCACCGCGAGCGTCATGCTTGCGTTCAACCCGTTTCTCCTATACGACGTCGGGTTCCAACTTTCGTTCGTGGCGACCATCGCAATCGTGACTCTTACGAAACCCTGGAGCGAGCGTCTCGATTTTGTTCCAGACGTCATCGGCCTGCGAGAGGCGTTCGCTGGCTCGCTCGCGGCAACCGTGCTCACGCTCCCGATCGTGTTATGGCACTTCGGCACAGTCTCACTCATCTCGCCGTTTGCGAACCTCCTCGTGCTGCCGCTTGTGCCGTACGCGATGGCCACAACAGGAATTGGACTTCTTGCTGGTTTCACATTTGTCCCGATCGGGACACTTGTGTCATTGCTTGCGTGGGCGCTTTCAAACGTCATGCTTCGTGTAATTGAAGCGTTCGGGTCGATCCCGTTCGCGCTTACACAAGTCACGCATGCCCGTCTGCTCGCCGTCGTGGTTGCGGGCATCCTGTTTCTCATCTGGTTCAAACATCGGTATGCCTCGAGCCGCACCTAAACGTTCACTCCCGCTAAACACCCAAACAATCTCATTGGTCGTAGCAGTTTTCCTGTTGTCGAGTGTTCTCTGGGCTCAAGCTCGCGTGCATCTCTTCCCATGGCAGGAACAACCGCTACGCGTATGGATGCTTGACGTTGGCCAGGGTGATGCGTTCTTCATCGAGTTCCCGACCGGTGAGCAGATGTTGATCGACGGTGGACCTGATGATTCCGTTCTCGCCAAACTTGGAAGCCTCCTTCTGCCGTGGGATCGAACGCTCGATGCCGTTCTTCTTACACACCCGGATGCCGACCACATCACCGGCCTTGTGAGGGTGCTTGATCGCTATGAGGTCGACACGGTATATGAGACAGGCATCCGTGCGCACACGCCCTACGACGAAGCGTTCGTCGATACCCTTGGTACGATTATGTCCGACCGGACATTATTGATTACCGGTGACACGATCGAGATTGGAGACGTAACCCTCACCATCGTTTGGCCCGACGACTCACTCGTGGATACGTACCCAGAGACGCGGAACAATTATTCCATCAACCTCCTACTCGAATACGGCGAGACAACCATGTTGCTCACAGGGGACTCAGAGGCGATCGTCGAAGAATCTGTCGGCCCACGTGTTGGCGACATCGACGTGCTGAAGGTCGGCCATCACGGCAGCTTTACCTCTACTTCTTGGGAGTTCCTTCAGACAATAACACCAGAGATTGCGCTCATCTCCCTGGGTCGCGAGAACCTGTACGGCCATCCCCATCCAACCGTCATCCAGAGGCTTGAAGACATTGGCGCAACTATTTTCCGCACGGATCTCCACCACGATGTTCTTCTTATGTCTTACGGCGGCGAGCCCGTCGTGGAGCCATCGCCATTGCCTTTTTAGTTCTGACGTGATACTTTCTCTGCAAATTTATACGCAAATGTATGGCCGAGAAACAACAAACACTTGTTCTGCTCAAACCCGACGCACTTCAGCGCGACCTCCTGGGCGAGATCATCCGCCGGTTTGAAATGAAAGGGCTTAAGATTGTGGGCCTCAAGTTTGTGCGCCTCACCGACGAACTTCTGGACGAGCACTATGCGCACCTAAGTGCCAAGCCATTTTTCGCCAGCCTTAAACAGTTCATGATGCAGACCCCGGTTGTCGGTCTGGTCCTGGAGGGATATGAGGCGGTTGCCGAGGTGCGTAAGATTGTTGGCTCGACCAACCCTCGTGAGGCAGACGCCGGAACCATCCGCGCGGACTTCTCGATGAATATCCCTTCCAACCTCATCCACGCGTCGGATTCTCCAGAGAGCGCCGTCACAGAAGTGAAACGGTTTTTCTCCGACGCCGAGCTCTTCGACTATGAAAAGATCACAGATCGATTCATTTTCGGGGAGGGAGTATAAACGTTCCCACCGTTTGGTGCATAACCCTGTGGATGTACCGTGGACAACAATTGTTTGACCATCTTGTCTTATTCAGCCAGAGTGGTAAGTTTCAAATGCCTTCCGGTCGGATGGGTGCGTTCCAACAACGCCTAACAGCTTTCGATCCGGGAATGCAGGGCCAGGAGCCGCTGCAATAGGATCATCCGGTTTGTCCGCCTCTTACAGACGACATGGTGGAATATCTACCATCCCCGCTGATCTGGTGGATCGACGAGCGCCCGAGGATCAACTGTCCTTGAGGGAACGTCAGACCGACATAGCCACCAACAGCCACTGGACCACCCATCTCCCCGTTAGGCACTAGCATATGAGAGCCACCCTGAGCGAAGTCGAAGGGTGGTTTTGTATTGGGAAACAGGCCCGTCGCTAGACAAGTCAGGTTCGATCCCGTAGAGTCTTTTCTCCGGTACTCTTGCCGGAAAAAGGGGACCGTTCATGTACGTCCACGATCATCGCTTCGCTCGGTGGGCTCACCGCTCGTCGCAGTCCCTCCTGCTGATCATCATCTTCTTCGTCGCGCAGGCGACGTGGCCCGACTGGATCAAGGCGCTGGAAACCACAGCCTGGCTGTTCACCTTCTACATGCTGGTGCGGCTGGTCATCATCCTGATCCAGAACCCCCGCGCGTTCACGTACCAGATCCCCTCGTCACTCAGTGTCCCTCAGCGGGTCACGGTCGACTGGCTCCCGACGCTCACCAGCCGGGAACTGACCCGGGAGGAGGCGGCGACCTGGGAGGTCATCGTGACCCTGCGTGGGAAGATCCTCAGCGCGACCGACGAGGGGAGCGTGCATACGCTCATGCGTGAGCGGATTCAGAACCTGCGCAGCTGGGCGTTCTCGCGCTTCAGCGAGGTCTCGCGCGAGCTCAACACGCTGGCGTTTGAGGGCATCATCGGAACCCTGTTGGGCATGATGGTGTTCATGGCGCAGGCATCCAAGCTCCTCAAGCTCCCGCCCATGGACAGTGGCGATTCCTCGGCGCTTGCCGCCGCGCTCATGAAGAACCTGCAGGAGATCGACTTCCTGGTCGTACTCACCGCGTTCATCACGAGTGTCATCGGGTGGACGGCCAAGGCCTGGATCGGCCGTTCGATCGACCGCCGACGCGATGAGGAGCTGAATTCCCTCATGAAGGTGGAAGCCTTCCTGCAGGTCGAGATCCTCGCCCATCTCACGCTGCCCAGCCGGGCGATCGTTGCCCATACGCTCACGCTGCAAACGTGGGCGGAGCTCCTGCGCGGGCAGGTGAAGCTGCGTGTCAAGCACGTTGAGGGCGGGCTCTTGCTGGAACCCGAGGTCGCAGAGCCCAAGTCGATCTTCTTCGAAGACGTCTCAGGGGAGTAAGTCCATGGACCCACGCGATAGCGAAGCTCAGGTGGCTGACGGCATGAGCGACGTGATGGCCGGCTCGACCATCGCGTTCATGTCGGTCGCCGTCGTCATGCTTGTCGCGCTCCTGGCGATCCTGCTCATCTTCCACGTGAAGGATGAACAGGCCTCCAAGGCCGACGGCCTGCAGGAAGAGGTGCAGGAACTTCAGGCGCAACTCAGAGCAGCCAAAGCCGATGCCAGAGCCGCCCGCAGCGAGGCGGCGGCAGCCAGGAGCCAAGCAGCTGCCGCGGCCGCCGCTGCTGCGAGCGCGGGGGGCGGAGGCGGCGTCCACGTGAACGCCGGCTACCAGGTTTGGGAGAACGCCGCAGAGGGCGTGACGTACCTCACCAACATCGAGCGTCCGGGACACGAGTGCGAGCAACCGCTGCAGGTGAAACTCGTCTGCCAGCCACCCGGCTACCGCGACAGCAAGACGCTCGAGTGCTCTGAAAGTGGAACCTTCAAGTCCAAGGGGGTCGTTCCGACCCAACGCTGAACATCTACCTGCCATCACGGCGGGTTTTCTTTTTGCAAAGAGAAAACCCTCCGAAGCTCGTAGAGCAAAGGAGGGCGTATGGAGAGCCTGGATTCAGGCGCCGGTGACGTGGCTCGCGAGGATCGCTCCGCGGCTCTGCATCAGGGCGAGCCCGGCGTGGTGCCACGCCTCGCGGTCGTGTCCGGCCGTCGGTGCGTGGAACGTCTCGCAGGCGCCCGTGAGGACGACAATATCCATGCCCTTGATCGCGGCGATGTACTCCGCACGTTGGGAGTGCATGCGGTACCGGTTGAGCAGTCCATGGTTGCGGGCGGACAAGAGCGTCAGAACGAAGTCGCTCACGCCGATGTCAGTGCCGGCGCCTGCGACGAGGATCGTAGTGATTCCCCATTGCAGGATCCACTGATACAGGGGGTTGCCGCTTGTGTGGCGGTTGATCGCGCCGACGAACCCGTTGACGCAATCCTTCTTGATCGTCGTCAAATTTGGCTCGCCCGCGAGGAAGCGGAGATCCGGATCCAGGATCTCTTCGTCCGAACCCTGGATACCGTGGGGCGGGTAGGGCGGCTCGGGAATGTCCGCTTCGTGCGTATCGAGGAACACGAGGACGCTCAGCCTCTCTTCGAGCTCGTCTTTCAGACGGCGGTACGCCTGCGCGACCCGACCGACCATCGGCACCATGTGCTCGGGGTCGGCGAGGTTGCCGAATCGCGTGAAGCCTTGCACCGCATCCACGATCACCAGGCCGACATTGCCTCCAGGTCGGATCGTGTAGGGCGTGGGTGTGACGGGGAAGAGACGTTCGATAACCGCTCGCTCAGTTGGCGTCACGGAAGCTCCTCTTTGCAGGGGGATCTGGAAGCTTCGAGGATTCGAGACTCCTCGGTTGACCCTGCAGAGAGGGGAGAATAGTGGATGGTAAGGCTGCGGTCAAGGGGCGCCGCGATTGAAGAGGAGGGCCGAACGCGGTACACTTTTTGCGTATGATCCCTCGAACCGTCCATCTTTTTTCTGTGGCCATCACCACATTCATTCCGTGGCTCATTTCCCAAGCCTCCCTGAGTGCGGCATCGGTATTTCCGCGCCCACTCTTCGTCCTGATCCATTGGCTCCTTGTCGTCCTCCTCTTCGGTGTGTCCTTTGCCATCTACTATCGTGGGCACAAGGGTGTGAATCCCTTCACCGTGACCGTCATTGCAATGCTCTGTTTCTTTGCGTTTGAAATCGTCTATCTTGTGTTCCTGTACGAGGGCGAGCGGTGGTTTCTGACCTGGACAGATTGGTTTGTTCCGGTCTTCCTCATCGCTTCAACCACGTACTGGGTCGGGAAGTTCTTTCGGTAATCGCCCCAGTTTTTCTAATGGTGTTACACGTATCGAATACCAACGTATACCGTGCAGATGACAAGCGCGACGAGGGTTAATGGGACAGCCACCTTCATGTATTCAAGGAAGCCGATTTTGTGGCCTTCTTTGTGAGCCATACCGCTCACGACCACGTTGGCCGAGGCACCAACCAGGGTCATGTTTCCGCCAATGTCCGCTCCCAGCGCGAGGGCCCACCACAGCGGAGCCAGGGCGATTCCCGTAAGCTCCCCAATGTTTTGGATGAGAGGAATCATCGTGGCCACAAACGGAATGTTATCAACGATGGCAGAGAAAATGGCCGATCCCCACAAGAGGGCATAGACGGTCGTGGCTGGATCTCCATGCGTCAGGGCGATTAATTGTTCCGCAAGGAGGTGGATAGCACCCACTTCTTCTAGTCCAACAACCAGGACAAAGAGACCAGCAAAGAAGAAGATCGTCGTCCACTCAACCTCGTGGAGATGTTTTTCCGGATCGTTCATGGTGAGCAGAAGCAACAAAGCCGCACCCCCCAGTGCAATGGTGGCCCCTTCGAGTCCCGTGGCAGAATGAGTGAGGAATCCGATGAGGACAAGCGCGATTGCGAAGAGAGATTTTTTGAGCAGAGGAACATCGGTAATGGCCTGTTTGGGGTCGAATTTGAGGAATGCGCGCGCGGCATCCGGGTTGGCCTTTTTGAGATCCTTGCGGTAGATCAGGTACAGGAGAAAGGAAGTCGCAAGAGTTACCGCGACGGAAATCGGTCCAAGGTTGAACAAAAAATCGTTGAAAGAGAGCCCTGCTGCGCTTCCGATGAGAATGTTTGGTGGATCACCAATCAGCGTGGCGGTTCCACCGATGTTTGAGAGCAAAATGGCACTAAAGAGAAATGGTTTTGGATTAAGCCTAAGGTTATTGGCGATGACGAATGTTACAGGGACCATCAAGAGGACGGTTGTGACGTTATCAAGAAGGGCTGAGAACAAAGCCGTGATGAGACCCAGGAGCAGAAAGATTCGGATCGGTTTGCCCTTGGCCACTTTTGCTGCCAGAAGGGCGACATACTGGAACATGCCGGAATCCTTGGCAATGCCGACCAGGACCATCATGCCGATTAACAGACCAAGTGTGTTGAAGTCGATCCCCTCGATGGCAGTTTCTTGGTGAACGATTCCCAAGAGGATCATGATGATCGCACCAGCAAGGGCTATTACGGTTCGATGGACCTTTTCAGAGATAATGACCGCGTACGAAACAACGAAAACGAAAACAGCAAGGAGAAAAGAATTCATACAGCTTAGGACAGGTTCAGGTTCAAAATTTCGGCGAAGATGAGCTTAATGTCTGTGCGGTTGATGCATCCCATCAGGGCCCCGTCGTCGCGTACGACAGGAAGTTGACGCAACCGGTGCTCACTCAGCATGGTCGCCGCCTCGATGATCGGAGATCCTTCGTGGACGGTGTGGACGTTCTTGGTCATGAATCGATCAATGGGATCGTTCGCCACAGCCCGTACACGATCGATCAACACGTTCTCGCTCTCAAATGGAGCCAGGTGCTTATCACTTTCCAAGTAATCCGGAACGACGTGTTCAATAAGGTCCCAGGCGGAGATAACTCCCTTGACTTTGTTGTCTTGATCGACAACGAATACGCCATTGCGCTTGCGCGAGATCATCAGTTGAATGACGTCGGTAAACGTGGCCCCTTCTTCCCTGATGGAAATGGTCTCGTGCATGTAGTCGCGGACGAGGAGTGGTTTGTTGAGCATAGATGATGATTTATTTCTGGACGATTATAAGTGAAAGGGGCGTTCGCGTCTAGCGTCTGGATTTTTTCAAAGAGAAAATCTCGCGCAGGCGAGATCAGTTGAGCGTGAACCAGTTGGCGATACGGCTGAGGTAGCTATTGGCCACGCCGTTGTCGTTGAGGGCGAAAAGGGCGTGGTCGCCCATGGCCGCGACTTTCTGCACCTGCTCGCCGGGGTACGCGGTGTTGGGCAGGATGAAGTCGTGGCTAGGCACGACGGCCATGACCGGGCAGGGGAACGCGGGGTAGCGACGACGCAGGCCCGGAAGGAACAGGCGCAGCACGACCCCTGCGGGTTCGGGTTGCAGGCGATGATCAAGCAGGTTCTGGGCGACGACGTCCTGCTCGCGCTGGGCCTTGGCGAGATCGACCTTGCTCATCGCGATGCGCTGAGTGACCTCGCGCAGGAATACGCGCCTTACCTGCCTGACCGTGTCGAGCATGAGGGGTTTGCCCAGGAGCGTTCTGAGCATCGGTTTGAGCATGAACGTCAGCGCTCGCAGGAACACCACGAACCGCACACCGATGCGCTCCAAGCCGCTGAGCAGCGCGACCCGCTTGAAGAGCTTCGGGCGCTGCGCGGCGACCCCACGGGCGATCTGCGACCCCATGGAGTAGCAGATGGCGTAGGAGCCGTCGGGGACAGCCTTGAGCTGCTCGAGGGCGGTGTCAATGTAGTCGTCCAGCCCTGTGCCTTGGTAGGTGAGGAGGACGATCTCGTAATCACGCCTGAAGTGCGCGATGACGTGGCGGAACCACCACGCCGCAAGCTCGTGCGTCCGGTTTCCCCATGCACCGGGGAACAGGACGAGGTGGGGACGAGGGTTGGGCATGGATCCTCCCTGGGGCGCTGGGCGCTGTTGCCGAGCGACACTGAAAGATGACAGAGATCAAGGTTTTTGTCAACGGGATCTTGGTCAGTGGACTTGGGAGGTGTAGACTTATTTCATATGACCGTTGGCTCAGCCATTCTCGTCGGTGTCCATGCGCTTGTGGCGTGGATTGCGATCGAGATTTTTGTGAATCTTGCCCACGGGCTTTCCCGCGCGAGCTATGTTTTTTGGCACTACGTCGTTGTGGTCGCCACCTTTGCGTTAGTCTTTGGGGTGTATGTGCGATTCTTTGAGACGGAGCCGCCGTTTACCGTCACAGCCACCTCGATGGGATTTGTTCTAGCGTTTGAGTTCATCGTGTTCCGGTTTCTCTACAGCGGTGAGCGCTGGTTTTTGAACTGGGTCGATTGGATTCTCCCGTTGTTTCTCGCCACCACAACGATTTACGTGGTCGTGTACCTCTGGTAGACTCCGGACACTATGCCCGACGTATTTCGCATCACCGGCGGCGTGCCCCTTGAGGGGGAGATTGTCATTTCCGGCGCCAAGAACGCGGCTTCCAAGATGATGATCGCCAGCCTACTCACGGACGGAGAGATGATTCTTTCCAATGTCCCGCGGCAGCAGGAGACGGAGATCACACAGGAGATCATTACGACGGTGGGTGCGACGGTGGAGTGGATTGACACACATACCCTGCGCACGAGAACGGCGGCCATCACATCCAACTCCGTACGCGAACTCTCGCGTAAGAATCGCATTAGCGTGCTGGCGATCGCACCGTTGTTACATCGAGCCGGCGAGGCGTTTGTACCGCTCGTGGGCGGGGACAAAATAGGACCTCGCCCCGTGAACTTCCACGTCGCCGCTCTGGAGAAAATGGGGGCGACGATCGAAGAAACCCCCGAGGGCTATCACGCCACGGCTCCCAAGGGACTGCGCGGTGCGCTCATTGAACTTCCGTATCCGTCCGTGGGTGCGACGGAGACGGCGCTTCTGGCCGGTGTCCTCGCAAAAGGACGAACGATGATCCGCAATGCCGCGGGAGAGCCGGAGATCAAAGAACTCATCATGATGCTCCAGAACATGGGGGCGATCATTCAGATTAACGCCAACCGTTCCATCGAGATTATCGGCGTGGAACAACTCCATGGCACGCGTGCAACCATTATGCCCGACCGCATCGAGGCGGCTTCCTACGGCTCCATGGCTGTGGGCACGGCCGGGGAAATTTTTGTGCGCGGGGCCGAGCACACACACATGATGACATTCCTCAATGCCGTGCGAAAAATCGGCGGGGAGTACGAGGTGCGACCTGATGGTATTGTGTTTCGGGGATCCAAAAACCTCCGGGGTATTGAGCTAGAGACCGACACGCACCCAGGCTTCATGACCGATTGGCAGCAGCCGTTCGTCGTGGCGCTCACCCAAGCTAAGGGGACGAGCGTCGTCCACGAGACTGTCTACGAGGAACGCTTTGGCTACACAGACGCGCTCAAACAGATGGGAGCGGACATCGCGCTGTTTAGTAACTGCTTAGGCGAGATAGACTGTCGATTCAAAGGACAGAATTATAAACACTCCGCGGTCATCACCGGCCCATCAAAACTTCACGCCGCCACGGTCGAAGTCCCAGACATCCGCGCCGGCCTCGCCTTCGTCGTCGCCGCGCTCGTGGCAGAAGGTACCTCCACCCTCACCGGCATCCACCACCTGGACCGCGGCTACGAGCGACTGCAAGAGAAGTTGCAAGGCGTTGGCGCGAGGATGGAGCGTGTGGTAGTCTAAACGGTGATTAGTAAATTGCTTCTATGAGTAGATTTGATAATGCGAGAGGGCCGCGCGACTTTTACAGTGGTCGACTCAATGAGCGTGATGTACTCGGAGAATTCAAACCCACACCTGAGGGTTTGAAAGCATTTCGCGCGGAAGCTAACGAGCGGGGATACATCGCGCGAGGTCGCGCCATCGAGCTCGTGCGGAAGTTCACGAAAGAAGACCCGACGAATCCACGACAACCGTTTGCGAAGGAACTTCGTCTTGCGATCATTGATGAGCTGGGGCTTGAGGATGATAAAGATTTAGATCGCATTCGTTTTTACAGCGCAGTGGGCACACCATTGGATGTGTTTCACGGAGTTGATGGATGGGTCGAATTCGTACCAGAAGTAGGCACTCCTCAAATGGTCACACTGGATGCGACCATGGATCCAGAGAAGATTGAACATAAGGCTGACATCATCGTTCAGCAGTTTCCAGATCCAGAGGAGGACGAGAAGGCCTTTTTCGAAGCGGTTGAGGGCCATGCCGCGGATGTTGCTAAGAGGTTAAGGCCCTCTGTCAAGGCAATGATGCGTCGGCGGGACGGGCAGGCGGCGTAGAAAAGAAATCAGACAAAAAAGACGCGGGAGGCGTCTTTTTTGGTCGGTAGCTTGACAACAAAGGATTCTTTCTATACGTTGTCCAGTCCTCAAACAAGGAGGCCGCCATGGTACGAGTCCAAGACTCGGCGCGTCGGTCCGATGCGCCACTCTGTTCGGTGTGCGATGGGCGACGTGCTCAGGCACCCATCATCCTGTGCGTAGACTGTGCCCACCCGGATCGGGTGCGCACGTACTGCGCCTCGTGTGAGATGCGGTTGGACCTTTCCTTGGTGGAGGCACAAGGACTCTTCCACAAGTTCGGTCTGACCATCACCCACCCTGGCGTCACACTGTTTTTTCCCGACGGTTGTCTCGACTGTCGAGGGTTGCAGTGCAACGCCCCGGAGATCTACATCCTGGACGATCCCGAACTTCATCACGGCCGTGTCGCCTGAAACGCTTCACGGCTTTTCTATTTACTATTTCGACCAGCTTGGCAATCTTCGCTATAATCCCTCGCGTATGTTTCTAAACCTCCTCTTCGGCTCTCCGGCGATTGCCGTGGCGTGGTTGGTGGCCATTCTGTTCACACTTACGATTCACGAGTTTTCGCACGCGCTTGTCGGTAAACTGCGTGGCGATAAGACAGCCGAGTACGAAGGTCGCCTCACGCTCAACCCCATCGCCCACGTGGATCCGACAGGATTCATCCTGCTCCTTCTGTTTGGTTTTGGATGGGCAAAGCCGGTGCCGTACAACCCCTACAATTTGCGCGACCCAAAATGGGACTCCGTGAAGATCGCGCTCGCTGGGCCGTTCTCGAACCTCTTGATGGCGATCGCGGCCGGAATCGCGTTTCGCGTACTGGTTGGCGGCAGCGTGATTGAATCGATGAATCTTCTGGCTGTCTTCTTGTTCCTCTCGATCCTGCTCAACCTTTTCCTCATGCTCTTCAACATCATTCCCGTCCACCCTTTGGATGGATCCAAGCTGTTCTTTGCGCTTTTTGACCACCCTAAGTACCAAGAGCTTCGGACCTTCGTCGCCACCCGCGGCCCACAGATTCTGCTCGTCGCGGTCTTGGTGAGTGCCTTCACGAGCCTCAATATTTTCTTTTTCATCTCCGAACCCGCGTTCGCCATCTGTGACGCCTTGATTGGCGGAAGCTGTAATGGATACTTTGCTTCGATTTTTAGCTCGTTTTAACCACAGCCTCGTTTCTTGACGCCAAAGATAGCGAGTGGTACTCTCCAGGCGAATTTTTATGCCTACAGTCAACCAACTTATCCGTAAGGGTCGCTCATCGAAGTCGACCAAGAGCAAGGCTCCAGCCATGCAATACACGCTGGACTCACTTCACCGCAAACGCACCGTGCTTAAGCATGGCAGCACGTTCAAGCGCGGAGTGTGCGTAAAGGTGACGACCATGACGCCTAAGAAACCGAACTCGGCCATTCGTAAGATTGCCCGCGTGCGCCTTTCCAACGGCACGGAAGTCAACGCCTACATCCCCGGTGAAGGCCACAACCTTCAGGAGCACTCCATCGTGATGATTCGCGGAGGACGCGTGAAGGATCTTCCTGGTGTGCGCTACCACATTGTGCGTGGCGTCTATGACACGCAAGGCGTCGAGGGTCGTATGCGTGGACGCTCCAAGTACGGTGCCAAGAAACCCAAAGCGAAGAAAAAATAGGTGGCAAGGTGGATAGAATAGATTAACCAAACATCGGAGTACCTCTTCGCAGGGGGAAGCCAACCGATGAGATAACGTCAAAACTATGCGAGGCAAGCAAGCCCCAAAGCGTGAACTCACGCCAGATCCAAAGTACGGCAACATCTACGTTGCGAAACTCATTAACACCATCATGTACGACGGCAAGAAGTCCGTCGCCCAAAAGGTCGTCTATGACGCCCTTGATTTAATTGGGGAGAAGACCAAGGAAAACCCTCTGGACATCTTTGACCGAGCCCTCAAGAACGTCATGCCAAGCTTGGAAGTGAAGAGCCGCCGCGTGGGTGGGGCTAATTATCAGGTGCCGATCGGCGTGCGGGGGGAGCGCCGATACGTGCTCGCGTACCGATGGATCATTACCGCCACGCGCACCAAGAAGGGCCGCCCGATGGCGCAGAAGCTCGCGGAAGAGCTCATCGCAGCCGGAAACAATGAGGGCGAGGCCGTGAAAAAGAAACTCGACGTGCAGCGCATGGCTGAGGCCAACCGCGCGTTCGCGCACTTTGCAAAACGATAATCTATGCCAAGAGAATATCCGCTCGATAAAATCCGTAACTTCGGAATCTTCGCGCACATCGACGCTGGGAAGACCACCGTTTCTGAGCGCATTCTTTTCTACACAGGAAAGAAGCACAAAATCGGAGAGGTGCACGAAGGGGAGGCTACGATGGACTGGATGGAGCAGGAGCGCGAGCGCGGCATTACCATTACCGCGGCTGCCACGACCTGTTTTTGGAAGGACCACCGCATGAACCTCATCGACACACCGGGACACATCGACTTCACCGTAGAGGTGAAGCGCTCCATGCGCGTGTTGGATGGAGGCGTGGCTGTGTTCGACGGCGTGGCTGGTGTTGAGCCGCAGTCAGAAACCAACTGGCGCTATGCGGATGATTTCAAGGTGCCACGTATCGTCTTCATCAATAAGCTTGATCGTACAGGGGCGGATTTTTACAAGGACGTGAAGAGCGTCCATGATCGCCTGACCAAGAAGGCCTATCCGATCCAGTTGCCTATCGGAACCGAGGCGAATTTTGTGGGGATGGTCAACTTGCTCACCATGAAGGCACACATCTACAAGGACGAACAGGGAAAGGAAGTCGACATTATCGAGATTCCGGAGGAGTACAAAGCAAAGGCGGCAGAGTATCGCGCGAAGCTTCTTGAGGCGGTCGCCGAGAACGACGAGGCGCTCATGGAGAAATACCTGGCAGGGGAAGAACCGACAATGGAAGAGGTCAAAGCGGTTATTCGCCGTGCGACCATTGCCAACGAGTTCGTGCCGATCATGTGCGGCTCGGCGCTCAAGAACAAGGGCGTCCAGCTCTTGCTCGATGCCGTCGTCGACTTCCTGCCAAGCCCGCTCGAGGTTCCAGAGGTGAAGGGAACGGATCCAGATGACCCAGAAAAAGAACTTGTCCGCCATGCGGCCGATGATGAACCATTTTCCGCGCTCGCCTTCAAGATCGCGGCCGACCCGTTTGTCGGGAAGCTGGCGTTCTTCCGCGTATACTCGGGAATGGTGAAAGCGGGTTCCTATATCTTGAATTCCTCGACCGGCGCGAAAGAGCGTGTTGGCCGCATCGTGCGGCTTCATGCGAATACCCGCGAGGAGGTCTCTGAAGTGTGGGCAGGAGAGATTGCCGCGATGGTGGGACTCAAAGAAACGTTCACTGGCCATACCCTGTGTGACCCCGACCATCCAATCTTGCTTGAGTCAATCAGTTTTCCAGAGCCAGTTATCTCGATCGCGATTGAGCCAAAGACCAAGGCCGACCAAGAGAAAATGGGTGTCGCCCTCAATAAGCTCGCGGAGGAGGATCCAACCTTCCGCGTGCGCACGGATGAGGAAACCAACCAGGTCATCATCTCCGGCATGGGAGAGCTGCACTTGGATATCATTGTCGACCGCATGAAGCGAGAGTTTTCGGTGGAGTGTAATGTGGGTCAACCACAGGTC
>JACQSJ010000013.1 GCA_016205995.1 Candidatus Uhrbacteria bacterium | reverse complement strand
CTGCGCGGAGAGGAAGTTATTTTCAATACCGGTACAGATGAGCATGGGCAAAAAATTTACGAGAAGGCACTCGAGGAAGGGAAGGAGCCCAAGGTCTATGTCGATGAATATGCGGCGAAGTTTGATGGACTCAAGGAAGCGCTGAACCTTTCCTACACGAACTTCATCCAGACCAGCGATCCAAAGCACGAGGCCGCGGCGCAAGAATTTTGGAAACGATGTGAAGCGCGAGGAGATATTTACAAGGCGCGATACCGAGTGAAGTACTGCGTGGGATGTGAGCTGGAGAAGACCGACTCCGAGCTTGTCGACAACCAATGTCCTGTCCATCCAAATCTCGAACTCCAGCTCATTGACGAAGAAAACTATTTCTTCAAATTTTCAAACTACCAACAGCCACTGCTAGACCTCTACGAGAAACATCCCGACTTTGTCGTGCCAGAGAATCGTCTGCGTGAGATTAAAACGTTTGTCGAAGGAGGGTTGAAGGACTTCAGTATCTCTCGTGTTGCGTCCAAGATGCCCTGGGGCGTGCCGGTGCCGGGTGATGACGCCCAGGTTATGTATGTCTGGTTTGACGCGCTCGTGAATTATATTTCGACCTTGGGCTGGCCCGATGAGAGCGGCGCGTTCGCATTTTGGCCAGGTGTGCAGGTCGCGGGAAAAGATAATTTGCGCCAACAGTCCGCGATGTGGCAGGCGATGTTGCTCTCCGCGGGCGTAGCGCCGAGCAAGCAGATTTTCATTCATGGATTCATCACCTCCGGTGGACAGAAGATGAGCAAGAGCCTGGGGAACGTCGTTGATCCGTTTGATGAAGTGAACGAGTACGGGACGGACGCGTTGCGCTACTATCTCCTTCGAGAAATTCCTTCGCATGATGATGGCGACTTTTCTCGTGCTCGCATGGAGGAACGCTATGCCGAGCTCGCCAACCGCTTGGGCAACCTTGTGAGCCGTGTCGCCGCCATGAGCGTGAAGTACTTCGATGGGAAACTTGATGACGTACAGGTTGACTGGTCGGCTCGCGAGAAGGTGCTCGACGACGCGATGGAGCAGTACGATTTCAAAGCGTATCTCGACGAGATTTTTAGCGTCGTGGATGAAGCGAACGAGGAGGTCGACAAGAAGGAACCATTCAAACTTGTGAAACAAGATGAAGCGGCGGCCAAGCAGGTTCTCTCCACGATCGCCTCCCAGATCCGATGGATCGGCTCGGCGCTTGCGCCGGTTCTTCCACACTGTAGCGAGGAAATCCTCCGTCGCTATGGTACGATTATCCAGACAGGGGAAGGTTTGTTCCCACGTCGAGATCAGTAACCTATGGGCTTCATCGACATCGTTCTCATCGTGATCGTCGGAGCGTTCGTCTTTTTCGGACTCTTCTTCGGGCTCGTCCACACGCTAGGTTCACTCTTAGGGACGATCGTCGGTATCATTTTTGCTTCTCGCCTTGTAGACCCGGCGTTTGAGACGTTCGGGTTTTTGTTTGGGGGAGGCACGGTTGCGAGGATCATTATCTTCATCCTGATTTTCTTCATCATCACGCGACTCATCGGAATTGTGTTCTGGTTTGTGGGAAAAATTTTCAACGTCCTCGCCTGGATTCCGTTTGCGAGGTCGTTGGATCGCTTGCTGGGAGCCCTGTTTGGTTTCGTCGAGGGCGTGATCGTCGTAGGCGTTGTGTTGTTCTATGCCATGCAGGTACTACCGGACGATACGTTGCGCACGATGCTCTCAACGTCTTCCGTGGCGAACTTTCTTATTGCGACCATGAGCGTGCTCCAAGTGTTCTTCCCAGAGGCCGCTCAACAAGCGGTCGAGTCTGCCGCTGATTCCACGGCCGAGGTGATTCCTGCCCCTGCGTCTCCGTAACTATGAAGCTCATCGACTCGCACTGCCACGTGCACTTCAACGCGTACAAGGAAGATATGCGGGAAGTGATCAAGAGGACCCTGGATCACGGGGTCTTTATGATTACGGTTGGGACGCAGAGAGATACGTCCAAGCACGGACTCGAGGTTGCACAGCGCTATGACGGAATGTGGGCGACGGTGGGGCTTCATCCAAATCATACGGTGGAACAGGAATTTTGGGACAACGACGAGCTTCCGCCTGAAGAGCAGGCAACCCCCAAGATCAAGACACGCGCCGAGATGTTTGACATGGACTATTATCGCGCGCTGGCGAAGCACCCGAAGTGTGTCGGCATCGGGGAGTTCGGACTCGACTACTATCGGATCCCCGTGGGGGTTGATCGCGATGAGGTCATCCGCCGGCAAGAGGAAACCGTGCGGGCGCAGTTCGATCTTGCGAGCAAGATGAACAAGCCGGTCGTGATTCATTGTCGAGATGCCTATCCGCAACAGGCAATAATGATTCGTGAGGCGATCGAGGCAGGGAAGCTGGCCCGACGAGGAGTGATCCATTGTTTTACGGGGACACTCGAGGAGGCACAGGCGTTTATCGATCTTGGTTTTTACATTTCGTTCAGCGGGATTTTGACGTTTTCAAAAAACCTCCAGGAAGTTGCAAGTGCGTTGCCGCTTGAACGGCTGCTTGTTGAAACGGATGCGCCGTACCTCACACCGGCGCCGGATCGAGGAAAACGCAATGAGCCATGGCGGGTCGAAGTTGTCGTCCAGAAGCTGGCGGAGTTGAAAGGGATGAAGGTCGAGGAGGTGGCAGAACAAACCGTAAAAAACACAAAACAAATTTTCGGCCTCTAGGCCGTTTTTTGTAAGCAGGTCGGACATTAAATGTCCGACCTGGCAGGGAAAATGAAAACCCCGACGATCTTTCGATGTCGGGGGCGTTGAGCGCGTGGCTCAGGGGTTGGTGGCGGGCGGCTGGTCCTCGGTGACCGCGGGAGCCTCGGGCGGCGCCGGCGGGGGCGCCATCTCGATCCCGGCCGAGGCGGCCAGGGCGAGGAGCAGGGTCTTGAAGGCCTCGACGAGGACCCAGCACTTGGGGTCCCACTCGGTCAGGCCGAGGTCGGAGGCCGTCTTGCTGGTGAGCATCCCGATCACGAGGAGGTTGTCCCCGGTCGGGTTGTCGTGGACCTGCCGGAGGAGCTCCGGCGTGGGTTCGGCACCCAGCGCCTGCTCCAGGTTGATGCCCGGGTTCTGGCTGCCGGCGCCGCCGAGCTCGTGCTCGAGCCGCCGCCGGGCTTCGCGGATGGTGCCGCGGGCGCCGTCCACGAGGATCGTCTCGATCGCGCGCATCTGACGCCGGGCGAGATCCTCGTCGGCGTCGACCTCGAGGTCCCCGCGGCTGCGCAGGTTCACGATGATCGGGTGATCGTCGGTGATCGGGGCGGTCAGGAGTCGGGTCACGATTCCCTTCACCTCGAAGGGGCTGCAGGAGTAGAGCGTGAGGCCGAGCGCCGCGAGGGCGTCGATCGGGTCCTGCTCCGCCTTGATGACGTGCTGGTCCACGCGGGTGCCCGCACCCCAGATCCCGTCGACCTGCTCGACATCGATCCAGCTCCACATCTCGTTGATGGCGAGCTTGTGGGGCTCGAAGCGCCCGCTCTTCTCGGGCTGGATGAGCTTGAGGCCCTTGCCCAGCGCGAGTGTCTTGCCGACCAGGTCGCCCAGGGTCCACCGCTTCACGTCCTTGCGAACGTTGATCGCACCGGCCTCCTCGCGGTCGCGGGGGGGCTTGAGGATTCCCAGCATCCCGTCGCGGACCAGGGGGTGTCCCTGCGGGCGGTACTTGAGGACGCGGCGGCCGAACTGGTTGTGCGCGATGGGCGTCACGAGCTCGGAGGCGACCGGGTAGGACTTGTCCTGCTCGCCGCGGCGCTTGACCAGCTCGTTCCAGCGCGCCACGGTCTCGGGGCGCGCGAGCGCGGCCGGAACGGCGCGGAAGGAGGGCTTGTCACCGTCGAGGATGTCCTCCCAGGTCCACGGGTTGAAGTCGCGGAAGAGGAAGCTGATCATGCCGTCGACGCCGTCGTAGACGACCTCGCCCTGCTGCTGACGGGGCTTGACGTAGGGGAGGAGGAAGCCCTTGCCATCGCAGAGCACGAGCGGGCGCACCGTGATGGCATTACCGTCCGGGAGCTTGGTCTGGCCGCGGACCGCGTAGGGCCAGCGCTTCTCGGGAGCGAGAGCGACGTTGCCGTCGCCGTCGTACTGGTACTGCCCGTCCTTGATCGCGGGGATCAGGACCTCGGTGGCGTACTTGGGCACGTCCGCGCGCCAGTCGACGCCGGCCATGTGGGGGACCTGCTCGTTCTCCGCGCTCATGACGAGGCGGGACTTCAGGAAGTCGATGCGGTCCTGCTTGGAGACGCGCACGCGCTTGGTGCCGCCCTTCCCGTCGTCCTCGTTGCGGATGGAGGGGAGCATCTTCCACATGAAGCCTTCGACGAGGTCGAGGGCCAGCAGCAGGGTGCGGCCGGTCCGCGAGAGCGGGATGGGAAGGAGGTTCGGGGCTGAACTCATGGCTTCTCCAGGAATGTGCAAGGTCGGCCTTGCACGGGGGTTGTACGGAACACTGGCGGAAGAAATGCCAGGGTCGGAGATTAGCAGGGAAATCGGCAAATGTCAAAGGACTCCTACATCCGTTGCCAGTCAATGACAAATTTCGATACATTTATCAATTCTTTTCAGCCCTGTCGGACATTAAATGTCCGACAGGGCGCAGGGAAATTCGTTAGAGGTGATTGACAGGGCAAGTTTAGAGTGGTAAAAGTAGTCGTTCTTCTGGAGGTAGAGAACATGACTCTTGTGAACGCCATTCAGGTACTGTTTGGAAAAACCGCGCCTGCGGGCGCGGACTTCGAGGGGGCATTCAACGCCCTCAAAGGAAAAAGAGACACGGACCTCTCGCAGGCCGACGCTACAACGCTCGATGAACTGGCGGAGACCTTCCAGGACTTCGTCGGCGATTCAGCCGGTTGGGTCAAGAAGGCTTCCACGACCGACCCCCGCCATTCCTGGTGGGATAAGCTCGCCCGTGCGCTCGCCGTAACGGTGACGAGCAGCGCTGCCCCGGCGAGTACAGCCTCGCCCTCCACGGCTGGTTCGACCGCCGCACCGGCCACGCCGGCTGTCGACGAGCCCGAGCCCGAACAGGGGATCGACCCCGACGCCCTTGCGGGTGGAGCCCCTCCGCCAGGCGGTAGCGATCGCAGAGGGGGAGGAGGGGGCGGTGTCATCGTCAATACTGGGGATGATGAGGATGACGATGACCCGGACGACCGTCGCGCGCGGCGAGATCGTGGGCCTCCAGAGCCCCCTCGTCCCATGATCCCGCTGTTCACGCGGCCGGCACAGACCAGTCCGCTCTCCTTCCTGGGACAGGCGATCCTGGCCACGACGCGCTACCAGGAACTGCGTGATCGAGTCATCGCGGCGTTCCTCGACCAGAGAGCTGGCAGTACAAACGGAGATACGATCACCACCCTCAAGCGGGAGGTGACCGAGTTGTCTCGCTCCAGCGACATCATGGCAGAGGCCACGGGCATGCACCTGGTCATGATGATCCGCGACCTCGAGGGATGGGTCGACCTTCGTCGTCCATCGTACTTCGAGGGCATCTACAAGACCGGCAACAACTACACGGACTGATCCCTCCGCTCGCGAGCGGAGGGATCGACGCCCCATTGCTTCATGCGTGGGGATTTTCTTTTTTCTGGGGACAATTTTTGAAGATTCTGTTGACCCTGGACGTTGAATCCGGTACACTGGCGGCGCCTTTGTTTAGAGGTATGGCACAAGACGCTAAGTATTACAGGCTCGCCGGACGCATCTTTGCTGACTTCAGCGGCACCATTGCGATACCCGCCGTCCTGGCCGCCCTTCTTGGCAAGTGGCTCGACGGCCGTTACGGCACAGAACCTCGCTACATGGTTATCCTCCTCGTTGTCGCGTTCGCGCTTAGCGCCTATGCGGTTGTCCGAAAGGCAAAGATGTACAAGAACGCCTACGAGCGCCTGATGAACGAACCGAAGTAACGTATGGAATTGCTTATCCCACCAGCTGCGGCCGAATCCCTGTTCCACGTCGGAAGTTTTCCCATTACCAACGCAATGATCAACGGCTGGATTGCCGTCTTTTTTTTCCTTGTTGTCGCGTTTGTGGCAAGCCGACGCAGGGGCCTTGTGCCCAAGGGTGTCCACAACGTCATTGAAGGAACGATCGAGTTCATGCTCACGGAAACTCAAAAGGTTACAGGGGACGTCAAGCGCGCAAAGCAGTTCCTTCCCATCGTGGGGACGATCTTCTTATTCATCCTGTTCTCCAACTGGCTTGGTCTCTTGCCTGGAACAGGATCGATCGGGATCTGGGCTCTCCATGAAGGAGAGATCGAGCTCATTCCATTCTTGCGACCAGCGGCAAGCGACCTTAACCTCACGCTTGCCATCGCCTTGTTCGCGGTCCTGACGTCTCACGTCATCGGTCTGCTCACGTTGGGTCCCATGACGCACCTGAGCAAGTTCGTGAATATTCGAGGGGTGATCCACTCGATCAAGAAGGGGCCGATGGCGATCCTGGTGGCACTCATTGAGTTCGGTGTTGGACTCCTGGAGATTATCTCAGAGATAGCAAAGGTCCTCTCCCTGTCGCTGCGGTTGTTTGGTAACATCTTTGCCGGAGAAGTCCTTTTAACCGTCATGCTTGGGATCCTTGCGTACTTCTTGCCCATTCCATTCATGTTCCTTGAACTGTTGGTCGGGGCGATCCAGGCAACGGTGTTCGCTATGCTAACGCTTGCGTATCTGACTGTGGCGACACAGGATCACGGGCATGAAGAAGAGGCTCATGAGCCAGCCCACGCTTAACCTTATCCATAACTCAATTAACTCCTAATCATTCAACTATGGATGCAGAAACAATTGCAACCTTTACCAAGGGAATCACGATCGCCATCGGCGGTCTTGGACCAGCCATTGGTATCGGTCTTGTCGGGATGAAGGCGATGGAAGCCATCGGCCGCAACCCAGAGGCAGCCGGGAAGATTTTTGTTCCGATGCTTCTTGGTATGGCATTTGCCGAGGCTATTGCCATCTACTCGCTGGTGGTTTCGTTCACGTTGTAGAAATCTATCTGACAGCGATCTGCTTGCTCTTCGGTCGGAAACCGCCTCATCGTAGGGTTACCTACGTTTCGGCGGCTTTCCGACCTCCAGAGCGGCGCATCTCATCTGTCATATAGATTTCTCAACTAATATCCAGAAGTGTTTGTGGGTATTTGTTGAGAAAATATATGTCTGTCGAAATTCAACAAGCTGCGCAAGCGGCACAAGAGGTCGCATCAGCAACAGAGGCCACCGGTGGCCTTGGAACGCTTGGGATTAACCTCAAGATTTTTCTCGCGCAGCTCCTCAACTTTGCCGTTGTGCTGTTTGTGCTCTGGAAGTGGGCCTACAAGCCGATCGTGAAGCTGTTGGAAGAGCGTCAGGAAAAAATCGAGCGCAGCGTGAAGCAGGCGGATGACGTGGAGAAACGTGTTCTTGAGCTTGAATCTGAACAAAAAGAAGTCATCGCCACGGCGAAATCTGAAGCCGCAAAGATTCTCGACGAAGCCCGTACCGCATCCGAGGATCGAAAGAAGGAGCTGCTTTCTAAGGCGAAAGAGGAAGTGAAGGCAGTTGTCGCACAAGGGAAAGTTCAACTTGAAGCACAGAAGGAACAGATGGTCCGCGACGCTCGTGAAGAGATTGCGGCGATTGCGGTTGAGGCGGCTCGCAAGATTCTTGAGGACAGTGTGGACGAAAAGAAGGCAACCAAACTCGCAGAGGCCGTTGTCGACAAGATGAGCACATAATATGAAACGTAACGAGAAACAACTTGCTCGCACGTTTGTCACGGCACTCGAGGGAGCGACGCATCCCCAAGTCGAGGCGGCGGCGGTCGAACTGGTCGCCCTTCTTGCCTCGCGCAACGAAGTACATCGAGTGAAGGGGGTGATCGAGGTTGTCGAGACGGTTTGGCGAGAAACGTATGGGGCGGCAACGGTGAAGATCGAGACCGCCCATCCGCTTACGGCCGCACTGCGAAAGAAACTTGAAGCCTTGGCATCGGGTGCAGAGATCAGGGAAAAGATACGAACAGAAATCATCGGCGGAGCGAAGCTCCGCATCGACGAGACCATCATTGATGGCTCCATTGAAGGACATCTTGCTCAGCTCAATCAGGCACTTAGAAACGCATAACGTATGACGACAAAAACGGATATCATCGAGGCACTGAAAGGAGCGCTTGAAAACTTTCACGCTGAAACCAAGCAGGAAGAGGTGGGAACGGTCATGGCGGTGGGAGACGGAACCGCTCGCATGAGTGGACTCTCTGGGGTGAAAGCCTCTGAGATGATTGAGTTTCCGGGCGGTGTCTACGGAGTAGCCCTCAATCTTGAGGAGGACGGTGTGGGAGCGGTTGTGCTGGGGGAAGCCTCGAAGATCAAAGAGGGGGATACCGTGAAGACCACGGGGCGAATTTTGTCCGTACCAATCTCCGACGAGGTGCTCGGGCGTGTCATTGACCCGCTAGGGAGTCCCGTCGATGGCAAAGGCAAATTTACAGCGAAGAAGTTTTACCCAATCGAGAAAATTGCGCCGGGCGTGATGACGCGTAGGTCTGTAGGCGTTCCGCTTCAGACGGGTATCAAGGCCGTGGACTCCATGATCCCTATTGGTCGTGGCCAGCGCGAGCTTATTATTGGCGACCGACAAACAGGGAAGACGGCCATTGCCGTGGATACGATCATCAACCAGAAAGGGCAGGGAGTGAAATGCATCTACGTGGCGATCGGACAGAAGGAATCCAAAATCGCAAAGATCGTCGCCAAGCTGGAAGAAGCCGGTGCCATGGAGTACACGACCGTGGTCGTGGCAGGTGCGTCTGATCCTGCGGCGCTCTCCTACATCGCCCCGTTTACCGGCTGCACGATCGGCGAGTACTTCATGGCTAAGGGGGAAGACGCCCTTGTCATTTACGATGATCTTTCAAAGCAAGCTTGGGCGTACCGCGAAATTTCCCTGTTGCTGCGCCGGCCTCCAGGTCGTGAGGCGTATCCAGGTGATGTGTTCTACTTGCACTCTCGTTTGCTCGAGCGTGCGGCTCGGCTCAATGAGGAGAACGGCGGTGGATCGTTGACCGCGCTTCCGATTATCGAGACGCAGGCAGGTGACGTCTCTGCGTACATTCCCACCAACGTCATTTCCATCACCGATGGTCAGATCTATCTTGAAACGGATCTCTTTTATCGCGGTATTCGCCCAGCGCTTAACGTTGGACTCTCCGTCTCGCGTGTGGGATCAGCTGCGCAGACCAAGGCCATGAAAAAGGTAGCAGGGAAGTTGCGCCTCGAGCTTGCGCAGTTCCGTGAGCTTGAAGCGTTCGCCCAGTTTGCCACCGACCTTGATGCCGGTACGCGCCAACAGATCGAGCGCGGACGCCGACTTACCGAGTTGTTGAAGCAACCGCAGTATCACCCCCTCCCGTTTGAAGCGCAGGTCGCTGTATTGTTCGCGGCGATCAACGGGTACCTTGACCAGGTGCCAGTCGAGAAGATCGTCGATTGGGAAGAAGCATTCCAGCAGTACATACTCTCGTCTGGCGTTGAGGTCATGACGTCGCTCCGGAACGAGAAGGCCATCACGGATGAGATCGAAGCGAGTCTCAAGAAACTCATCGAAGACTTCAACCAAACATTTAACGCTTAACGGCAACCCCCTCTAGCTCCCCCTTGGAAAGGGTGAGGACCGGAATATGGCCGTACAAACTCGCGCCATCAAACGTCGGATCAAGTCCGTCAAGAACACCCGTAAGATCACCAAGGCCATGGAGCTGGTTGCGGCCAGCAAAATGCGCAAGTCGGTGAGTGCGGTTTTGGCGTCTCGGCCGTACGCGAAACTGGCGTGGAATACGGTTCAGTCCATCGGCCGCATCACGGATACCAGTCTGCACCCGCTGTTGCGTAACAATCGCGATACACACACGGTCCTGATGCTCCTCATTACCTCTGATCGAGGACTCGCAGGTGGGTTCAACACCAACGTGATCCGCCGCACCCGTGAGGCCATCAAGGCTCTGGGAAATGTTCAGGTGAGCGCCGTCTGTATCGGGAAGCGTGGAGCCGACGCGCTCAAGCGGCTGGGCGTTCCGATCCTTGCAAGCTTCGTGGAGATCACAAACAACACGAAGTTTGGCGAGGTCCTGCCCATCGGTCGCATGATTGTTGATGAGTTCACGAAGGGCACGTTCGACAAGGTCGTCCTCGCGTATACGGATTTCGTCAGCGCGGTGAGCCAGACGCCGGTCATCCTCGACTTCCTCCCACTTTCCGTCGAGACGGTGAAGAGCGTGGGACAAGCCCAGCAAGCCGGTCATGAAGAAGTGAAGTTCACCAAAGCCAGCGAGTACACGTTTGAACCCAGTCCACGTCAGGTGCTTGATCGGATCCTCCCGCGGCTTGTGGAAACCATGGTCTACCAGGCGGTACTCGAATCCGCGGCCTCCGAACATTCAGCCCGTATGATGGCCATGAGAAGCGCCAGCGACGCGGCCGGGGAAATGATCGATGACCTCACATTCACGTTTAACCAAGCTCGTCAGGCCGGCATCACCCAAGAGATCGCAGAGATCTCTAGCGGAAAAGCGGCGCTCGAAGGCTAATATGAAAAAAGGAACAATTTCACAAATCATCGGACCGGTCGTCGACGTCCACTTCGGTGAAGAGGGACTTCCCGAGATTTTGACTGCGCTTGCAGTCGATCGTGAAGGGGGAGCACTCACCCTTGAAGTCGCCCAGCACGTCGGGCGCGGAGTGGTGCGTACGGTCGCGATGTCGACAACAGACGGCCTCACGCGGGGCATGGAGGTGAAGAGCACGGGTCGCGCGATTGCTGTCCCTGTTGGTCCACAGACCCTCGGGCGTATGTTTTCCGTAACAGGCCAGCCAATCGATGGACTTGGCGACGTGAAGACAGATCGCCAAGATCCGATCCACCGCAACGCTCCTGATTTTGCCGACCAAGCAACCAAAGACGAGGTGTTTGAAACCGGTATTAAAGTCATTGACCTCATCTGCCCATTCCTCAAGGGAGGAAAGACGGGACTTTTTGGTGGAGCCGGCGTGGGAAAGACGGTGCTCATTCAGGAGCTCATCCACAACATCGCCAAGGAGCATGGAGGCTATTCCGTGTTTGCGGGAGTTGGAGAGCGCACACGCGAGGGGAACGATTTGTATCAAGAGATGAAAGAGTCCGGTGTGCTTTCAAAGACCGCGCTTGTGTTCGGACAGATGAATGAGCCGCCTGGCGCGCGGGCGCGCGTGGCGCTTACCGGCCTCACGCTTGCCGAGTATTTCCGTGATGATGAAGGCCGAGACGTGCTCCTCTTCATTGACAACATTTTCCGATTCACCCAGGCGGGGTCCGAGGTGTCATCCTTGTTGGGACGTATTCCTAGCGCCGTGGGGTACCAGCCAAACCTGGCGACGGAAATGGGCGCCATGCAAGAGCGCATCACGTCGACCAAGAAAGGGTCGATCACGTCCATTCAGGCCGTGTACGTTCCAGCGGACGACCTTACCGACCCAGCGCCAGCGACAACGTTCGGTCACCTTGATTCGACGGTGGTGCTCGCGCGTTCACTTGCGGAGCTTGGTATTTATCCAGCCGTCGATCCGCTCGATTCCAGCTCAACCATCCTTGACCCAAACATCGTCGGCGAGGAGCATTACAACACCGCTCGTGGCGTGCAGAAGGTGCTTCAGCGTTACAAGGACCTTCAGGACATCATCGCTATCTTGGGTATGGATGAACTTTCTGATGAAGATAAGCTCACCGTTTCTCGTGCCCGCAAGATTCAGAAATTCCTTTCCCAACCGTTCTTCGTGGCTGAACAGTTTACCGGCTCCCCTGGAAAATACGTGAAGCGCGAAGATACCGTCCGATCCTTCAAGGGCATCCTGGAAGGCGAATACGACCACCTCCCCGAGGCCGCCTTTTACATGAAGGGTTCCATTGATGAAGTTGTTGAAGCCGGCAAGTAATTCCGGTCCCCCTCCTTTTTAAGGAGGGGGTAGGGGTGGTTACGAATTTGACGTCCACGTTATGAAAAAGCTCCATCTCAGCATCGTCACACCAGAACGGATCGTCTATGAGGACGAGGTGGATTCGGTTACGGTCATGACCGATATGGGGGAAGTGACCGTGCTCCCGGATCACATTCCACTTGTTGCGAATCTACGCGCTGGGGAATTGACCCTGCGCAAAGACGGAGCCGTCCAGTACCTGGTCGCGTCCACGGGATTCCTCGAGGTGCGTCCTGGAAACAAATTGGTTGTGCTTGCTGATACAGCTGAGCGCGCGGAGGAACTCGAACTTGAAAAAATTGAAGAGGCGCGTGAACGCGCACGACAACTGCTTTTGGAAAAGCGGCACGTGGACGACGTTGCCTTTGCCGACGCGGCCGCGATCCTTGAGCGAGAGCTTGCACGGCATCGTGTGGCCATGAAACGAAGGAAGTATCGAGATGTCGGTAAGGTTTCTTCCTAGAGTATGCATCATCAAGAACATATGAACCCAGAGCATGAACACGAGGCACAGCTTGAACATGAATGGACAAAGCAGTCTGCTGTCATCGAGTCGATTTTGTCACGTGGCATGGAAAACTATGCCGACTCTCTGGATGGAATCGATTTGGCGTTTGAGACCCAGGACCATACGCTTTGCTGCATAGATGAGGGCGCCCCTTTTGGGGACATGCGCAGTGCAGGATCTGGCATCTTGACGCAAGGGGAGGAGCGGGCGACATTCATCGCCAACCTAAAGGCGGGGGGCGTGAAAGAAGTTACCAGTCATACCGGGTGCGGTGCGGCCGCGCTGTATCGAGAAAAGATGGGGATCACTGACAGGTCGGTCGACGAGGTTGCGCAAGAAGGCGCGCGTCGGATCGCAGAGGAACTAGGGATCCCCTACAAGGGACACATCACAGAACTTGATCGACCAAAAGAGTTTCACAATGCCCGAGTTGTCTATGTCGACGGCACAGGATCGTTTAATCCTTCGGTGGTAGAGGGATTACCTGCCGGGTTTGTCGTGAGCCGAAAGTTCATGACTCCTGAGCAGGCAAAGACGGAAACCAGCATCGCCATGTCAATTGCGTTTGGCGATCATGGGTTTGGAAAGAAGTTTTCTCACGAAGAGCCGCTCATCATCGTCGCCATTGGGGGAGAGGAGGTTACGTCGGAACAGGTGGCCCAAGAGATCGCGGTCCTCGCTGGTGATCGACCTGTGAGAATGCAAAAATGGAGCAGACAGGAGCGTCTGGCAGAAGCCGCGTAAACATTGGAAACTGGGCCTGAAACCCAGTTTTTGAATTGACGAAAAGGGGTAGGGGGAGTATCTTAGTGCCGTTCTGGTTTCAACTGAACAACTCTGGAGGATCCATGGGCCGGCTGTCGTCGTTCGACATCCAAGTCATCGAAACCCTTCGTCGCGCCGGTGTCATCGAGGACATGAACGGGAACGGTCTCGACCTCTCCCGTGGTGTCATCGTCATCCGATGCCCGGACGGGGACCAGATGCTCGACCGCATCGAGCACGACCGCCGCGTGGCGATCGAGGCTGGCGTCACGCCCCGCATCCACCTCATCACCCATCACGGGGGGTGCATGGTGGTCGCACCCGACTCGCCGCTCTATCCGGGTCGCGGGATCGACGAGTACGTCTTTCAACAGATCCGCGAGGCGGAAGCGCTCAAGGAGATCCACGTCGTCTCCGCCGAGATCCACGTGCCGTGCGGCAAGGCAGCGAGCTGCGGCCTCACGCTGGTGCACCAGATCGTGCTCCAGATGGCAGCCAAGCCGCGCATCAAGGCGGTGGACCCTACCAACAAGGTGATCTGCCGCATCCACGTCGACTACCCCGACGGCAGGAAGCGGACCTACTTCATCGGCCGTCAGAAGTGGATCGAATTCTGGCAGAATCAAGGCCGCAAGCTCTGGGGACACCTCTTCGGCGCTGAACACGCCCCTGGGGCACGCTTCGACAACTGAGGTTCTCTCCATCACGACCGCCCACGATCAGATCAGGGCGGTATTCTTTTTGCTCGCAGGTCGGACATTTAATGTCCGACCTGGTTGAGGAAAATGAAAATCCCGGCCGCGAGGGTCGGGATCGTAGCGCTTGCTTCAGCGCGGATCGCTCAGGATCACGCGCAGAGCGACGTAGCGGCCCAGCGGGTCTCCCAGGATGAGCGTGTCTCGGTGCTCGAGCTCGCGCTGCGCGTTGATCGGCACAGCCGAGAGCCTCTTTCCGCGCTGGATCCAGGTCGAATTCTGGGAGGCAACCAGGTGCTTGATGACGGGTCGGCCGTCCTTGAGCTGAAGTGCGGCGTGGAGCCGCGACACGACCGGCCGCTTGCCTGGCAGTAGTTCCGCCAGGATCTGGCCCAGGTCGAGCTCCGGAAGGATCGGCGGGCTCTTGCTCAGGTCGTTGCGACCGATGCGGACCGGTACTTCCAGGCGCCGGATCGGCATGGTGGCCACGATGGCGTGCTCGGGGAAGACCCGTTCCTCCACCATGATCAGATGGAGGTCGATCTTGGGAACGGTGTAGACCCGTTCTGGGCCTACTCCCACCACCATCAGGGCTCGGGTAACGGGCACGTTCTCGGCCACTGCGGCCGCGTCCAAATCCTCACCACAACGCGGGCACACGAGCGACCCATGCACGCACGAAGCCGAACAGGCGGGACAGGTGGGCATGGTACCTCCTAGCTCTTGTTGGGGTTGGCCGTGAAGAGTTGGGTCACGGACCCACCGGCCAAGGTCGACCCCGTGCGGGTCAGCCCCTCGAGGTCTGCGTCGGCCCCCAGCGAGGCCGTGTGCAGAACCGACATGGCCTGGGACGTGTCGCGGTCACCGGCGCGGGAGTAGAGGGTAGAGGCTTCTTGGAACTTGCCCTCCTTCGCCTTGTCGTTGGCCATGACCATCAGTTGGACCTTCTTGACCTCGGGGTCGGGCGCAGAGGCCTCGGAGGGGTTCTCCACGAACGTGACGGGCGCGTCCAGCGTGTGGTCGAAGCGCTGCCCCGTTTCGTAGAGCCGGCCGCGGAAGCGCATGGTCAGCACCCTGGCGAGGAGGCCGACCTGCGGGTTGGCGACCTCCAGCTCCACGAGGTACTGGGCTCCGCGGTGGAGATCAAGCGCGCCCGTCGAGTCGCGGAAGACGTGACCGTCGTGCTTGAGCTTGCGGATGAGGGGCATCATCGACGTGACCGAGATGATCTTGACTCCGTCGGGGACAGAGCCCTTGATCCGGAAGTCGTTGATGGCCGTGCCACGCAGGAACGCCAGCTCGGCGAGCATGTGCCCCTCGAGGGTCGAAGGGTTCATGACGTGCTTGAGGAAGCTCCCTCCGCCGGCTTGGATGGCGACCTGGTGCAGCAGACTCCAGTTGTAGTTCGAGCCCGTGCCGTAGATCGAGAGCGGGATCTGGCTCGCGCGCGCCTCGTCCGCAAGCCTGACAAGGCGCGGGTGGTCCTCGTTCGGGAACGAGGAGTTGCCGTCCGTGAACAGGATCACACGAGGCAGGGCACCATCGACGACCGGATGCAGGGCGAGCTCGAGACCAGCGGAGATGTTGGTGGACTGCTCGGGCTTGAGCTTCTTCAGCAGATTTCGGATCCGCTGTCGCGAGTCGCGATGTGCGTGGATCTGCGGGACCACCAGTCGGCCGTCGGTGCTGAACACCGAAAGGAGCACGGAGTCGTGATCGGTCAGCTCGTCGAGTAGTCTGAGGATCGCCTGCTTGACGACCTCGAGCTTGCTCTCCTGGTCATGATCGACGGGGTCCCCCATGGAGCCGGAAACGTCCACGACGAGCCGGATGGACACGGGGACGGTCTGTCGCCGCGTCAGCGCCTGGGGACGCGTGTCGATGAGGACCTGAACCCGCGAGGGGGAAATAGCGGTCAGGCGATCTCGTCCGAGTCGGATGCGGACGTCCAGGACGGCGTCGGCAGGAATCTCAAGAGCAGACATCGAGCCTCCTATCGGTTGGAAAGGCCAACCTTGGCTTATCCCATTTTTGCAAAAATGTCAATCATTATTCGATCCCCCTCCTTCCCAAGGAGGGGTTAGGGGAGGTTGCCGTTCGCTTCGGACGAAGTCGCCGGCAACCTCCCCGCGCTCCCTCCCCCCTTAATCCCCCCTCAGGCAGGGGGGAGACCGCGGAGGGAGAGTGTCGGAGATTCAGTCGTCTCCCTATGCTATGATGTCAGCGACTATGAGTGAAGATTTACTAGCAAAATTGAACCAGGAGCAGCGCGAAGCTGTCACGCACGTGGAGGGGCCGCTGATGATCGTCGCGGGCGCGGGAACAGGAAAGACAACGGTCGTCACTCACCGCATCGCCTGGCTCATCGATCAAGGCCACGCCAAGCCCGAGGAAATTTTGGCGCTCACGTTTACCGACAAGGCGGCAGGGGAAATGGAGGAGCGAGTCGATCGGTTGCTGCCGTATGGCTATGTCGATCTGCAGATCTCGACGTTTCATTCGTTCGCGGAAAAGTTGTTGCGGCAGTACGGCGCAGAGCTGGGACTCTCGCGAGACTTCCGACTCATGACCGAACTCGACGCCTGGCTGCTTTCCCGCCAACACTTCGACCGCTTTGCCCTCGACTACTACCGACCGCTCGGGAACCCGACAAAGTACATTCGGTCACTGCTGACCCACTTCTCTCGCGCCAAGGACGTTGGTATCGACCCGGACGAGTACCTGAAATTCGTCGAGGGCACGAAAGCGGATCTCGACGCAGCGCAGGCGGATGACGCGGCCACCAGTGAGATCGCACGCCTAGACGAGCTCGCGCGAGCGTACGCCACCTACCAGCAGATCTTGCTTGAAAACGATGCCCTCGACTTTGGAGATCTCATGCTCTACACGCTCAAACTCCTGCGGACGCGGCCGACCGTGCGTGACCAGATCCGTGCGCGGTTCAAGTTTGTCCTCGTGGATGAGTTCCAGGACACCAACGACGCGCAGTACGAGATTGTGAAGCTCATCGCCGAGCCCCGTCGAAACCTCACAGTGGTGGGGGATGACGATCAGTCCATCTACAAATTCCGCGGTGCCTCACTTGCCAATATCTTGCGCTTCGAGGCGGACTTCCCTGATACGAAGCGCGTGGTGCTCACAAAAAACTACCGCTCCGCCCAGGAGATCCTTGACCGCGCCCACGCCTTCATCCAGCACAACAACCCCAACCGGCTTGAGGCAGCCACGCAGAGGCAGCTCTCCAAGAAGCTTGAGGCCGCGGTCACGCTTCCCGCCCAGGTTGAACACATCCACGCGCTCACGGCGACCGAGGAGGTCGCGCGAGTCGTAGAACGAATCGTGGGCCTGAAGGCGCAGGAAGGAACTGACTGGAGTGACTTTGCGATCCTCGTGCGCTCCAACGCCGGCGGGATGGACTTTGCCGCCGCGCTTGAACGGCACAAGATCCCATACCAGTTTCTCGCGCTCTCCGGCCTCTACACCAAGCCAGCCGTCCTGGACCTCATGGCGTACATGCGTGTGATCGACAATCCGTTTGATAGCCCGAGTTTCTACCGGCTGCTCGCGAGCAAGATCGTTGGGGTGGGGGAACGCAGCATCCTCGAGCTCAACCAGTGGGCGCACCGCAAGGGCAAATCATTATTTGAAGCGTGCGAGCAGGTGGGGTCAATCTTCCAGGTTCCTGTTGACGACCAGCAGGCGATTCGTCGGCTTCTGGAGCAGCTTGATACGTTTCAGAAAGCCGCGCGGACGCGCAAGGTTGGTGAGCTGTTCGTGATGGTGGCGAAGGACTCGGGGTACCTCGAGCATCTCAATAGGCTCTCCGAGCAAAAGAAACTCGATAGCTTTAGTTACCTTCAGCAGTTCTACCAACGACTCAAATCATTTGAACGCAGGAGCGATCATCCTGTTCTGCATAATTTTCTGGCGGAGTTTGCCCACGAGCGCGATGCCGGAGAGGAAGGCTCGCTCGCGATCGACCTGGAAGCTGGGCCTGACGTGGTGAGGATCATGACCGTGCACGCGGCCAAGGGGTTGGAGTTCAAACATGTGTTTGTCGTCAACCTGGTAGCCCAGCGGTTTCCGACAAACCAGAAGAGTGATGCGATACCCCTGCCAGAAGGGCTCGGCTCCTCTCCGACCAACGACAAAGATGCTCACCTTGAGGAGGAGCGCCGACTGTTCTACGTTGCTATGACGCGGGCGAAAGTGGGACTCTACTTCACCTCGGCCGAGGACTATGGAGGGGCACGCGCCCGCAAGCTTTCCCGATTCCTGCACGAGCTTGGATACGAGTCGCCGGAGGCCCCTCGCGAGATCGTCGAGCTGTTTGACGAGGAGCAGGGACAACCGCCCGCGAGCGAGACTGTCACGTTCCCCATCCCCAAACAGTTTTCCTTTACCCAGCTCGCGGCATTCAAAACCTGTCCGTTGCAGTACAAGTTTGCTCATGTGCTCAAGGTGCCGATCATGGGGAAGTGGACGTTCTCGTTTGGAAAGACCATGCACAACACACTGCAGAGGTTCTTCACCCTGTGGTTGGAGCGCGAGGGGTTACGGCAGGCAAGTTTGTTTGGTAGCACCACGACGTCCGAGCAGCTTCCCGTTTCGCTCGATGAGCTGGTGGAGGCGTACCACGCGTGCTGGCAGGACGATTGGTTCATGAATGACCGCCAGCGCGAGGAATATCGACAACAGGGACTTGAGTCAATCAAAGGCTTTTATCGAAAACTAGACGACCGAAGACCTCCGACGCTCCGCTACGCGGAGGTCGGAGCCCCGACTGCAGAGCACGTCGGGGCTGACCCCCTGGCCGTGGAGCAGGGGTTCACGATGAAGTTTGGGGACGTGGTGTTGAAAGGACAGATCGACCGTATCGACAGGTTCGAGGATGGGGTTGAGATCATCGATTACAAGACCGGCTCGCCTAAGACCGAACTCTCCAAGGAAGACAAGGAGCAACTCCTCTTGTACCAACTCGCCGCGCGCGACGTACTGGGGCTTGTCCCAAAACGACTGACCTACCACTACCTGACCGATAACAGCCAGGTTTCTTTCCTGGGCACCGATGACCAGCTTCTCGACCTCCAGGAGTCGATTGTCGCTCGCGTACAGGCGATCCGCTCGTCGAAGTTCGATCCCACGCCTGGGTTCCACTGTCAGTACTGCGACTTTGCCGACATCTGCGAATTCCGACAGTAGGCGAGACTTGCTATACTAGTTTCCGATATGGGCTTATCTTCCATGCGCGACCTCCTTTCGGGATCGGCGTTTAACCGACCGGGCGTCCGACGATCGATCAATGCCTCCATGGTTGTGGAGGCGGCGAATCGGATTATCCCCGGGTACCTTCCTGGGATGCAGGCGTTTGAAGTTGTGGCGATTTCGTTCAAAGGGGGAATCCTTCGATTGCGAGTAAAGAGCGCGGCGGCTCGCCATGGGATTGTCGGCATGGAACAACAGTTTCTCACAAAGCTTCGCCAGGAGTTTCCCACTACGACGATTGATCGGATCCAAACCTTCCTCTCAAGAGAACCCACCCGCTATGAGCTTCCATAGGTATCTGCTCTTCATGGCCATCGCCACGGTTGCCGCCTGGATCTCATGGGCGGTCGTCCTCAACGGGGTAGACCCCACCCGTTCGGGACTTCTTGGCTTTGTCCTCTTCTACCTAACACTCCTCATGGCCCTCTTTGGAACGATCTCGCTTGGTGAAATGCTCTACCGACTTTGGCGATCTAAAGAAGAGCTTGCGTCACGCATTGCGGTCCGGTCGTTCCGACACGGCATCCTGTTGACGATCCTTTTCATGAGCTCGCTCCTGCTGTTCTCACAAGGCTGGTTCCGTTGGTGGACCATGCTGCTGGTTGTCGTCATTGTCGGGCTCATCGAGATGACCTTCCTTTCTTCGCGTGACTCCTGAACACAAAAACTGTCCAAGTCTATCCTTGCTGCTGCGGTTGCGGCCTGGTAGAATCGGGAGGCTAAGACCTCTCGTTTTCGTATGTTCAACAAGCTCCTGGGAAAATTTTCAAAAGACCTCGGGATCGACCTAGGAACGTCCAACACGCTCGTGTACTCCAAGGACGGGGGCATTGTGATTAACGAGCCCTCCATCGTCGCCATCAACACGAGGACGGATCAAATTCTCTCCGTAGGAAAGGACGCCAAGGACATGCTGGGCAAGACCCCACCGCACATCTTGATCTCGAAGCCCCTGTCCAAAGGAGTTATTTCTGACTTTGAAGTGACAGAAAAAATGCTGAAATTTTTTATCGACAAGGTCCATGATGAGTCCTTCACCTTCGTTCCGCGTCCCAGTGTGGTCATCGGCGTCCCTCTTGAGACGACCGAGGTGGAACGCAAGGCGATTGAGGATGCAGCACTATCGGCCGGGGCAAGGACCGTGCACCTGGTTGAGAACCCCCTCCTGGCCGCGCTGGGCGCCAGGCTTCCGCTTTCTGAGGCGGTTGGGATGATGGTCGTTGATATTGGTGGTGGCACGACTGAAATCGCCGTGATGTCTTTGGCGGGCGTTGTCACGTGGAAGTCGTTGGACATTGCCGGAGAGGAGATGAACAAAAATATTATCCAGTATGCACGGGACTCCTTCAACCTGCTCTTAGGGGAGCGCATTGCTGAACGGTTGAAGATGCGGATCGGGACCGCCATGGAGCCAGAGGAACCGCTGGAGATCGAAATGCGTGGACGAGACCTCCTCACGGGCTTGCCTAAGGAGATCATGATCAATGACACGCAAGTGCGAGAGGCCCTTCAGCGATCCGTCCGCACCATCGTCGAAAATATCAAAGCAACCCTTGAGACGACCCCGCCAGAGTTGGTTGCGGATATCTATGAGCGGGGGATCGTTCTGGTCGGAGGCGGAGCACTTTTGCGGGGGATGGATACACTTATCTCACGCCAGGCCGCGATTCCTGTCCGTGTGGCAGATGATCCGCTGACGTGTGTGGTGCGCGGGGCCGGGATGCTCCTGGAGGACCCGCAGCTTCTCAAAGACATCTCCCTCCCATCGGCGACCGAAGGAAGCATCATCTAGAAGTGTATGAAGCCCAGCGCCACAGGCAGGAAACGCGTGCGTCGAGTCATCATCCTCGTTGCCGTGGTTCTGGCGATCTTTTTTTCGCTTCAAGGATTTCTGTCTACACTCATCGCGCCCTTCTCGGCTCCTCTGGTGGCGGGAGCAAGCTGGATATCGGATACCGCATTTTGGTGGCGCGAGAGCGGAACCCTCACGCCCGAGGCGCTTCAGGATTTGTACGATGACCGCGTGGAACTTGCCATCGACCGCCTGGAGCTAGAGAAGCTCAAGGAGGAGAACGAATTGCTTCGCCAGGAACTTCGGTTCATTGAACGCTCTGGAGCTAAAGAGGTTGCGGCCCAGGTCCTGGCGAAGAGCGTTTCCCATTCCGTGAGCCGCTTCCTCATCGATGTGGGAGCGAAACAGGGCATCCAACTTGGCTCTGCTGTGGTGTCGGGCGAGGGGGTATACGTCGGGAAGGTTATTGAATTGAACGGCCACTCCGCGACGGTCAGCGCGCTTACGGATCCGACGCACTCGCTGGCCGTGAGTCTCCTCAACGAAAGCCGAACCATCGGTGTGGCGAACGGAACGGTGGGGGACCTACTCCAGATTGACTTCATCCCCACGGATCAGGCCATCCAAGAAAATGACCTGGTTGTGACGTCCGGTCTCGAGGCCTTGGTGCCAAGTGGGCTCCTCGTGGGCGTGGTAAACACCGTTGAACAACAAATGGGTTCACCTTTTCAACAGGCGATCGTGGAACCACTCTCGGACATTCGACGCCTTTCTCTGGTGCTTGTATTGATTCCCCCTGACCCCCTTCCATGATCCGTTTTTTTTCTCATGTCCTTGCCCTTCTTTTTCTCCTGACTCTTCAGGTGAGCTTCGTTCATGCCCTCCCATATCCCTTTGATCGCATCCCGCTTGTCTTGGTTGTGTCCATCTATCTCTACCAGTACGTGAACCAGCGGTCTTGTGCGTGGTGGTTGGTCGCCTACGGGCTCGTGCTTGATATCTTGTCCCTCTCCCTTGCTCCCCTCCAGAGCCTCTCGTACCTGCTGATAGCGGGGACCATGATGTTGCTCGTCGCCCATGTCTTCACGAACCGGTCGTTTTATGGAATGGCTGCGACCTCCCTGCTGTGCCTGGCGGTCCTTACCCTCTCTGAACTAGCCATCGTGGGGCTTTCACATATCCTGACAGGAGAACTATTCTTGTGGAAACCGTTGCTCTTGACCAACCTGTGGGCCGCCCTTTTCTCTTGTCTACTGCTTCTTTTTGTATTTTCGTCCCTGCGTCGGGTTCGCCTCGTAGCGCAACAGCTTTTTCTTGATCGCCCCTGAATATGTTTTTCAGGAAGCGACCATCCTACGGAAGCCTGTTCCGTCTGCAAGAAGACGGACGCTATGGACGGCTTGGCAGTGACCGAACGGACTCCGGCCTCGAAGCGTTCATGGCGATTGGGGCGCACGGGGAGGGAACGGGCAGTCGCGGCCCTGTTCCGTTATCGACATCCGTGAGCCGTCGTCGGGTCCGCATCGGGTTCATTTGTGTGGCCGTGGTAACAGCGCTCTTTGTCGGTCGATCCGCCCAATTACAGATCATCCAAGGGGGACAATACTTCGCCCTCTCCAGCCAAAATAGGGAGCGCGTTGAACTCATCCTCCCACCACGTGGCATCATCTACGATGCAACCGGTTCTGCTCTGGCATGGAATGAACCGGCATTTGTCCTCACCATGACCCCCGCCGACCTGCCCATCGGACAAACGCGCGACGAGCTTTTTGTGCGCGTCGCAGGGCTCATTGGTGGCCAACCCACGGACCTTGATCTGCTTCTTTCGCAATACAGCTCAAGACCTACGGACGCCATCCCTATCGCAGACGACCTCCCGTATGAGTCAGCGATCCGGCTGGCGATCGAGGTCTCGAACCTCCCTGGCTTCTCCCTCACCACCCGCACCAAACGCATCTACACGTCTTCCGCGCCATCGATTTCCCACGTCCTTGGGTACACGGGATCCTTGAGCGAACAGGATTTTGAGGAACATCCCGCAGAGGGCTACCGCCTCATTGACTCCATCGGCAAGACGGGGATCGAGCGAACCTCTGAAAGACTGCTCAGAGGAGTGCCAGGGAAGCTGGTGTACGAGGTGGATGCCTTAGGGCACAAGCTCTCGATCCTCTCCAAGCAAGATCCGGTCCTGGGGTCCAACCTCACCCTAAGCATCAACAACGAGTTCCAAAAGTTCATCGAAACACAACTCCAGGCGACCTTTGACCGCATCGGTGCATCTCGTGGGTCGGTCGTTGCCATGGATCCGCAAACCGGTGCTGTGCGCGCCTTGGTCAGTCTTCCCGCCTATGATGCCAACGAGTTCGCGGAGGGGATTTCGCAGGAACGATACGAGGCTCTTGTTGAGAACAAGGACCTGCCTCTGTTCTTCCGGGCCATCTCTGGCGAGTTTCCGTCTGGGTCCACGCTCAAGCCCGTCATTGCCTATGCGGCGATGGCCGAGGGGATCGTAGGTGAGCATTCCTCGTTTCTCTCAACGGGTGGGTTGCGGATCGGGCAATGGTTTTTTCCTGACTGGAAGGCAGGCGGCCACGGGGTAACCGATGTGCGCAAGGCGATCTCTGAGTCGGTGAACACGTACTTCTACATCGTTGGCGGGGGCTTTGACACCGTGACGGGGCTTGGGGTCGAGCGGATAACGGATTACGCAAGGAGGTTTGGGTTCGGGTCGATAACGGGCATTGATCTTCCAAATGAGGCCGACGGGTTTCTTCCGTCCAAGGCGTGGAAGGAGGACGTGAAAGGGGAGAGATGGTATGTTGGAGATACGTATCACCTCGCGATCGGTCAGGGGGATTTCCTCACGACCCCATTGCAGATGGCGGTCGCCACGGCAACCATCGCCAACGGTGGGTCGCGCGTAACGCCGTACGTGGTTGAATCGGCAGATGGCTTTGCCGCGCAGATGCTTGATTCCCCACAACCCGCCAGCATCGAGGGGTTGGACGCGTATGCCATGTCGGTTGTCCGACAGGGGATGCGCCAGACGGTCACGCTGGGAAGTGCACGATCGCTCTCAACGCTTACCGAGGCAGTCGCAGGAAAGACGGGAACGGCCCAGACGCCCGGAGACAGGCCGTACCACTCCTGGTTTACGGGGTTTGGTCCCTATGAGGATCCGTCGCTCGCGCTGGTTGTGTTGATCGAAGAGGGAGGTGAAAGTAACGACGCGGCCGTTCCACTCGCTCGACAAATTTTTGACTGGTGGTTCCTTTATGGTGAGTAATTCGGTACGCAAACGTTTTGTCGCGATCATCGCCCTGGTCGCTTTTCTGCTTCCGGCTCAAGGCCTGGCGCAGGAAGGCTTTACCGCACGAGAGGTTGAGGCACGGGTCGTCGAGATCCAGTCAACACAGGAGCTGGAGGGCGGGGTACGCCAGCATGTCTTCACCGCCAAAGACACCTATGGAGAAAGCTTCTTGGTGGACACGACAGACTCGTTTGTCTCTGGAGTGGGATTCATTCTTCGTCCAGGCGATCTTGTAAACCTGCGGCTCATAGACGTCGAGGGAGGGGTCGAGGTGTACCTGGACGACGTCCATCGACAGACGGGGGTCTGGTGGATCATCGGGTTCTTTGCCGCGGTGACGCTTCTCGTTGGTCTGCTCAGGGGCCTGCTCTCGCTCGTGGGGCTTCTCGTGACCATCGCGGTCCTCATCGGTGGATTGTTTCCGGCGATCCTTGCCGGAACGGAACCGGTACTGGCCACCGTCATCGCCTCTGCGGTCATCCTTGCGGTCAACATGCATCTCTCCCATGGGCTGAAGCGACAAACATTCTTTGCTTTTCTGAGCACGCTTGGCGGCCTTGGTCTTGTCCTCGTCTTTACGAAGGGATTTCTCGCCCTGGCGCGGCTTTCCGGGTTGGCGTCTGAAGAGGGAGCGCTGCTCTTCTGGGAGCTCGATCCGGTTCATGTTCCCGTCGGAATCCTCGCGGCGGGAATAATCCTGGGGGCGGGTGGGGTACTGGACGACATCGCCATCACGCAATCGGAAATTGTTTCCGAGCTCCTCCTTGCCAACCCTCATGTGACCCGCAAAGAGCTCTTTCAAAAGGCCATGCGCATTGGTCGTCACCATATCGCATCAGCTGTGAACACGCTGATCCTGGTGTACGCCGGTGCGGCGCTGCCCGCGTTCCTCTTGTTCATGAATCAATTCGGTGGCTACCAGGAGTTCCTCCAAAACGAAATCGTGGCGGAGGAACTCGTCCGTACGTTGGCCGGCACGTGTGCATTGGTTCTCCTCGTCCCTCTGAGCACCTGGTTCGCGACACTTAACCCCAGGGTTGTTGACAAGACGACCTTGCACACGTAGCCTAGCAAAGCCACTCGAGTCTTATCTCGGGTGGTCATTATTTAGCAAATGTGATCTCTACAAAAGTCGATGAGATTTGCTTGAACGGGGAAGCGAGCCGCCGAGATGTAGGTAATCCTACATTGAGGTGGTCGCGGGGCCCCGTGAAAGCAAAGATCGCGACTTTTACAGAGATCAACGCATATGCCAACCTATTTATCCACAGAGGCACTCGAAGCGCTGAAGCAGGAGCTCGAACACCGTAAAAAGAACCTGCGACCGGAGATCACTCAAAGTATCCTCCATGCAAAGGAGATGGGTGACCTCTCGGAAAATTTTGAATATCAAACCGCCAAGGAAGAGCAGGCCCTCAACGAGACGCGCATCCTCGAGCTTGAGGATATTATGCACGACCTCGTGATCGTCCAAGATGCGACAGGCGCAAAAGAAATAGCTTTGGGAACCACGTTTGTGGTGGAGACGGAGGGAAAGAAAAAGACATTCTCGCTGGTGGGATCAAACGAGGCCAATCCGTTGGAGGGGAAGATCAGCAACGAGTCGCCGATCGGTCTGGCGTTTTTGGGAGCAAAGCCAGGCGACAAGATTGAGTTTCAAGCCCCCTCAGGAACGATTGCCTACCGAATTCTCGAGATTCATTAACTTTGACAATCAGCACTTACATAGACTAAAATACGGCATATTTTGCTGTATTTTTTTCGAATATGATTCAAGAAGAAAAGGATCGGCTGGGGCGCCTCGAGAAATTGCGCGCGGCTCACATCGATCCATACCCAACACGTGCTCAACGGTCGCACACCGCCCAGGAAGTTTTACAACATTTCGACGAACTCCTCGAGAAAGGCACGACTGTGAAGATCGTCGGTCGCATCCGTTTGTTGCGTACACATGGCGGTCTGACATTTGGCCAGCTCCAAGATCAGACCGGAACGATTCAAATCGCGCTCAAAAAAGATACCCTCGGAGAGGACTCCTATAATTTTTTCCATGAGACGACAGATGTCGGAGATTTCCTTGGCGTGGAGGGAGTCGTCTTCGTCACAAAGAAAGGTGAGAAAACCGTTGAGGTTGTCAAACAGCAACTCTTAAGTAAGGCCATCCTTCCTCTGCCTGAAAAGTGGCATGGGTTGAGTGATGTTGAAGCGCGCTATCGTCAGCGCGAACTTGACCTGCTCGTGAATCCTGACGTTCGTCAACGATTCATCGTTCGTTCAAAGCTCATTTCTTCGCTGCGTTCTTTTTTGGACTCGAGGGACTTTCTTGAAGTGGAAACGCCCATCCTTCAGCCGATACCGGGTGGCGCCAACGCAAGACCGTTCATCACGCACCACAACGCGCTTCATTCGGATCTCTACCTTCGAATCGCACCGGAGATTTATCTTAAGCGTCTCATCATCGGTGGCTTCGAGAAAGTTTACGAAATTGGTCGGCTTTTCCGAAACGAGGGGATTGATCAGTCCCATAACCCGGAGTTCACGACCATTGAGTTGTACTGGGCGTTTGTGCCAAAAGAGACGTTTATCCAAACGCTGGAAGACATCATGCGTCACATCGTGCGGCAGGCGACCGGAACATTGCAGCTCTCTCATGAAGGAACGATGATTGACTTTGAAGCGTCTTGGCCGCGCGTCACATTCCGCGAAGCCGTTCAACAAGCATGCGGGATCGACATTGACGAGCACCGCACAACCGAATCGCTTGCGAAAGCCGCGTCCGACGCGAAGCTGGAAATCGATTTTTCTCGCTGTGTCGGAATAGGGGAGTGGTATGACGAGCTCTTCAAAAAAACGGCTCGTCCGCTGTTCAACCAGCCAACATGGGTGTTGGACTATCCATTAGAACTCAAGCCCCTCGCTCGACAAAATCCGGACGACGAAACAAAGAGCGCCTCCATTCAGCTGATCGTCAAAGGTCAGGAGATTATCAACGCATACTATCACGAGCTCAACGATCCACTGGAGCAGCGTCGTCGATTTGAAGAACAGCAGACCCTTCGAGAACAGGGAAGCGACGTCGCACAATTCATGGACGAAGAGTTTTTGAACGCACTCGCTCACGGAATGCCGCCCACAAGCGGGATGGCAATCGGCATAGACCGACTCGCTGCATTCATCACGGACGCGCCAAACCTCAAGGAAGTGATCCTCTTCCCAACGCTGCGCCCCGAACGAGAGTAAGTATGCACAAGCGCGTGTTGGTGTTCGGAACGTTCGATGGGATTCATGCTGGGCATACATTTTTCCTGCGCGCGGCAAAGGCTCGCGGCACAGAACTGGTCGTAGGAGTCGCTCGCGATGCACATGTCGTCGTGTTCAAGGGTCGCAGACCCGCCCATCACGAGCACAAACGTCTCGAAAAGATTCAGGCGCTCCCGATGGTCGACCGTGCACAGTTGTGCGACCAGGAACCCTCGACCTTCGACATCGTCCAGGACGTCGCGCCAGATCTCATTGTCCTCGGTCACGACCAGCTCGATCTGGAAACGGCTCTCATTGTCTGGATGGGGGAGAGCGGCCACTATGTGCCCATGATGCGCCTCAAGAAAGTATGAAACCGCTTAAGGAAATCGAGATCGCCATCGCTATCTGTGAACGGGCTGGGAAAATCCTGCTCATCCAACGTCGTGACAACAACCCGATGTGGGATAAACAGTGGGAGTTCCCGGGTGGCAAACTTGAAGCAGGGGAGACACCAGAGGCGGCTATGCACCGTGAGGTCACCGAGGAAACAGGGCTCCCAATCCTCGAGTCCTCGTTCTTTCATCTCCACCACCATGATTGGGATCTGCCGGAAAAGGTATTGCGCGTCCATGTGCATTGTTTCTATTGCGTGGTAGGGGAGGGTGACGTGAGGCTCGAAGACGAGAAGGCCTACCAGCACGCATGGCCGACGCCCGCGGAGGCGCTCGACTACGACAGCCTTTCGGCGAATAACGATATTCTTCACATCTTCCTGCATGCACGCACACCGAACATGGGTTGAGGTCAGTGCCCGCGCTTTGGGTTCCAACATCGCCAGTCTGCAGGCGCTCCTGGATCCAGAGGCGCGTTTTTGTGCCGTCGTCAAAGCCAATGCCTACGGTCATGGCCTTCGAGAAGTCACGACGATTGCTCGTACCAATGGCGTCGATACGTTTGCGGTCGACTCGATCGACGATGCCCTCCAATTACGGGAATGGGGTCCCTCGAGCCTCATCCTGGTTCTGGGCTACACCATGTTCGACCGTTACAAGGATGCGCTTCGAGCCAACATTCACCTGACGTTGTATGACAAGGAGGGGATTGAGCGGGCACAGGGAGTGGGGCTTGAGCTCGCACGACCGTTCCCTGCGCACATCAAGATTGAAACGGGAACGAATAGGCAGGGGGTCCATCCACAAGACCAAGACGATATCATCCGGCTTCTCCAACGGTCGACGATGGTGCGGGTCGAGGGTCTTTCTACACACTTTGCCAATGTCGAGGACTCTCGTAATCCAGAATTTGCGACCGGTCAGTATCTCAAATTTCAGAAAGCCCGAAGTCGGTTTGTCGATGCGGGGATCGATCCGACTTGGAAGCATTGTGCGTGCTCGGCGGCCATCATCTTGTATCCGCAGACGCACCTCAATTTTGTGCGCGCCGGGATCTCGATGTATGGGCTCTGGTCCTCAGAGATCGTTGAGGACACGGTTCGGACGCAAGGATTTTCCTGCGACCTTCAACCCGTGTTGACGTGGAAGTCACGCATTGCGCAAGTCAAGACGGTCGCGATGGGGGAGCCCATCGGCTATGGGCTCTCGGAAGCCATGAAGCGGAGCGGACGGATCGCCGTGGTTCCGGTTGGCTACTGGGATGGGTACGATCGCGGGTTCTCGAGCAAGTCAGAAGTCCTTATCAAAGGGACGCGATGCAAGGTGCTCGGGCGAGTCTGTATGAACATGATGATGGTGGATGTGTCCCAGGTTGCGCAACCTCAAAAAGAGGATGAGGTGATACTATTGGGGACAGATGGTCTGCACCGGATTTCTGCGGATGATCTTGCCAAGACGGCCCAAACAATCTCCTACGAGGTTGTGACACGCATCAATCCGCTCCTTCCTCGAGTGATTGTGTAGTCAGTGTATGGCTCATCGGGACTATTTCAAACAAGCACAGAAAAGGAGGTATCGGTCTCGAAGCTACCGAAATCCTCATTTGGACGGCCGAAAACCCGTTCCATGGAGACAGATGGTTTCCGTGGGGGGATTATGTTTAGCTCTCCTTGCCCTTGGAACAGGGATGTTCACACACCCAGCCTTTCGCATCCAAACCGTTGTCATAACAGGCGTCGAGTACCTTGATATCGCCACACTTGAATCTACTGTCTCGGGGGCCCTTCAGGATCGCGCCCTGCTCTTTTTTACGCAGACGAATCGATTTCTTTTCTCACCCGACAAGCTCTCAGCGCTTCTGCAGAACCAGTTCGCCCTTGCTTCTGTCACGGTTGGTCTGAGGGAGGGGACCTTGTTCATTCAACTTGAGGAGCGTACCTCTCAATTGTTCTGGCGAACTCAGAATCGACTCTACGTCGTCGATCTTGAGGGGGTGGTCGTACGGGAGGTCAAAGACGAACAGGACAGCATCCTGCTGCAGCCTAACCTGAAGGAGCTCCCAATTTTTATCGACGCAAACAATGTCTCGGTCGAGGTCGGTTCCATCGTCCTGACTCCCAATGAGGTCGAGAGCGCGTTCAGATTCCTTGAACAGCTGACGCAAGGAGGAGTCGTCTATGCATACGTTGAAATTGACCGTCTGGCAGGGAAGTGGGTCAAACTTGTCACAGAACCCGGGTACAGCATCCTCTTTGACCTCACAGGAGACATCGACGCCCAGTACAGGAATTTAATCGTCGTGCTACAGGAGATCACGGACACCTCGGCCCTTGAATATATCGACCTGCGTTTTGGAGATAAGGTGTACTACAAGTAGGAAGTCGAACGTGGTCAGACGTAACAAATTTCCTCGACGATGGAGCCGGTCGGCGCTAGACAACAAGCCTCGTACCCAAGGGTGTCGCAGAAGGTTTATTGTGCGACGCTACAGTATCAGAAACACTCCAAACAAAAATGTCCCCGCTCTCGCGTTGGGACTGTTGTAGGTCGTACGCATGAAGAGCTAAATATAGCTGGTCAGGTACACGAGAATGAGCGTAATCACCCCCATCAGGAACATCGTGAGTCCGATCAACGCTAACGCCAGGATCAGGGGGTCGTCCTTCCCTACCCCTTTGATGAGGTTGATGCTGATGACTGTGAATGTACTGAACGGGATAATCGTGAACATCCAGCCGAGAATTTTGAGTGTGAGCTCAAGGGTCATAGGTCTAATACGCAATCAAGTAATCAAGAGGGTCCGTCGGGATCCCATTGAGTCGAGCCTCAAAGTGAAGATGCGGACCCGTTGAAAGCCCCGTGCTACCAACGGCGCCAATTTGGTCCCCACGTCCCACAAATTGGTCAGCGCTTACATCGATTCGAGAAAGATGCGCATAGAGGGTCGCTAGGCCGTTTGTGTGAATGACCATGATGTAATTTCCGTAGAGTGTCCCCTGCCGCGTCCAGGCGACGTATCCGGGCGCAGCGACCCGAACCGGTGTTCCAGTCGGAGCCGGCAGGTCAAGTCCCGAGTGCTCAAACAAATGACGGAATGGATACGACGGGTCGTGATAGTAGGCCGAGATCCCCCGAATGGTCGGGTCAACGGGCCACGATAAGACTGAGGAATCGCCGAGTTCGTCTGTGGCGTTAAGTCTTCCTTCGATGTCCTTTTGAAGCAAGGCAATCTGTTGATTCAGGTATGCCTGTTCCTGTCGGAGATCCTCAAGGAGCGCCTGGAACTGAGCCTCGGAGTCTTGCGTTACGGCCAACAAAGACGACTTCGCCCCCACAGAGGCCTCAAGGCGTCGTCCCTCTTGTGCAAGTGATTCGCTGAGTCCTGTCAATTGAACCTTCTTCCCCTGCTGTGCTTCGTGTTTTTCAAGAAGCTGTGCCTTTGACTGTCGCGCCGTGTCGACCGCCGTCTTAAGATCCGAGCTCACCGCCTCAAGCTGTTCGAGGTTGTTAAAGAATTCTGAAAACGAGTCTGTGCCAAACACGAGCTGAAGTGGGAGTGTGTTGTCCTGCACCTCGATTTTTTGAATCACCTGAGCAACCAACTCTAAGTCCTTGTTCATGAGCGTTTCAAGATCATGGACTTCTTGCTCAATAAGCGCGATTTGGGCGTTCACTAAATCAATCTCCGCCTCCGTGGCCTCAATATCAAGCTGTGTCTTTGCGATCCTGTTGTCCAAGAGATCAAGCTCACCGTACAACGTCGCTTCCTGTGCCTGCTTCTCTTCTATTTTGTCCTTGTAGGTATCAATTTGGCGGTTGAGCTGATCGATTGACTGCTGCTTCTGTTCAATCTCATCGTTGAGCGCGTTGATTTGATCCGTCGACAGCTCCTGGGCAAACGCATACACTCCCGACCCAAGTAGGACGAGCGTGCTCAATATCAAGCTTGAGAGGAGATATCGTCTCATGACGTAAGTTTATCGATAGCGATCGTGATGCGTTGTATCCCCTCGTGTGCGCCTAGCACCCAGAGAAGATCAAACGGCCCTGACGATTGTGTTTGGCCTGAAAGCGCGACTCTCAGCGGCCAGAGTACGTTTCCATTCTGATATCCGTTATCTCCAATATACTTCTTGATGGCCTCTTCAATCAACTCACGACGATCAAACACCGCGGGCTCTGTTGACTCGACGAGCTTCAAGAGATTCGTGAGATGAAGTGTCGCATCCTGGGCGTCTGCCTTTTTCCACACGAGATCTGTTGCAGGATACTCCGGAAGCGCCAAGTACATCTTCGCCCGTTCCTCGAGTTCCTTGAGCGTGACAAGTCGTTCTTTCTCGACTCCGAGTATTTTCTTCTTCTGTTCGTCTGGAAGGGTCGATGCATCCCCAAAGCATGGCTGGGCAAGCTCAAACAGTCGCTTAGAATCGATGGAACGAATGTACTGCCCATTCATCCAGTCGAGTTTTGTGCGATCGAACACCGCTCCACTCTTATTCACTTTTGTAAGGTCAAAGGCTTCTATGAGTTCGTCGATCGTGTAGATCTCGCGGTCCCCTGTCGGATTAAAGCCAAGAAGGGCGACAAAGTTCACCAATGCCTCTGGAAGGTAGCCTTTCTCGAGGTAGTCCTCGACGGCCACGTCGCCCTGGCGCTTGGAGAGCTTGGACTTGTCTGGATTCAAGATGAGCGGCAAGTGGGCAAACGACGGCATGGGGAATCTAAACGCCTTGTACAAGATGACGTGTTTGGGAACACTTGAGATCCACTCCTCACCGCGGATGATGTGCGTGACCCCCATGAGGTGGTCGTCAACGACGACCGCAAGATGGTACGTCGGGAATCCATCCGCCTTCATGAGGACTTGATCGTCGATTTCAGAATTGCTGATCGTGATGGATCCGCGGATTTCGTCTTGAAATGTTGTTTCGCCATCGGGAATCTGAAGACGGATCACATGTGACTCCCCTGCTGCGAGCCGGCGAGAGATCTCCTGTGCGTCGAGCTTTAAGCAGTGACGATCGTACTTGGTTTGAAGTTTGGCGATCTGCTGTTGATTGCGTAATTCCTCGAGACGCTCCTTTGAGCAAAAGCAGTAGTACGCACTCCCCTGCTCTACGAGCTTTTGGGCGTGCTCTTTATAGATAGGAAGGCGCTGCGATTGTGTATAGGGACCGTTGCCTCCCTTCTCTGAAAGTTTGTCGCCAACGAGGATGGGGCCTTCGTCGTAGCTGATGCCGACTGTTTTAAGTGTGCGAATCAAGGACTCGACCGCGCCTTCAACAAGTCGTTCACGATCCGTGTCCTCTACGCGTACAATAAACGTCCCTCCGTGCTTCTTCGCAAAGAGATAGTTGTACAGAGCCGTGCGCAGTGAGCCGACGTGGAGAAATCCTGTTGGTGATGGGGGGAAACGGGTCTTGACGTTCATAGATTCGGTTCCCCTCCTTTTTAAGGAGGGGCTAGGGGTGGTTAGGATCTATAGGCCCTTGGCCCATTGTTGAATAACCTCGCTGAATACACTACGGGTCGATTGAAGAAACGTTTTACGGCGGAACGCCTCTCGGACGACGATCAGTGGGAACACGATCGTGGCATGGAAGATGCGGCGCCAACGCCGAGGTTCAATGAGTAGACGCCAGAGCCATTCGAGTCCTACGTTGGAGAGCCAACGCGGGGCACGTTTCTTTTGCCCCGAGATCATCTCAAACGCTCCACCCACACCGATCCAGATTTTGACACTGGGACAAGCCACTCGAACCTGGGCGATGAACTGTTCTTGTTTGTGGTGACCGAGTGCAACAGCGACAATCGACGGAGCGAGAGCGTTAATCTGTCGCAGGAGATCCTCGCTCACCTCAAGTACTTCCCCATGCCACGAGATATATCCTGGATCGATGGCTACAATATCGAGCGTCTCAAACCGTTGTTGAAACTTTTGCGTTGAGGCTTCTGCGCAAGATGGTGCGCCACCGAGCAACAAGATTTGAGCGCCTCGACGTGAGGCGAGCTCACAAAGTTTCTCGAGGATGTCCACGCCAGGAATCCTATGTACGAGCCGCTGTTGCGAAAGAGCCGCCGCCGCATACTGCAGACTCACCGAGTCCGCCACCGCGATATCGCTGCGATGAAGCAAGTCGGCGAACGCAGGGCTCTTGCGTGCTTCCAGCAAAAACTCCGCATTGGGTGTCACAATGGTATGTCCCCCCTGGTCCTGCAGCCAGTCTTCGAGCTTCGTCTCGATTTCTGCCGCGGAAAAATCATCAATTCTCACGCCAAGTAAGTGATGGGTCATACAGTGTCTGTGCGGCGG
>JACQSJ010000012.1 GCA_016205995.1 Candidatus Uhrbacteria bacterium | reverse complement strand
GTTGCGGTCCAGGCGGTTGGTATGATGGGGTATCTTGGGTACCACACATCCCGTCCGATCGCGCGAGGGCTCCTCGTGGGCATTGATTGGCTTGCACACAAGATGAACAAGAAGGCCGACAAGATGATCGATAAAAACGTGTTCCTTTTTAAGTATCTTGTGAACCCCGTCGTTTCCCTTTTGGACGGAGCAGCCAAGAAGTTGGGCCTTGATAAAACTCTTGCCGAGCATTTGAAGAAGAACGACGAGGATCGGAAGAAGCTCGCGGAGAAAGTGTTGAAAGATTACAAGGAGGCCCAAAAGAAGCAGGAAAAGAAAGAGGACGATGCCGCGGCGAAAGCAAAACGACGGAAAGTCCTTGAGGAAAAACTTGGGGAAGACGTGGCCGCGGCGATCGCTGATGATGTAGATTCCATCGCGGCCGCGACTGATTCAAAGACGGCCGAAGCTCCCGCTCCCGCTCCCGCCCCTGAAGCCCCCAAAGCAGCAGCATAAAACGGGCATTGCCCGTTTTATTTTCTTCGTGGTTTGAATTTTCCTCTCTTTGCTTCCAACGCCCGTTTCTTTTCGAGGATCTCGATGGCGGACTCGCGGGTGACTTCGGTTGCATCACGTTTCTTTCCTAGCGACGCATTTGTTGTCCCGTCCGTGAGGTAGGGACCGAAGCGTCCATGCTTGAGGAGAATCTCGCCACCACTGACTGGATCGGTTCCAAACTCAGCGATGGGAGTCTGCATCTTCTTTTTGAGCTCCGTCGATTCTTTCAACAGCGTTCGCGCCGTGGCTTCGTCGATGGTGAGAGGGTCAAACGGCTCCTTGATACTGGCATACACGTCTCCACTCTTTACATATGGACCAAAACGTCCTACGGCTGCAACGATTTTTTCGCCGCTTTCCATTGTGCCAACCTCGCGCGGGAGCGAGAGGCATGAGAGCGCTTGCTCGAGCGTTACGGACTCGACGTTCATGCCCTTCAAGAGCGACGCGCTTTTCGGTTTGGGCTTTCCCGCCTTCTTGTCTTCCTTGCTGTACTCGCCAACCTGTATGAACCCGCCGAAGCGGCCGGTCTTGAGGATCACCGGCATCCCCGTTGCCGGATCGTTCCCAAGAACGCGGTCGGGCATGATGTCTGCGCGGTCGAGCTCTTTGGTTTTGGTTTCAAGGTTCTGGTGGAATGGGCCGTAGAACGTTTCAAGGGTGGGCACCCATTCCACGTTGCCCTCAGCGATCTCGTCCAGGGAGTTCTCCATCTTCGCAGTGAACTCATAATCGACGATCTGCGGGAAGTGACCGACCAGGACATCGTTCACGATCAGTGCAATGTCCAGAGGGGCGAGCTTTTTGTTCTCGTCGCGCTCCACGTAGCCGCGGTCGATGATGGTTGAGATGGTTGGTGCGTACGTGGAAGGTCGGCCGATCCCGAATTCCTCGAGCGCTTTCACGAGGGTCGCGTCAGAATAGCGGGCCGGGGGCTCCGTGAAGTGTTGGTTTGGAATGATCGCTTTCGTGTCTACTGCATCTCCCTCTGCAAGCTCGGGGAGGATTTTTTCCTTCGCTGATTGGTAGACCTTCATGAAACCTGGGAAGGCCACGGAGGAGCCAGAGGCGCGGAAGGTGGTGGAGGAAGGGCTGGTAGGGCCGGAAAGCTTGGTAGGTTGAACGAGGATGTCGACCGTGGTGCGGTTGAGTTGGGCGGCCGGGAGTTGCGAGGCAACCGTGCGGCTCCAGATGAGCTGGTAGAGTTTCCACGTGCGAGGCTCAAGCGCGGAACGCAGCGAGTCAGGAGTCGCGGTGACTTCTGTAGGACGGATAGCTTCGTGCGCCTCTTGGGCGCCTTTTTTGTTGGTTTTAAAACGTCGTGCTCCTTCAGCGTATTTTTCGCCAAACGTCGTACGGATATAGGCCTGAGCTTCGTCGAGGAATTTCTCGGCCAGGTTCATCGAGTCGGTACGCATGTACGTAATGCGACCGGTTTCGTAAAGGTCCTGGGCGAGTTTCATCGTAGCCTTGGAACTGAACCCGAGCTTGGTGTTGGCGTCGATCTGCAAGGTCGAGGTCGTCAGCGGCGTGGGAGCGACTTTCTTCACGAGCTTTTTCTCGACGGCGGTGACACTCGCAGGCGCGCCCGCGAGGCCATCGACGATGTTCTTCGCGTCGTGTTGCGTCTTGAGATCGAGCTTGTCGAGTTTCTTGCCGTCGACTTCCACGAGCTTCGCAGGGAACACGATTCCTGCCTTCTCGAACTCGGCATCGATGGTCCAGTACTCTTCGATGTTGAAGGCTCGGCGCTCGCGTTCACGCTCGACGATAAGCCGCATCGCCACAGATTGCACGCGACCAGCCGAGAGTCCGTAACGGATCTTCTGCCAGAGGAACGGCGAGAGTTCGTATCCGACAAGGCGGTCGAGAATCCGGCGTGCCTGTTGGGCGTTCACGAGGTTTTGGTCTATGTCGCGCGGGTGGGCGACGGCTTCCTCCACGGCCGAGCGGGTAATTTCATGAAAAGTAATGCGGCGCGTGTTCTCGGGTTTGAGTTTGAGCGCCTCCATGATGTGCCAGGCGATGGCTTCTCCTTCGCGGTCTTCGTCGGTGGCCAGGTACACCATGTCCGCGTTCTTGGCGGCGGCTTTGAGCTCGGTCACGGCTTTCTTACTTTTGGGTGGAATCGTGTAGGTCGGCTCAAAATGGTTTTCGAGATCCACGCCGAGTTTGCTTTTTGGAAGGTCACGGATGTGGCCAAAAGAGGAAAGGACTTTGTAGTCCTGCCCGAGGTATTTTGAAATGGTTTTTGCTTTCGTCGGGGACTCGACGATGAGGAGATGGTGCGACATGAATGTGATAATGCCCCAGTTGTGAGGGATCTGTCAAAGTTGACTCAGGCGTTGTCATCCCGGCGACCGAAGGGAGGAGGGATCTCCAAAGGATGAGGGGATCTCTCGCTGGCGCTCGTGATGACAAAAGGTTTTGTTACCCCAATGAGATCCAATCTACGTTTGTCATCCCGAGGAGTTCGACGACGAGGGATCTCCTGGTTAGTAGATTTCGCTTGAAAGGTCTTGCCATTGCGGGTTCGCCGAATTGATAAGTGCGTTCTTCTTTTCCCTTCTCCATCCTTTTAACTCCTTTTCCCTGGCGATGGCATCTTTGATGTCAGATGTTGTTTCGACATAGACCAACTTTGTACAGTTGTATTTGCTCGTGAATCCAGGGATCAGATGTTGTTGGTGTTCCCAGACTCGACGAGCCAGGTTGCTGGTTACCCCGATGTAGATAACATTGTTGTGTTTATTGGACATGACGTAGACGCAGCACAGTTTTTCCATAGGATGGCTATCGCTTTGGAGATCCCTCGCTGGCGCTCGGGATGACACAGGGTGGGGGTCGTCGGGGTGACAGAGGGAAGCAAGACATTGTCGTGCACACAACGACTATCGACTACGGGTATAAAATTGTCCTCCTTCGTGCGTGATGCCACCTTTCATTTCCATGAGCGTCAGCGTGCTCATGAGCTTGGGGGCGGGGAGCTGGGTGGAGCGGATGAGCTCGTCGACGTGGAGCGGGGTGCGGGAGAGGCGCGACCAGACAAGTGTTTCTTCTTCATTTGCGGGCTGGTACGCGCTTACGGGAGCGGGCATCGGTTCGATGCCGAAGATGTCCTCGGGTTTGGTAACCGGCGTGGCGCCGTTCTTGATGAGCTCGTGCGGGCCTTCAGACAAAAGGGAATGGATGGGGCCGGGGACGGCGTACACATCGCGGTTGCTGTCCATAGCAGAACGCGCTGTGATGAGCGAGCCGGATTTGATCGCGGCCTCCACCACGAGCGTGCCCTGACAGAGACCAGCGATGATTCGGTTGCGGAATGGGAAGTTCTGTTTGAGCGGGGGTGTGTGGAGGGGGAATTCACTGATGAGTGCGCCGCCAGAAGCGAGGATGCGCGAGGCGAGTGCGCGGTTGTGCGAGGGATAGATACTCTCGTGATCGACGCCCGAGCCCAGGACCGCAAGCGTCGTTCCTTCGGCGCGTAACGCCGCGTCATGCGCGGTTGCGTCGATGCCATAGGCAAGTCCACTCACGATGACGACACCCGCGCGTGCCACCGGTTCAATCAACTCGTCGGTGACTCGCAGGCCGTACTTCGATGCCCCTCTTGAACCGACGACCGCGAGATGCTTGCGGTTGGGATCAGGAAGGACGCCGCGGACAAACAAGACGGCCGGCGGATCGTAAATCTGTTTGAGCAACGGCGGGTAGATGTCGTCCTTGATGGTGACCAGACGGATGCCGCGGACTTCGAGTTCTCGGTAGAGCGCATCTGGATCGATGTGAATACGCTCTTGTAGGAATCGGCTTACGATCTCGGGTTCGATGCCTGCCTCGGTGAGTTCAAGCGCACTGGCCCCAAAGGCGCGTTCCATGGAGGGAAACCGCCGAGCCAGTCGCGCCATACGTACGGGGCCGAACGGTCGGAACGCCGTGAGCGCGACCCAGAAGGGGCGATCCTGTTCATTCATACGAGTTCATCTTTTGGGTAGCCGCAGGCTTTAGCCTGCGTTCGGACGCGGGCTGAAGCCCGCGGCTACCATTAAGCGCTCTATTGTCTTGCCGACCATTCCTTTCAATTCCTTCTCTTCCGCCTCCGTCCATCGCCCCAATACAAACTCGTCCAATGGAATATCCGGATGCATCGGTCGTCCAATGCCAACTCGTACGCGCGCGACGGAAGTGCCGTTTGGCACGGTCGACAGAATCGACTCCATGCCACGGTGGCCCGCACTGCTTCCACTTTTTTTGTATCGAACGTCTCCAAACGGGAGGTCGGCATCGTCGTAGACAACCAGGACATCGTTGATCGTGACCGGGTACTTGGACATGACTGCCGACAGTGTTCGACTGCTCGCGTTCATGAAGGTTTGTGGTTTCACCAACAGCACTCGCTCTCCCTCGATCAACACCTCGGCAATCTCTGCTTCGAGTGAGCGTTTCGAGGAGAACGCACCTTCGTAGCGCTTGGCGAGTTCATCCAACACCAAAAAGCCCACGTTGTGGCGTGTCTTTTCATATTCTTTGCCAGGATTTCCAAGGCCGAAGATGGCTTTCATATGATTATCATCTGTGTCATCCCGAGCGACCAACGGGAGTCGAGGGATCTCGAATTCGAGATTTCTCGGCTCGCTGACGCTCGCTCGAAATGACATACTCGCGGCTATTTAGAGACGGATGTGGCGATGCGGATGTTGATGCGCAGGGGCGTGCCGACGAGATTGAATTTTTCGCGGAGGCGGTTTTCCAGGAAGCGGATATAGGCGACGGAGAGCGCATCTGTACGCTTGGCTTTCATGATGAGGTCAAACTCGGGCGGTTCGGTTCTTGTTTGCTTGAATCCCAAGAGTTTGGGTACGCTCTGGCCCGCGCCTTTCATCGGCGCGTGTTTTGTCTGGGCATCCTTCAGGAAGCCAGCGAGGTCTTGGTCGGAGATTTTTATGGAGCGATTGGCCACGACGCGGTCTATTTCGTCAAAGAGCGTTTGTACGCGTTGCTTTGTTTTGGCGGAGATAAACAAGACGGGCGCCCAGGCAAGGAACGGGATCGTTCCAGCGATGTACTCGCGGAATCGGTTGATCGTGTTCGTCTTCTTGTCCTCGATGAGGTCCCATTTGTTGGCGACGACAATGACGGCTGAACCCGAGGTCTTCAAAAATCCAGCCAACGTTTTTTCCTGTGCACCCAACGGCTCATTCGCATCAACAACAAGAATCGTCACGTCGGCAATTTTTACAATGTGTTCGTTGCGGCGCACCGCTTTTTTTTCTAGCCCCCCCGCTTTGTTGACTCGGCTCTGCTTACGCATGCCGGCGGTATCGATGAAGATGTAGCGTTTGTCGCCACGCGTGAGCAGCATGTCGTTTGGTTCGCGGGTCGTGTGGGCGACAGGGCTGGTGATGAATCGCTCCTCGCCGATGATTGCATTGAGAAGCGTTGACTTACCGACGTTTGGTTTGCCGATGACCGCCACCTTTATTCCTACTGTTTCTCTCGGATCAATTGCGGGCTTGCCGATCTCCTCGAGTTCATCGTAGACACGATCGAGCAAATCCCCAACGCCCATGCCACGTATGGCCGAGATGGCGACGGGTTCAGAGAGACCTTGAAATCTCCATTCGGCGTTCTCCACGCTCAACCGTTCCGCGACCTTCTCCGCCTTGTTGGCGACGACAATGACGGGCTTTCCAGACTTGCGCAAACGTGAAGCAAGGATTTTTTCTTGGGGCATGGCTCCGACTTTCGCGTCGACGATAAACAAAATGAGATCCGCGCGATCGATCGCGTACTCAGCCTGCTTCAGAATGTTTCGTTCGATCTCATCGTGAAGGTTGACGTCCATACCGCCGGTGTCGACAAGACGAATGACGCGTCCGCGCCACAGACAGTCACCCTCATTGCGGTCACGGGTGGTTCCAGCAACAGGCGAAACAAGCGCCTTCTGTGTTTCCAGAAGGCGGTTAAAAAGCGTTGATTTTCCTACATTTGTTCGTCCAACAAGCGCGACAACGGGTGGGTGTTCAGACATGTGAGCCTATTGTACGGGAAAAGTCGATGAATTGACAAAAAGCCATTTTTTTGGTATTCTTGAGCGTCGATTTCTCTGTCGAGTTGTTCGATACTGAGAATCGTTCCCCCCACAACCAGGGAGACCCCCATGACCAGAATCCTGGAGCGTCTTGCTCGATGGCTCGAGCCTTCGAAGGCTCGGCTCGGGCGGATCACGCTCTTCGCTGGTATCGGGATGGTCCTCCTGGGCTTCCCGGCGCAGATCTATTCCAACTGGGTCGCGCATGAGTGCGGGATCGACCCCGTGCTCATCACGGTGGCGTTGATCCTCTACGCCGTGCGCATCCCGTACCAGATCAGCGCCCGCGCCTGGTACCTCCTCCCCGCGGACGTGCTGGGCCTCCTGGCCAGCATCGTCCTGCTGTACCAGTACATCACCTACTGAAGGAGTAGACCATGCTCGGAGTCTGTACCATCTGCCAAGAGGTGCATCCCGTGCGTCCCGCACACATCGACCCCGACGAGTGGGAGGAGATGTGGATGCAGGTCCAGGTCGATGGAGACGCCATGACCTACGTCATGGCGTCTCACGAACCCTCCTTTGGAGGCGGATACTGTGAGGGTGGCGCAACCACCCCGCAGGCCGTCTTCCAAGAGTAAGAACGACTGACCCCGCGGTCGGCGAGAAACATCCCAACGGATGGCTCGCTGTTCTGCGGGGTGTTTCTTTTGTGTCTATTTGTCGGATATTTAATGTCCGACCTGTATAGAAAAAATCGACCTTTGGAGGTCGATGGCGAGTCATTCGGTCGAGGTCGGCTTGAGGATCGTTGTGATACCATAAGGTCATATGAGACCCAAAGCACGCCAATCCTTGCCCGCCGCCATGGTGCTCTTTACCGCGTGCGCGCAAATGCCCGTTGGTGCGCGAGAGCTTACGGATGAACAGCGCCGCGATGTGGAGGAGCTGATCGAACATTCCGAGTCGGTCACTCCGATGGTTTCTGACCTGCTCGAGGTCGCGGATCCTTTGTTTGATCTGGAAGGTCATCCTACACAAAACAACGAGATCCTTCAGGACGGAATTGTCACGGTTCTTTCCGAAGTCCAGGACATCTGGGAAGCGGATCAGATCGTGGCCATGCCACTGGATGACTTCTCTGTCGCCCATACCGAAGCGTCCGCACACGGGATCATTTCCGAGGGCGAGCTCGACAATTACATCGTCCTTGGCATGGACGAGCAGGGGGCGATCAACAGCTCGCCTGGTCAGCTCATGCATGAGGGGGCGCATTTCTTTTTTGGTCGGCATGAAGCTTCCTTGAAAGATGCCTTGCAGGAGAATCTGGAGACCGGTGAAATGGACGAAGCCCAGCTGCTTGATCTGTTCGTCTCCGAAGGCGATGTGTCATACACAGTCGGTTCGCTGTACAACCTATTTGAGAACCTGCCGTTTTACGCGCATAGATTTACGCACATCGTCGAAGAAACCCAGTTGACGATTGACAGCATGGAGGGGGAGGGAACACAGATGGCCCAGGAGAACGCACAGCGGTACTATCAAAAGCTTTTAGATTGGCAAACTCGCCAGGGGTGGGCCGAGACTCTCGTCAATGATGGATTCTATGCGTCCGTGCGGGATCGGTTGGACGTTCTTGGCGTGACGAGCGAGGAGTTTACGCAGGTCATGCAGGAGCAGGACGAATTGTTTGAGGCGCACCAAGAGTCTATTGCCGAGGCTCTGGCGCTCTGGCGCGAGACGTTTCCTGAATATGATCAGGAGGCGGAGTCCGAGGCACATCAGGAGATACGGCGAGGAAGGAGATAAAAAAATCGACCTTTGGAGGTCGATTTTTGATTCGAGATCCCTCGACTCGCTTCGTTCGCTCGGGATGACAAAGATTCTAACCACCCCAGACCCCTCCTTAAAAAGGAGGGGGTTATTCGCCGAAACATCACTTTATGGCATCTCCTCGGTTCCCTGCGGAGATGCGCCTATGGCAAACGAGCCGGCGGTTTCGCCCAGGATAATGAGGAAGTCGATGTCCTCTTGGGTGGCAAGCCGTTCGTAGTCTGCGGAGGAGAACGAGATTTCCTTTGGCACCACGTTGCTGCTCAACATCCATCCCGTTGCGGATAGCGTGACGTCGGCCTGGAGATAGTCGCGTAGCGCCTTGAGTTCTTCAGAACGCTGACCGTTGGTGAGGTCGTAGATGACGGTGTGTTCATATCCGCGACTCACGGCGTTGCCAACCTTCACAACATCGAATCCTTGGCCGTCCAAGAGTTGTGAGGCACGGAAGGCGAGTCCGGTGATGTTCGTTCCGTTTTGGATTTCGACGGTGACAAACTTTGGCTTCTCCTCGGGAGCCGTGGCGAACTGCGTGTTGAGCTCCGAGTCAGGCGTAAAGATATTCTCCGCGATGTTCTGGAGACCGGACCAGTCGTCATTCTTTGGCAGCAACACATAGGCGCCGTTGAGAACCGTGGCGTACAAAGGTGAGGCGTCGGATGCATCAACCACGTGGTTGACGATTTTGCTGGCGCTCATATCTTTCAAGTCGCCAGCGAGCCGCACGATTTCCCATACGTCGAGGTTGGTGGCGATGTTGTCCTTGAGCGCGTCCATCATTTTGGAAATGCGCGACGGGTTGAGGAAGGTCGAGGCCGAGAGGACCTTATCCTTCACCGCAAGGATAATCTTCTGCTGGCGCTCGCTTCGCGCGAAGTCCGAGCCCTCGCCGTTGTTTCCATGACGGGAACGAGCGAACTTGAGTGCGGTTTTTCCATCCATGTGTGTCCACCCTTCATAGAAGGTAATGGACTCAAAACGGCAGGAGTAGTCCGGCACGACCTCCGGCTGATTCTCTTCTTCAAGGGCTTTCTCGAGGATGCCTTCCTCTTCCTGGTCGATGGCGAGGATCTCTGCAAGCTCGCTGGGTTCCTCCTGATTTTCTAGGTCGGATTCAACCGATAGGTCAGATATAACGGACGACTCGCTTCCGCACTCGTCGTACTCCTTTCCATCAATAGGATAGTTCGCGTCCGTGAAGCCATTCTCTACATAAACGTCCACGCCGCCGATCGCGTCGATGAACTCGGCAAATCCGGCAAAGTCCACGCGCAGGTAGTAGTGGATCTCCTCGTCGAGCACCTCCCCGATGACTTGCGAGGCAAGCCTTGGACCCGATCCTGGGTCGTCCATCTCTCCGTACGCGTTGGCGTGGTTCACTTTGCGATAGCCGTAGTTTGGAATGGGCACGCTCATGTCTCGCGGGAGCGACATCATCGCGACGGATCCGTCCGAGGGTTTGTAGCTGGTAAAGATGATCGTGTCCGTGAGCTGTGGGCCGTCATGCCCCGCGCCCCCAATTCCCAGGAGGAGGAAATTCACCCGATCGTTCTCCTCACCGTCGAGGTCGCGTTCTGACGAGGAAACCAAGTGGCGGATCGTGGAGAAGAGCGAGAGCGATGGAAAATTACCAGAACTCTCGGAAGTGGAGCTGATTTGATAGGAGAAGACCATGCCCACCGTGGCAAGGATCGCGACCACGACTACCAAGCGGCGTCCAAAAAAAAGCGCGGGCGATCGCTTGGTCGCTCGCGGGGTGTGATGACGCTTGAGGAGGTTGACGTGGGGTTTCTCCATCATACGTGACAGGAACATTCTAACGATTCTTGTGCCGCTTGAAAAGAGACGAACCTCGTGATATCTTGTGGCTCGCAGATTATGGATACATAGCTCAGTTGGTTAGAGCGCTGTCCTCACACGACAG
>JACQSJ010000002.1 GCA_016205995.1 Candidatus Uhrbacteria bacterium | reverse complement strand
GCCGTCCAAGACATCGACCTGGATAAGCGTGCAGTCGTTTTCGACGAGTCGGAGATTGTGTTCAAATTCTTTTTCTGATTCGACCAAGAAGGCCGGGACAATTTGGATCATACGCCGAATTCTTGATTTTCAATGTCAGAGACCTTCTTGAGTCTACGCACGTGGCGGGCGGCGCCGGAGAATTCGGTTGAGAGCCACATGTCGACGATAGACTTCGCTTCTTTCTTATTGAGGTGTCGTCCTGGCAAACAGAGAATATTGGAGTTGTCATCCTCGCGAGCGGACTTGGCGACGTCTGCGTTGAATCCTGTCGCGGCACGCACTCCTTTTACTTTGTTTGCGACGATACAAATGCCCTGTGCGTTCCCGCAGATGACAATGCCATGGGCGTTCTCGTCTGTGACAACGCGTTTTGCCACGGCATAGCCAAAGTCTGGATAGTCGTCTTCGCTCACTAAGTCTTGGTTGCCCATATCCGTAACCATGTACCCCTTCTCTTTAAGGTATTCCTCGAGTGTCTCTTTAAGTTCCCAGCCGGCATGATCCGCGCCGATGTAGATGATTGGTTTCTTCATAGCCCAAAAATAGTACCATGTTTTTGATTTTTTTCCGGCAAATCGGCATACTCTTTGGGTATGAATTTTCCTGAACAAGAGTCCGAGGTTCTCAAGTTTTGGCTAGAGAACCATATTTTTCAAAAGACCCTTGAAAAACAAGCCCCGAAAGGCTCGTTTGTCTTTTTCGAGGGCCCACCAACCGCCAACGGCCGGCCAGGTATTCATCACGCCGAGTCGCGCGCGTTCAAGGATTGTATTCCACGCTTTAAGACGATGCAGGGATTCAAGGTTGTTCGAAAGGCGGGTTGGGACACGCATGGGCTCCCTGTCGAGCTTGAAGTGGAGAAGCAGCTTGGGTTCACGGGCAAGGCGCAGATCGAGGAGTATGGCATCGCGGCGTTTAATGAGAAGTGCAAGGAGTCCGTGTGGCAGTACAAAAAGGACTGGGAGGAGTTCACCAAGCGTCTTGGATTTTGGGTGGACCTCGACGATGCCTATGTGACGTATCACCCGCAGTATGTTGAGTCTCTTTGGTGGGTGGTGAAACAGATTTGGGATCGCGGGCTGTTGTACAAAGATTATCGCGTCACGCCACATTGTCCGCGATGTGGGACGAGTTTGTCTACGCATGAGCTCTCGCAAGGGTATAAGGACGTGAAGGACTTGAGTGTGACGGCGAAGTTCGAGCTCGTGGATGAACCAGGGACATATCTGCTCGCCTGGACAACGACCCCATGGACGCTTCCAGGAAACGTCGCACTCGCTGTGGGAAAGGAGATCGCCTATGTGAAAGTAAAGGTCGGCGACGAATTCTATTGGCTCGCGAAGGATCGTCTCGCCGAGGTCATAAAGGACGGGGGCGAGATTGTTGAGGAAGTGAAAGGTGAGACGCTTGTTGGCAAACAGTACGAGCCGTTGTATCCGTTTCTTCAGAATGTCATTGCGAGCCACGCGAAGCAATCCTCCGACGAGAAGATTGCTTCGGTCGGTCGGTACCTCCCTCGCAATGACAAGGACACCGCCTATCGAGTCCATCCGGCTGGCTTTGTCACGACACAAGACGGCACTGGCATCGTGCATACAGCCGTCATGTACGGAGCGGATGACTTTGATCTTGGACAAGAGGTTGGATTACCCAAGCATCATCTGGTGAATCTCGACGGGACGTTTGTGAGCGGCACCGACTTTCTCGCCGGTCGACTTGTCGTCGACGAAGAAGTCGCCGTAGACATCATCAAGGACTTGGCGCATCGAGGACTCTTGTTTGGCAAAGCCAAGTACGAGCACAGCTATCCGCATTGCTGGCGCTGTAAGACCAAGGTCATCTACTACGCAAAAGATTCTTGGTATATCCGCATGAGTGAGTTGCGTGACGAGCTTCTTGCTCAGAATGCGAACATTCACTGGGAGCCGGATCACATCCGCGATGGTCGGTTTGGTGAGTGGTTGCGAGAGGTGAAAGACTGGGCGTTTTCTCGAGAGCGCTACTGGGGGACACCATTGCCGATTTGGGAGAGTGAAGATGGGGAGAAGCTTTGTGTTGGTTCTTTTGAGGAGTTGCGTACCATGGCAAAAGATCCTTCGAAAATCCCCACCCTTCCCAAGGGGGGGCAAAGGGGGGTTGCCTTCGACCCTCATCGTCCGTTTGTTGACGACATCGTCTTGGTGAAGGACGGTAAAGAGTACACACGCGTCCCCGACGTGTGCGATGTCTGGTTTGATTCTGGCTGCATGCCTTACGCGCAGTGGCACTATCCGTTTGAGAATAAAGAGCTCGTTGATTCGGGTGAGGCCTATCCAGCCGACTATATTTCCGAGGCGATCGACCAGACGCGCGGATGGTTCTATACGCTCCTCGCGGTTTCGACTTTGCTTGGCCGTGAACGGCCGTTCAAGAATGTTATTTGTCTGGGGCACGTGTTGGACGCAGAAGGAAAGAAGATGTCCAAATCTTTGGGTAACATCGTGAAGCCGATGGAGATGATCGACAAGCACGGGGCGGACGCCGTGCGGTGGTACATGTACACGATCAACCAGCCGGGCGAGTCCAAGCGTTTTGATGAGAAGACCTTGTCCGACATGGTGCGCAAGAACTTCACGATCCTCATGAACGTCGCGAGTTTTTACGAGATGTTTTCGACTCAATCACTCAATGACTCAATCACTCAACCACTTCACGTCCTCGACCGTTGGATTCTTTCACGCCTTAACAAGCTTGTCGCCGACACAACCAACCGACTTGAGGCGTATGTTATTACCGAGACGGTCCGTGAGCTAGGCGCGTTTATTGATGATCTTTCAACGTGGTATGTGCGCCGCTCACGAGACCGCATGAAGGGAGCGGATGCGTTGGATCGAGCAGTCGCCGTCGCGACATTGCGGGAGAGCTTGCTCACTCTTTCCAAGCTCATAGCTCCGTTCGCGCCGTTCCTTGCAGAGACGTTGTACAAGCAGGTCGGCGGCGAGCGTGAGTCTGTTCATCTGGAAGATTGGCCTGTTGCAGATGTAGCTCTTATCGACGAGAAGATTCTGGAAGAGATGGGACGCACGCGCTCGATTGTCTCCAAAGCGCTCGAGCGTCGATCCGATGCGGGAATTAACGTACGACAGGTCTTGGCTGGCATGATCGTGGCGCTTCCAAGCGGAGAGTTTGCTCCTGAGTATCAGGAACTTGTGAAGGATGAAGTGAACGTAAAGACGATTGAAGTACAAAAAGGGGAGTATGCCGTCGAGCTCGACCTCGCCCTCACGCCCGCATTGGTGCGAGAGGGAACGGTGCGTGAAATCATTCGAAGGGTGAACGATCTACGTAAGCAGTCGGGTCTGACTATCGAGGATCGTATTGAGTTGTTTGTGACGGGTCCAGAGGAGGTTCTGCTTGCTGTAAAAGAACACGAAGCAGTACTTCTGCAGGGCACGCTCGCCAAATCAGTTCGTACATCGGGTGATCAGCCCGTCAATTCAAGTGAATTCAAGGCTAACGAGTTTCAGATTGCGGTTGGGTTCTAAAATAAACTTGCTGCCATAAAGAACACATATGTCCCGATCGGGACATATGTGTTCTTTTGTTTGCAGCTCATCGCCTGCTATACTGTAAACATTCGCTGGACAATTATCCCCAGCGCCGCTTTCTTAAGAGAAATATTCTGTTTGCCGGCCCTTGTGGTACGGCCTGTGTATGTCTGTTGATTTCATGAAGCTCCTAACCGAGCTTGGGTTGACGCCAACCGAAACCCGCGTCTACCTCTCCTCGCTCAAGCTTGGGCCAACCTCCGTGCAGGAGATCGCCAAGCGCGCCAAACTTTCTCGTACGGCGACTTACGATGTCATTGCCGCGCTCCAGGATCGCGGTCTTATGTCCACATTCGACCGGGGCAAGAAGAAGTTTTTTACGGCCGAGGAGCCGGAGCGGGCCGTGGCCTACTTCAAAACTCGGGTAGCGGATTTGACCGAGCGGATAGATACGTTTAGCCGTTCTCTCCAAGAAATGAAAATGCTTGCTGGTGGTGAGCGGCCGGTCGTGAGGTTTTTTGAGGGACGTGAGGCACTGTATGCTCTTTTCACGGATCTTGTCTCGTTGCATCCACAAGAATTATTGGAACTCGCCAACGTCGACGTCGTCTACGAAGGGCTCGACCAAAATGTGTTGCTTGATGCCCGCAAGGCGCTCGACGACTCTCGAGTCAAGATTAAAATGTTGCACCGCGGAGAACTGCGTAACCCCCGCAAGAATGCCGAGTACTGCCGTCTGCTTCCTGAATTTGGGGATTTTTCAGGGGAGATCTGGATCTATGAGAACCGAGTTGCCTTTGTTGAGTTTATGGGAAAGATGGTGACGGTTATCATCGAGAGCAAAGTTTTTGCGGATATGGCACGAGTGCTGTATCACGCCGCATGGGCCGTGTGTCGCGCCGATCCGTATCGAAATCGATAAACTTGAGGAAATATAATACCGACCCTTGCTGCCGAGATTCGTCTCTCGACCGCCTGGGTCGGTTTGCGTTTGGTGGGCGTGGTCCGGTGCTTCCCCAGGGCCCGACCGAAGCCGGGCCCTGGGATCACCACCCTTAACCGCCCATACTCACCTCCTCGCGTAGGGTACTGACTGCCGTCGTGCTCGGCGGCTGTCGAACTCCCCTCGCGGGGAGGGTCACCTTTTTTCTGTTAGTCTCCCAGTCTCCGCTTTGTTGCTTTCGTGGCGGCACTGATGTCACACGACGTTTCTTTGCACGCTAGCCGTTCATGGTCCGCTCCTTTTCCCTGGCGGACCTATGGGGTTAACCCCACAAAGGCGGCGCCTTCGGGCACCTTCGCCAGAAATACAGAACCGGACAATCTAGCAGAGAGTTTTTAGTATGTCAAGAATTAGAAGACACAGTGCCTACATCACTTTTTTTATCGATTGACGTAGTTGTTTAGATGCATTGAACAATGTTTGTATCTAAATTTAGCCACTTTTTCATTCTTCAGCCTGTAACCCTTGACATGATTTTCTCCTCGTGATAGCTTATCCCGTTCGCTCATGTCAGAGACAGCGAACAAGCATCTTTCCTGAAACCCGCTACGCTTCCTGGGCGCGAATGCTTGTCGCGCGCAGAAAGCGGATCACGAAGGAGAGAGAGGGCGTGCTCCTTACTGGACTGTTCGCTGTTTCGTCTTGTATGCGGCAGATGCGCGAGATACTCGCGCCCACGGACAATACAGTCGGCATTCCGGCGTAATTCCATGGCTTGGAGGATCCAAAAGTGAATTTTCGTCAACCCGACAAATATCTGCGGGCGCAGCGCCCCAGAGATTTGATCCACTCTCGAATTCCGTCCCCCAGCGGTATTCGAAAGGGGTCAAATCCCTGGGGCCCGAAAGCCCCCGAGGACAGAGACCGGCTTGACAAGGTTTCCTTGTCAGCGGCCTCTCCGAGACATGGGCAGGAGCGCCATGTCTTGGGTACGCCTTCGTGGTGGCCACCACGGGGAAGACGGGAGCGCCTCCGCGCGACCGTCCCGGGCACGTCCCTTCGGTGGACGAGTCCGGCAGGTCACCTCGCCTCGGCAGGTTTGATCTGAAATGTGTCGCTTGTGCACGAGCGGCATCCGCGTAAGCGGACACACGAGCTCACCCTGCCCCGGAGCGCCGCGAGGCGTGGCTCGGGACTGACTCGGCGCGTAAGTGGCGTCGATCCGGCTCGGTACCGGAGATCGAGATGGAAGTCTCGTACTTCCAGAACGATCAGGGGCGACAGGGCGTCCCAACCACTATAATTTGCTGGAGGATCAAAGCGAGTACGTCGCCTTGATCCTCCTCCACGCCCTTGTCGATCATGGCGAGAGCTTGCCGTCTTGGTCACAAGAGCGTGGAACGAGAAAATCTCGAAACACAACTGGGGATTCGTCATCGACGATGAGCCAGTTTTTTGATGCCAAACACGGAGTCAGCATGTCTCGAACGGTGCGTAAGCCCCGCTATCGCCGAACACGTGCCCAGAAAGAGCGGAAGGAAGCTGCCGAGGCCCGTGAGGCTCAGGACGCCGCACGCCGGCAGGCGTACTACGACGCCCGTTGCGAGGGCTGCGGCCGCGTCGAGGGGTGCAATTGCCACCCCGATCCCGAGTACCAGCTCCTTGAGGGGAACGACATCCCCCAAGAGTCGAGTCTCGGCTAGCCAGGCCGATCCCTGCGAGGGGAGAAGGGGATGCACACCCCGGCAAGATCCGAAGGAGCACCCACGTCGACGGACGTGGAGTGAGGGGAGCACGTTGGAACGTACCCTCCGTAAACTCCAAGTCGGTGCGGGCGCTGGACCCAAAAGCAATTCCAGATAAATCGCCGCCGGATTCATCCGGTTCCCACAGATGCGCGTTCAACCGGCGCGAGTGGGTAAAAGGGCGATGAGAAAGTAGTCGGCCACTGCGAAGATCCGCCACCAGCGGGGAGCATGTCGATCGAAATCAAACAGCGACGCAGCCCATGCAGGGCAACCCAAGACCTGGGGGTTACACAGGGACGCTGGCAGACCGTGTCGAGGACGCTCGACTGTCTGCTTGATTCTTGGAGGATCAACGCGGGAAACGCCGCCGCGGTCCTCTTCTTCCCGAACACTCGGACTCTCGAGTTGTCAGGAAGCGCCACAAGCATCCGGCTTGCGGTGTCCAACCCAGGAGGATTCATGCACCTGCTCAACGCCCTGTCCTTGAACATGATCGCCGCGTTCCCCGTCTCCATCCATGTTGTGGAGCTCACCCTGGACGAAGCTCGCCAGTGGCTGAATCGTGGTTTCCAGAGCGCGGTCGGCCACGCCGATACGGCGGCGGTTTTCGCCAGCGTGCTGGGCTTCGATGTTCCGTGCGTTCGCAGCACGGTGACCCTCCAGCTCAACGACCAGTCGATCGTGGGCCAGTACAGCGGTCCGCGCCTGCCGGAGGGAGCCACGACGCTTCCCGAAGGCGCGAAGATCCGTTGGCTCCTCGTGCACATCGGCGAGGACGCCCCCAACGGGAGCTGAGAAGGTCTAGGCCAGGAAAAAGCGGTCTGCTCAACCGCGGCGGTGCAAATCCGCCTTTTCCGTGGGAGCCCAACGTAATTGTGGGACACGGAGAGACACTGGTGGGAACTGGCGGGGAAATCTCGGCCACCAGTCTAATCTAAAGAAATGGAGAGCCACGTTGCCGTGACGCGGGCAACGGAGGTGAAGTGTCGCCACCTGGGTCCATGCTTCCGGATCGAGCTCCTGGAAGAATGACTCACCACCACGGTATGTCCCGCGCCGCGCCGCGAGAGTAACCAAGTGCGAAGTGGATGGAACACGAGTCTGAAATGACTCGAGCGTCAATAATCAACTGGAGGATCAACGCGAGTACGTCGCTGCGATCCTCCGACCTCACGGCCCTGACTTGCGAGTCGGGGCGTTTCCTCAATACCGGATCGTGGATTCGGACTTGAGGAAACATCGCGGACAGACCGCGGTGAGGGAGGTTCCATGACTCGATACGAACTTCTTGAGATGGTGCGTCGGGAGCTCTGCCGCGGTGCCAAGAGCGTCAACGGCGCTAAGTTCTCAGTTCCAGAGCTCCAGGCGCTTGTCGCACGCGTGGTCGATGCCCGACCCGACAACTGGCAACACTTCGCCTACGTCGCCGGACGCAACGCGATCATCAGCCGCAACCGTCGGTACGAAGCCGAGGCTCGCCGCCGTGAGGCGAAGGTGCAAGCTGCCAGTCGCGCCATGAGCGATGCCCTGCGTCGATGGGAAGCGGATCAAGACCTCGTCGCTGCGCGCGAACAGTTCGCCCCCTTTGTGGCCACGTTGCCAACGACAAACGCGGTGACCCGCGACCAACAGCTCGAGATGGTGCGTCTGCGCGTCATCGTGGGAGTCTCGTGCGAGGAAATCGTCGCTGTCTTCCCTGACTCGTCGCCCAACCAGCGCGACCAGTGGAAGCGTCGCGGCGTGAAGCTCCTGCTCTCGCACAACCCGCCCTCGGAGTTGCGCCGCGTGCTCGAGCGCAGCACGATCGCATAGAAAGTAGCGACCTTGGGTAACCCACAACAACACAGGGAGGAACTGGGGAACGACACGGCTGGCAACGGTCGTGTTTTCCTTTTGAGACTGTCCTCACAATAAAAAGCCGATCAGCGCGTGATCGGCAAGGGCCCGGCGTAACCGGGGTGGCTCCGTGAGGGCCGGGGGGGTGTTAGCCGCCCATGAGTGCGTACCTCCGAAGTGGAGATGCGAGCGTGAGCTCGCGGCCGTGGGATGAGGATCCCGGTGCCTCTGCCTGTGTGGGCCTCTTTCTCTGACCTCGACCTGTTTGTTATCCGTTCATGGCTCCGTTCCTCAGGATCTAGTATAGCTCCGGTCGCCACATTGAGAAGCCTGTTTCCCACAGCGCGTACGTCAAGTCTTTGTGAACAGAATCTCTGTTATAATGCCCTCGTATGGCCCACAAAAAGACGGTGCTCATTATCCCACCCAATGACGCGGAGGCGGTCATGATCCGGAAACTGGCGGACAAGCTTGGAATCCCAGTGATCGAGTCGCACCAACTTCATGGCGCCTCGCTGGACGCGGGGCACGACTATGTGGGCGAAGTCCAAACGGGAGGATACACGCGTGTGATCGTGGTGGAGATGCCAGGGATCCAAGCTGAGGCGCGCCTACGCAAGTTGGGAGTCACGCTTGAGATCATCGACCACCATCACTACACCGGGCTCTCGCGAGCTCATGACGAAACAGGTCAGCTCCTCCCAAGTTCCCTCGAACAGTTTTTGTCGATGTTCAAGGTTACGGATCGGCAGTTGAGAGGATGGGGCTTTGAGCCGCGTCTTGTCCGAGGGATCGGGATCCAGGACCGCGGATACGTGTGGGCGCTTCAGGACGAGGGATATTCGCAAAAAGAAATTCAGGAGGTGATGGCGTTTCACGATTCGCTCATCGCCCACCTACACAACCCAAAGACAGAAGCGCGTAAGGAGCATTTTGCCAAACTCGCGTGGAACCGACGGACCAAGTGGCGAGAATTCTGGATTGTCACCACGCGGGCGGATGTGCAGTTGCGTCCACGCCTGTCGCGCTTGGTCGCACAGAAGATCGGCAAACCCACTCCGCTCATCATAGTCGAGCACGGTCGGGGTCTCATCTACGTCCAGGAATCTCCTTATGCGCTCCATCTCTTTGAATGTTTCGGCGGATTCACGTTTGGACTGGATCGAAACTGGGGGCACAAGAATGAACCAGGAGAGAGACGAGTGACACTGCGCGATGTGAAGCGGGCGATTGATACCGTTCACGGAAAAAGTGGTCGATCGCTATGAAGACTCTTCTCATCGGTCTCGCGGGACTTTCCGGGGCAGGGAAATCGACCCTTGCCGACCACCTTGAAGCCCAGGGAGGCGTCAAGCGATTCCGCTTCGATGCCTACTACAAGACGGCCAAGGACTGTCCGAAACTCGCGAACGGTCGGCCACATTGGGATTTGCCCCAGAGTCTGTATCTTGACGAATTGCACGACGCGCTTGTCGAGCTTAAAGCTGGCAATGATATTTTCATGCCTATCTATAATCGTCGTCTGTGCGACCGCACGGGACGCATGCTCTACAAACCTGCCCCTGTGCTCTTTGTCGAGGGACTTCAGCTTTTTGCTGATTCTCGTGTACGCGACCTACTCGACTTGCGCCTGTGGCTGGACATCGACGAGGAGACCGCGCTTGCTCGTCGCCTAGAACGTCAACCCGACTACGACGTACAGTACCATCGCACGATTGCCCTCCCAGCGCAGCGCGAATACGTGATGCCTCTGCGCGCCCATGCGCACGGCATCATTGACGGATCGCAGACAATCAAGACGGTTGCTGAAACGACGGACGAGATTATCCAGAGATTTTTTGGGATCAGCGGGAAGATGGCGTAAAATAGGAGCGCTATGTGGCGGTTTGAATCGACCCATGAACGCGCGGATTCCCAGTATCTTGACCAGATGATGGCGAAGCTTGAAGTTGACCCGCATTTATTCAAACATGCCGAGTCAATCCTCGACGCGGTCGCGCACCAAGAGCCACTCATTGCCCAAAGCTTCAAAACCCCGCAAGACGTTCGCTATCACGCCGAAGGACCGTTCATGCGTGACCACCTGCGGCTCATGCTCATGGTTCTGTTTGCAATCACGGAGGAGAAGATGCACCTCGTCGACATCGAGGAGTTTCGTCGGATGAAGGGATATGAAGGCGAGATTCAAGAGCTCGAGGATGTCATCAAGGAGCAGATCGCATTTTTTCAGGTCTTCACGCTGTGTCACGACGTGGCTAAGTGGGTGTCGGTAACATTCAGTTCAAAGCCGGGCTCGCGCGGGGAGCAGTTGGGATTCAATACGCCCCGTGAGCATCACTTTGACGAAGCTGCCCATGAGCGCGTGAATAAGCTCGCGCAGTACCTAGATCTATATGACCAGTTTTCCCGCCGAGAGTTTCGAGGGACAGATCGCGAGACGCAGGCTCAGTTTCATCTTCGGTATGGCATTCAGGTGCACTACCCGCACCACGCTCGAAAGATCAGCGCGCCCGTTTTTGAATCCCTCCTCACGCGACTCTGCCACGCGCATGGGCTCTCGGATCGCGACCGAGCGATGCTCGAGGATCTGATCGTCCACCACATGGAGTTCGGGTTTGACTTCAAGGTCGTACGCCCCCAGAGGATCCGTCGGTACACGCACATTGCCTTCAAGCGTGGATACGACGCGGATGATTTTATCGACCTGGTGCAGGCGTGTCTTTTTTTAGACCTCTGTGTGGGGTCGCCGCGATTGAGTCCGCATGGGTATTGGCATGAGAGTGCCTCTTTGGTGAACTTCTTCCAAAGCGAGCACGACTTTGCCCCGCACCGACGTGTGGAAAAAGACGCGCTACGCGAGGCACACGAGAAAAAGGAACGCAACCGCATTTTGCGCGAGGTAGGACTCGACGGCATGGCGATGATGGATGTGCTGGACATGGAATCTGGGCCGGAGTTTGGCCTCGCGTTGCGCCGCATCCACGCCGGCCTCTTCGGCCAAGGCGAGATGCCAAGTTTTGGAAAGAGGATCGACGTACAGATTGAGAGTCGCGCAGGGGAGTATTATAAGAAGATGTTTGAAAAAGGAGAGTAGCTATGATGGCGTATATTCAAGGAAGAATTTTGTATCACGGCGTGGGGTATGTGATCGTGGAGAACCAAGGGGTGGGGTTTAAGATTACGATTCCGGAGTCAGCGGCGCACGAGCAACAGGAAGCGGCGACGTTATACCTCCATGAGGTCATGCGTGATGATGGGCGTGAGCTCTTTGGGTTCTTGTCGATGGCCCAGCTCGAACTTTTTTGGAAACTCATTGCGATTTCGGGCGTGGGCCCAAAGAGCGCACAGAAGATCGTGTACGCGGACGCGATCGATCAGGTGAAGGCGAAAATTATGCGCGGGGATCTCGCGGCACTCACAGACGTTCCTGGGATCGGGAAGAAGACCGCACAGAAGATCATCCTCGAACTTAAGGGGGTGCTCGTGGAGGAACCGGAGTTTTCCTCACTGGATGCGGACGCGATCGAGGCGCTTGTGGGACTGGGCTATTCTCGGCGTGACGCGCAAGCCGCGCTTTCAGGAATCGACGAAGGGGATACGGAGAGTCGGATCCGTCTCGCGCTTAAGCGGCTGAGTCGATAGGATCTGAGGGAGTGCTGGTCTAAAAAAATTTTTCCGACGACGGAGCCGGTCGGCGCTAGACAATAAGCCTCCCTCCATCGTCGACAAATTTTTTTAGACCAGCACTCCCTCTATGGATCACACCACATGGAACCAATTCGTCCTTGAGCACGGCCCGCGGTCAGGTCGCTTTTTGCAATCATGGGAATGGGGGGAATTTCAGACGGCCATGGGGGAGCAGGTTCGGCGCGACGTTTTTGATGATGAAGGCACGGTCACGGGAGTCGCTCAGTGGTTGGAGCGGAAACTTCCTGGGTCCGGAATCTATTGCTATTGTCCAAAAGGTCCCATTGGTGTGGGGCAGCTTCAGGGAGGACACAAGGAATTGTTCTTGCGTATTGAACCGGCGACCCCCTCTTTTTTGCAGGGGGCAAAGAAGTCGGTGGATTTGAGTCCTACACACACACGTATTACAAGCTTAACCGATACAGAGGAGACCCTCCTTGCACAGATGCACTCCAAGACTCGGTACAACATCCGTGTAGCACAAAAGCATGGGGTCGTCGTCGAGTTCGGGTCACATGATATGGACGCGGTCTGGAACCTGTTTAAACAAACGTCAACGAGGGGGGAATTCCGACTCCACGACAAGCGCTACTACCAGACTATGATCGACTCCCTTGCCACGGGGGACTGTCGCGCATTCCTTGCCACAGCCTCGCACGCAGGAGATCTCCTTGTCGCAAACATTATGGTCGACTTCGGCGACACGCGAACATATCTGCATGGGGCAAGCTCGAATCAACTTCGAAATTACATGGGGCCATACCTGTTGCATTGGGAGCTGATCCGCGATGCGAAGACCCGAGGGCTCACCTACTACGATTGGTGGGGCGTGGCCCCTCTGGAGGATTCCCCCCCTGCCCGAGGGGGGGCTAGGGGGGGAGGGAGCACACACCCGTGGGCCGGGATCTCCCGTTTTAAGCGCGGGTTTCCTGGTGTAGAATATGCCTCGCCTGGGACGTACGACCTTGTCCTTCAACCGTTTCGATATCAGCTTTACCAAGTCGGGAGGTCCTTGATACGTATCGTCCGCCGCTATGTTTGAAATCATCGTCGTCATCCTTGGACTCGTCGTGTTTGAGATCATCTCTTCGGTCGACAATGCGATCGTGAACGCGCACGTCCTCAAGACCGTCCCGGAGAAGTATCGCAAGTTCTTCCTCTTCTGGGGCCTGCTCCTCGCGGTTTTCGTGATGCGCGGCGTGCTCCCGTTTGTGATCGTTTGGCTTGCCAACGCGGGGATCTCATTTGGCGAGCTCATCGATCTTGTCTTCTCCGACCCCGCCCGCATGGAGGAATCACTCGAGCATTCCAAGCCCCTGCTCCTTTTGGGTGGTGGTGTGTATCTCTTCTTTGTGTTCCTTTCTTGGCTGTTCCTCGAGGAAAAGAAATACGCCTTCTTTGTCGAACACTTCATTCACAAACAGAGCGTCTGGTTTTACGCGATCGCCTCACTGCTCATCACCCTCGTCATTTACGCTTCCGTGAAAACAGATCCCGTCCTTGCACTCGCAGCCTCGATCGGCGCCACAGCCTTTTTTCTAACGGACGGTTTTCGCACGAACGCAGAGCGGAAGGAGAAGGAACTTCAAGGGGGAAACTTGAGCGCGTGGAGCAAGCTTTTGTACCTTGAGGTTCTCGACGCCTCGTTTTCGATCGACGGTGTCATCGGGGCGTTTGCCTTCACGCTCTCGGTTCCGCTCATCTTGATCGGCAACGGTATCGGCGCATTCGTTGTTCGCGAAGTGACGGTGCGTGGCATTAACAGCATCTCGCGCTACGCCTATCTTAAAAATGGGGCGATGTATTCAATCGGGATGCTGGGGGGTCTCATGATCCTGGAGAGCTTCGGGCGCGAGTTCGATTTCTGGGTCGCTCCAGTCAACACGGTCATCTTGCTCGTTGTGTTTATGTACCTCTCTATTCGTGAAATTCAAATGTCAAAAAAGACCGTATGAACACCATTTTGATCACCGGCGTGGACAAGGGGATTGGTCGCGCGCTCATGTCTACGTTTCTCGCGGAAGGATATTTCGTGATCGGGACGTTTTATGCCGACCGTCCCGTGTCTCATGAGCGACTCAAGGACTTTGCGCTGGATCTTGGGAAGCCAGAGTCGATTGCCTCATGCGCGTCGGCGATTACCAATTTGGGAAAGCCCCTCGACATCCTTGTGAACAACGCGGGCATCCTGGCCGATGAGGAAGAGACGAACGTCGTCATCGAGAAACTCCGCAAAACGCTCGAGGTGAATCTTCTTGGCACGATTGATTTCACCCAGCGTCTCCTCCCGCTGATGAACGTCGGCAGCCACATCATGAATGTATCCTCGACGGCGGGGTCACTCGAGCTCGTCGGGAAAGTCTCGCACTTCATGGGTCACTATCCAGCGTACAAAATCTCCAAAGCCGCGCTCAACATGTACACACGTACGCTCGCGCTGGAGCTGAAGGATCGAGGCGTGACAGTTTCATCAGTGCATCCGGGTTGGGTGCAGACGGACATCGGTGGACAAGAGGCGGATCTCACGCCCGAGTCTGCCGCCGATGCGATGTACCAGCTTGCCATCTCGCGCCCAGAGTCCGGCGGGTTCTGGTTTGCCGGGAAGAGACTTCCTTGGTAGATTGCCGCCACGTACCCGTAGCTTAGCTGGATAAAGCGCTTCCCTCCGAAGGAAGAGATCAGAAGTTCGAATCTTCTCGGGTACACCAGAGACAAACAAAAACGAGACCCACAGAGGTCTCGTTTTGATTTTAGTTTGTCACCACCCCTTTTCCAAGCGCGAAGTCGTCTTCGGGCAGCTCGCTTGTGAGCTCGCCCAGGGACTGGCTGAGGGACTCATTCGTTGAGGTGTCGCGAGCTTCAAAGCTGGTCGTTGAGGTGAGTTTCATGAACCGGCCCACATCGTCCGAGTCTGGGCCAATCGCGATGTCGAACCACGCCCCGGCATGGCCAAGCTCGGCCAGGAGTTTAGGGATTGCCCAGGTGACCTGTCTGGTCGTCGTGTTGTAGCTGATCGTGCCAATATCCGTGTCCGTGCTCTCAAGCCAGGCGACATCTTGGGGAATGGTCGCGGTCATGCGGACGTTCTCGATCGTGTGCAAAGAGTTTTGTAGGTTCCAGTACACGCGATAGCTGGTCGTCTGGCCGACCTGAGGGGGCATGGGCCCTGATCCAATAGCCGACCCAGATTCGGAATAGTACCTCGCCTGCGCGTTCACGGAGACATCGGAGTTGAGGGTAATGATGATAGGGGTGGCTTCGAGTGTTCGTGTCGAGGTGATCGTTCCGACTTTGTTGAGCGTGAGCACGACCGTGATCGTGAACATATCTGCCTCGCCAGGGTCGAGTACCGAGAAAATCGGGAGACTAAGATCAATGACGCTCGAGCTTTCCGGCGCGAGCTCAGGAAGGCTCTCCCAACTGACTTCGTTTCCCACGCGGGTTCCCTCGCCCAGGTTGGCGCGGCTCCAGTCGATGGGCACGGCCCCCGCGTCGCTTGAGAGTGTCATGGCAAAGCTCATGTCACGCGTGGCTTCCTCGCTGTGGTTGGCGTAGTCCAGGCTCACGCGCAAGGTTTCACCTAGGTCCGCGGTCTGGCTCTGGTTGGAACCGTTGACGATGACCGAGAAAGAAATCGATCCGCCCAGAACATCGGTCACAAGCTCCTGGACGTTTTGGAGATAGACAAGGTCTTGGTCCACGAATCCCGCCGCTACCGCCATTTTTTGTTCGCCTGAGGCCGTGGAGGTGAACGTCCCCTCAATCGTGATGGCCGCGAGTTCGCCCGGTTCAAGTGTGTCGATCACCCAGTAGACTTGCCCATCGGCCATGGCTGGCTCTGCACGCGCGGTCGTAAAGTCCATAGGGAACGTGGGGATGATGCGAATGTTGTATATGGGGTCAAGGCTGGTGTTCTGCACGTTCACAACGTACTCGGAGGTATCTCCGGCAAGGGCCTTTTCTGGACCCGTGAAGGAAAGGGATACGACTGAATCTGTCACATCGACTTTCTGTGTGAGGATATCCTGGAAGTCCGAGCTGAAGTTTGCTGGCTTGTACGTGAATAGTGCCTGAAGCCGCTGGGAGGAGGGAACTTCGGCGAGGAACACGCCCGTGACTGTAATCGCCCCGTCTGATCCCGCACTCAGCGACCCGATCGTCCACTCCAGGTTCCCTTCGGGCTCTGGGACCATCGAGTAGGCATGGAAGGTGGAAGGGGTTGTGAGTTTCATCACCAGCGACGCGACCGGTACGTCGCCGATGTTTTCATAGCGAAACGTATAGGAGACTTCCTCTCCTGACTTCACTTCCTCGGGGCCTTCCGTGGTCAGTCGCAAGGTTTCACTTTCCTGGAACAGGCCCTTGGTGAAAACAAAGAATCCCGCCCAGGCAATAACCGAGAGGACGGCCAAGAGGCCGATCGTTTTGAGGAGGAACCCCGTAAGGCGGGAACGCCCCACACGGTCAAGTTTGGAGAAATCCGTTGCGCGGCCGCCCCCCTCATAGATGGAGCGCAGCTGCTGGCGGATTTCCCTTGATGAACGTCGTTTGGGTGTTTTTCGCATACGAGCTAGAGCGACTCAAACAAGATGGCAAAGAGGGCGTCGGTGTCGTTGGTGACTTCAGCGTTGGTCAGCTCGTGGGAGGACCACAGGGGGTTCAGGCCCTCGGGGAGGCTGACGCGCACATGGGTCGTGCGGTCCAAGACTCCTGCTTGTTTTTGGACGGTGAGGGAGTATTGATCTGTCTGTGGCACCCCCACGAGAGCCTTCAGGCTCGCGATCATCCCGTGCCCTGATTCGAGCGACTCGACTTTGAAGGGGAGGGTATAGCGTAGCGTGGCCGTGGAGGTCGAGCCTGGCATGGTCTGCACCCAGTTTCCAAACACCGTCTTCCCATGTTCCTCGCTCACCATCGTGCGGCTTCCAGGATCCACGGTGGTGGTGAGAAGGCCATAGGCCAAGTCATCGTCAATCATCCAGTCGTCGTCGGGGATGTCAAACAGTGACTCGTCAGGGACGCTGAAGCCTTTCGCCTCCAGGAGCGTGCTGCCCTTTGGCACGTAGACCCGCAGGTAGTCGACGTTGTTCACGCCCGTGAAGAGGAGCCCCTGGATGCCGTAGTGCGTGCGAGAAATCGTGAGCGTGTTCGTGATCGTTCCATCCTGCGCGATGTCCACCTGGAGGTCGACCTGCTGCTCGATAACCCCATCGGTCTTGCCGCCCCCCAAGTTCGTGTCCACGACCATGAGATAGTCGCCGCTGGTCTGTTTCATTTCTCCGCCCCAGCCTCGGTCAATGACGTGGCGCTCGAGGGTTTCGTCAACAAGATAGAGTTGGAGATCCTTGCCCATGAGACCCAGATTGAGGAAGTCCAGCGTTGCCAGGAAGTCTTCGGACGTTTTCTCAATGGTGCGTTCAACGAGCTTGGGCGCCAGGTCACCGATGAAGGCCTTGGGCGTGTTTGCCTCCTTATCGTATCCGTACTCGACGATTTTTTGTGCTTCGAAAATAAAGTTTTCTTCGTTGACCGTGAGGCCATAGTCCTCCATTTGGATGGGGCCCAGGAGCCCGATCAGCTCAGAAACAAACGTGGCGTTCACGGCCAAGACGCCATCGACACTGGGGCCGCCGGCATCCTGGTAGAACTGCATGAGCTGTCGCGCGGAGGTGGGGAAGTCGGGAAACCAGTTGCCGTCTTGGAATTCCCACCGGGCCGTGAGGAGCTGGAGCGGCTCGGGCGCACGCAGGTTTTCTTGGAGGGTACCCTGGAGGTCATACGAGCCTCCCCCGGGAACATTCAAATGTTCGATGACGCCGTCGCGGACTTTGACCTCGGCAAAACTTCCGATAAAGCCCCCCGTGGGACGGATCTCGGTGTTGTTCTGGAACACGATGAGGTAGCGCTTGGTTCCATCTGCGCCCAGCAGTTCCCGCGCCAGGGCGCCGAGGGATTCAAATTCTTTGATCGTAGCGATGAGCGCGGGCAGGCTCGACTGCACGGTCGTGAAGGTCTGTCGATGTTCTGGTGGGACGGCTTCCAGGTCGACGCGCGCGAGCGCCTCAGAAGCCGCTTCCAGATGCGGAGTGGCAGAAGAGAGATAGGCCTCGAGGATGTTGAGGCGCGAGACCGGCGTGGGGGAGAGCTCCGCCTCCATGGCCGCATAGCCGTCACTCAGACGCCCCCCGGCAATGGCGAGTTCATGTCCGGCTTCGACAAGCGCGGTTCCAGACGTGAACGAGGCTTGAGGAAGCACCGAGAGGAGGAATTCTGTTCCTGAGCCGATCTGGTCGATCGTCTGTTTGGCGTTTTGAAACTGGTCGCTGGCTGAGCGGAAATCCGTCCCGGCCGCCGAGGCGTCTCGGGCGAGCGCGGCCTGGGCGCCTGCAGAGAGCAGGGACACGGCTTCCTGCCCCGTGCGCTCAAGGTCCGTCTTGGTGGTGCGCAAGTCTTGTACGACGTTCATGGCGTGCAATGGGAGGACAAAGAGGAAGGAGAGCGCAACGAATGAGGCGATGGCACGCTGCCAACCAACGTTGAGAGCCGGGATATTCCAGGTTGGGAATCGCCATGTTCGATCGGGAACAGGAGAGGTTTCTTCCACAGCTTCTTCCAGTTCGATACCAAACTCCTCCAGGGCGACAGACGTGTCGACCTCTTCCTCCTCTTCGGGGAAATCAAAGTACGCAAAGATGTCTTCGGGGAG
>JACQSJ010000010.1 GCA_016205995.1 Candidatus Uhrbacteria bacterium | reverse complement strand
TCACTCGGGTTGAGGGTGAACTCGACCGCTTCGGGAGCCACGTCTATCTGTGCGAGTTCCTTTTTGAGCCGCTCGTAGAATAGGTCGTTGCGTCCAGCCAGCACGAGTCGAACTTTGGGGTGAAGTTTGTGAAAGAAGGAGAAGGCGTGGAGGAGGGACTCGAGGTTCTTGTGAGGGTAGGCGTTGCCGACGTAGAGGAAGTAAGGACCAGCAGGACGAGAAGGACTAAGAGGATCAAGGGATTCGGGGAAGCGGGTAAGGCCTTCGTAGACGACGTGGATTTTTTCTGCGGGGACCCAAGGGAAATGGGTGAGGATCGAGGACTTGGTGTATTGAGAAACGGCGATGATCGCTCGAGCACGTCTGAGAGCAGAACGCAGGACGATTCGGTAGGCGAGGCGCTTGAAGAGGAAGACGAGTGGGTGACGGGTGGTTGCTTTTGCCGAGCGCGGCTCCTCGAGCAAGATCAGGTCATGGATCGTGACGACAAATGGTGTTCGCATCAGGAGCGGCACATTCCAGTGCGGGACGTGCACGAGGTCGAGTTTCTCGCGGTCGATCAATCGAGGCATCACGAGTTGTTCTTTGAGGGTGTACCAGTGCGCATCCGCAAGACGCTTTTCTGCTTTCATCGATGTGGTCCCAACGTTCTCTTGTTTCAGGAATAAAACATAGCGGTTCTTGTGGTCGAGTTGTCCGAGCTCATGCACCAGCTCTTCAACATAGCGCCCAAGACCGCCACCCCCCACATTTGGACCCAACATCCTGGCGTCGATACCGATTCGCATGGCTCAATTATAGCAAAATATCCCGAACTTGCGCTCAGGATATCCACACAAAAAAGCCACATTTTGTGTCATTGCGAGGCCGAAGGCCGAAGCAATCCCTCGGCCGACCGAAGGATTGCTTCGCGTGGCTCGCAATGACACGGGCTAGAGAGGAGATATGGACTCGCTAAACACCTCCAACGTCTCCTTTGCCGCCTTCTCCCATGTGAACTGCCTGGCGCGGGCGATTCCTCGGTCGCGAAGTTGCTTCTGGAGACTGGATGAGCCCAAGAGTCCACGCAGGGCCTCACTGATGTCACGGCTGTTATATGGATCAATGTAGATGGCCGCGTCGTCGCCGACTTCGGGCATGCTGGACGTGTGGGAGGTGATGACCGGTGTCCCGCTTGCCATGGACTCAAGAATGGGAAGACCAAAGCCCTCGTAGATCGATGGAAAGACGGTTGTGATCGCAGAGCGGTAGATGGCGGGGAGATCGTGTGCATCGACGTAGCCGATTTGATGCACCCATCCATACGTGTCGCGTTTCCAAAGTCGGCGGCGCACGGCGTGGGAGCGCCAGCCCCAACCTCCGACGATCACGAGGTGAAGGTCGTCATGTGTGCGGTCGCGATAGTTTTTGATGCCCTCGATGAGGGCAAGAAGATTTTTTCGCGGTTCGATCGTCCCAACAAAGAGGGCGAAGCGTTTAGGGAGTTTGAGACGTGATCGGACTCCGTGATCGGAAGCGAGCATCGCTGCGCTGAAGTGGGGGGCGACGCCATGTGGAATCACGTGCGTCTTTGTTTCTGGTGTCGAGTAGAGTCGTTCCAGGTCATGCTTCGTAGATGTCGAGGGGACGATGATCGATGCACTTTGTGCGATGAGTTCGTGGGGGCGCGTGGCCTTGTGCCAGAGTTGCATCTTGTGCGAATAAAAATCCGGATACAGGTTCCAGGAAAGATCATGGACGGTGAGAACCGTAGGAATATCCGTCGGCAGCGTGGCAATCGCGAGGTTGGGGAGGAACAACAAATCAACAGGCTCGCGCACACGCCAGTTGAGCGACGGGTGACGCAGGAGAAGTGTTCGAAGGTTCAGGAGTTTGTTAGAAATTGGAATATGAAAAAAGGAAACATTGTTTTTGTCATCCCGAGGAGTCCTCGACGATGGATCCCCAAGTGTAAGGAGATCCCTCACTGGCGTTCGGGATGACAGTGATTTGCTTCCACTCGACAGCAACACATATTCATTCTCTGTATCAATCTCAAAAAGGGCGTGGAGAAGGGATGTGGTGTATCCTCCCACGCCCGCCATGTGCGGTGACGAAAAATGTCTGATATCAACGAGGATGCGCATAAGAATACTCAGAGCCTAGCAAATTCTTGACTTTTCCGCCAAACGCGAGTATATTCTCCAGTCGTTTGCAGAGCCGAAATCCGTCGGTTTTGCCGGCACACCGGCACGGCGGAACCGTGCATACTACCTATCCATAGGAAGAACCAAATTGACTGTTCACTCAGTCGAGGAGGAACTAGTACCTATGGCTGGAGGAAGAGATGAGATTTTCGATCCCCAACTGGATCAAGGAGCTGGTCGAACAGGTCAACCAGACTGGCGGCGAGGGCATGCCTGGGCTCCTTCGTCACTTCCCGCTCGCGATGCGAATCGGGCTGCTCCTGGTCGACGATATCGATGGACTCTTCGCGACCAACCTCACCAACCTGGCCGAACAGCACGAGGTGGCTCAACGTGAGAGCCAGTCCCAGGCCGACCGCCTGAAGAGCCTGCGCTACCCCGAGCTGACCGGCAAGAACTGGAAGGCCGAGCTCCACGCGTGGATGCAGGAAGTGCTCGTGGTGTTCCTGGGCTTCCATGTCGAAGTCCCTGAGCCCCCGAGCCTGAACCGCGCCCAGCGGCGGCTCCTCAAGAAGTACAAGTTCTGGCTCTTCTTCGTCCCCGCGATCGGCGAGGAGAAGTACCCGGAGCACTTCGTGAAGCTCGACTGGAACCGGTTCCTCTCTGGTGCCGACGTCACGCCTCTTCCGCTTGCGGGTCGCTGGGTCGCCTTCGAGGTGATCGACAAGCCCAACTACCAGGACGGGAAGTACCCGGACGACCAGCTCATGGCCGCGGTGGGGATCGACACCCGCTTCGCCCACCCGCACTCCGGCAAGGGCGAGGGCGATGACGATGACCTCATGCAGGACATCCTCCCTAAGGTCGGCAATATCCTCGCACCCCTGGGTGGAGAGACC
>JACQSJ010000008.1 GCA_016205995.1 Candidatus Uhrbacteria bacterium | reverse complement strand
GTGTTGATTTCGTAATTCTTGAACATGCATCCGGCGGATCCCGCATCGAGCGGCTGTGAGATTTTTCGTTTCATGAGTTTGTCATCGAGTTCGGACTTGAGTTCCCGTGCATCGCCTTCCTCAAGGTCGAACGTGGCAGAGAGAATAATATCGTTGGAATGCTTGATGGCAGATTCTCGATAACCAAATTTCAATTCATCTTTCCCCATCTCAACGAGTGACTCATTTCTATGTACTAGTACACTAGTACAGTGATCCCTCATCTCGCCCCCAAAGCATCCCGCGTTTCCTCGCACACCCCCACCAACCGTTCCGGGAAGTGAGACCGCCCAGGTAAGGCCCTTGAGTCCGGCATTGCCGGTCGCGCGAGCGAGCGCGGAGGAAAGGACTCCTGCATCGGCTCGCACGCGTGTGCCCTGAATGTCGTATGTACGCATGGCGATTTTGATGACGATCCCGTCGAACCCCAGATCGCTTGCAAGCAGGTTTGATCCTCCACCAAAGACAAACGTGGCAAGTCCGTTCTCGCTGGCGACAGCCAAAACATTTTGAAGCTCCTCAACCGACCGCACCTCAACAAACCACTTCGCCGGTCCGCCAATCCGAAAATTTGTATGCTTGCTCATGGGTTCGTTCTCAAGGAGCCGTGAGCCGACGATGGTTTGGAGTTGCTGGGTGATGGTCATATTTTTCCCTTCGGTCCTCCCCCTTCCCAAGGGGGAGTTAGAGGTGGTTGCCGGCGACTTCGTCCGAAGCGAACGGCAACCTCCCCTAGCCCCTCCTTGGGAAGGAGGGGGATCCTTACGATAATCTCCGCGCCACTTCATCGATATCCCCAGCGCCCATCACCAGCACGACATCTCCTGGTTGTACCAAGTCGCGAAGCTGGGACTCGGCGTCAGCCAAATCCGATGCATAGGTGGTATTGGGCCTGTTGATGGCCTCAACGAGATCCCTTGAACTCCCATCGTGCTGCTCGTTGCGTCCAGCCACATCGTAGATCTCCGCGAGGATAAGATGATCGGCGAGCGGGAGCGTTTCCACGAATTCGGCGAACAGTTTCTTGGTGCGGTCGTGCTGGTGCGGCTGATAGCAGAGCACGATCCGTCGACTTGGGAAAAACTCCCGCGCCGCTTCGATGGTCTGTTTCACGGCCGATGGGTGGTGACCGTAATCGGAAATGATGTCCGCACCATGGTACACGCCCACCCGCTCAAACCGCCGCCAAATTCCGCGAAAGTCTTTAAGTACGCGCCGGCATGTTTCAAACGGCACGCCAAGTTCCATTGCGGCCGACATCGCGGCGAGGGCGTTGTACACGTTGAACACACCGGGGATTTGCAGCTCCAACACACCCACATTTGTCTGGACCGTCTGGCTCCCCATGGCCGTCTTGCGTTCTGAAAAAGCATAGGTCGTATTGGACCAATTGGAGCCATAGGTTACTGGCCGATTCACTTTCAAGACGGCACTCCCCGCGTCGTCGGCATTCACAACGACCATCCCCTGCCCCTTCAACTTGTCGACAAATGTCTGGAACGTCTCCTGGATGTGGGAGAGGCCGCGATAGAAGTCGAGGTGGTCCTCCTCGATGTTGGTCAACACGATCATCTCGGGCACGAAGTGGAGCATGTTGGCGCGATACTCACAGCCCTCGACGACGAAAAAGCGCCCACCCCCATGACGGAAGTTACCCTCCTTGAATCCTGGTACCAATGAACCAACCAAGACCGTAGGGTCATATCCCGCCGCCTCGAGTATGAGTCCGAGCATCGCGGTCGTGGTCGACTTCCCGTTGGTGCCACTCACCACGATCGTGGAAAACGACTTGGAGAGCTCGCCCAACACTTCGAAATTCGTCTGCTCCGGGATCCCACGTTCTCGAGCAGCCACGCGCTCGAGGTTCGTGTCTGGAACAGCTGGTGAGTAAATGAGGAAATCAACGTCGCCCACGAGATTCGTATTGGCGTGACCTGAGTAAATCCTTGCTCCGCGCACTTCAAGGTCATGGGTGATGGGGCTTAGATGAACATCCGATCCGCTCACAGAGACACCCTCATGCAAAAACCACTTGGCCAGCGCGGACATTCCAATCCCACCGATCCCGACAAAATGGACGTGTTTATAAGTCTGAAACATACCAGCCAAGTCTAACACAAATTTTATGTGTGTCATTGCGAGGCCGAAGGCCGAAGCAATCCTTCGCCAAATCGGAGGATTGCTTCGCGTGGCTCGCAATGACACAGACTGGTGTTGCAATGACACTAGGATGAATTAGAAAAGCGCCAACCCGTAGGCTAGCGCATCGTGTGACCAGCGACCCGGATGGTCGGTGGTGATTGGGTCCAGGTGAGGATCCGGTCGTCGTGGATCGTGGTCCATCGAATCCCTCCTTGGAGGGTGTTGTGGAGGTTCCATGCGAGCGGCACCTGCGTGCCGGCACGACCCCCGATGATGGGTTGGTCGTACAGTCCATCATGTTGGATGAGCGCAGCCAGTCGGCCATGGTCGTCGACCAGCATCTCGCGCACAGAGAGTCCCGAAGCGATGGGACGATCGACCGATGTGCCCACGATCCTCTCGCGGAACCCTCGAGCGAACCCATCGCGCTGGGTGATCTTCACGGCGAGTTCGGTCTGGTTGGGCGACCAACAGAGCGAGGACACGTCCATCTGGTAGGCGCCTTCGAACACCACTCGCCCATCGCTCAGCTGGAGCCGACGGATGTCCTTCCACGGTCCGCGCGGCTGGACGAGCATCGCGAGCGTCTTCCCGCCCGGCGATGCCCACACGCCATGCAGCGTCCCGTCGACACGGATGCGCAAGGGCTGTTCCCCTTGCACCCGCCGATTGAGCTCGACCAGCCACGACTGACTCCCGCGAGCGACCGCGAGCATCAGCCGTCCCTGCCAGTTCACCACCCCGACCGGACGCTCGGCGTCCTGAAGAGTGAGCGCATGGAAGGGCGCGATCTCGCCATCGGCACGAAGATCGTAGGCGTATGGCACGCCCTTGATCTCCTCGACGATGCACAGACCGTCCTGATGAGGCACGATCAGCGCGCGCTCGTGAGCCGGCCACAGCTCCCCCCACGGGGTGAGGCAGTGGTGTCCATCCTGGTTGACCCCGCATACGAGTTCACCATGCGCACTTCGTGGCCGCATCAGCTTGTCGAGCTCGGCCACGAACGTTCCGCCGATCCCATCGAGTCGCCACAGACCTACCGGGTGTCCGTCGACCTTGCCCCAGACAAACGCGGAGTGCCCGTCCAGGGAGAGGATCCGAGTCCCCTCGTAAGGCGATGTTCGACGGAATCGAGGCTCCATGACCCCGACCACGGAGTGAACAACGACCTCTGCCCCTTGGCTGGTCCTCACAGAGGCGCTGCACAGACCGTCAGAGGAAACGGCGAGCTGACTTCCGGAAATCAACTCTCGAATCGTCAACGGGTCGGCGCTCTCGCCCAGGTCGGCGACGGTGCACATGGTCAGCTCGCCCTGTGGCTCGCTCACGCGCACGACGCGTGAAGAAGTCGATGGACCTAACACGAGAACCTCCACGGACACGTGGACACACGGGGATCGTGTGGTCATCTCAACCTAGCGGTATTTTGGGTGGCTGTCAAAGGCTGTCGGTCATCACGGGTCTTATTAGACCAACGGAACCTATGTTAAACTACGGTCACTATGTCTATTTCTACATTTGATCCAGATCTCTCCCAGGCGCTGAACGCCGAGCTTAGGCGCGAACAGACGGGTCTTGAAATGATCCCTAGTGAAAACTTCGTCTCGGAAGAAGTTCTTGAGGCACTCGGCTCGATCGGCACAAACAAATATTCCGAAGGGTACCCCGGCATGCGTTACTACGGCGGCAACGAGTGGGTTGATATTATCGAAAATCTCGCCCGTGACCGCGCCAAGCAGCTCTTCGGCGTCACCCATGCCAATGTCCAGCCGGCTTCAGGCTGCGCCGCCAACATTGCCGCCATGTTCGCGCTCCTCAACCCCGGCGACACGCTCATGGGCATGAACCTCTTTTACGGCGGTCACATGACGCACGGCCTACCCGTCAACTTCTCCGGCCGCTACTACAAGTCCGTCCAGTACACCTCGACCAAGGATGGCTGGCTCGACTTTGAGGCGATGATGTCGCTCGCGCTGGAGCACAAACCGAAATTGATTATCGTGGGCGCGACGGCGTATCCACGACTCATCGACTGGCAAAAAGCTCGCGAGGTTGCCGATGCGGTGGGAGCGTTTCTCATGGCCGACATCGCGCACGTGGCCGGACTCGTCGTGTCTGGCGACCACCCCTCCCCAGTCGGCATCGCGGACGTGATCACCACGACCACGCACAAGACCTTGCGCGGTCCGCGCGGAGCCATGATCCTGGCAAACGGCTCTCCCTCCAAACCCCTCAAACCTGCTGAAGTTACGCGCGAAAATATTCCGACCCTCATCGACCGCGCCATCATCCCAGGCCTCCAGGGCGGACCGCACAATCATCAGACGGCGGCGATCGCGGTCGCGCTCAAGGAAGCGCTGCAGCCAGACTTCAAGGAGTACGGCCACCAGATCGTAGATAACGCAAAGGCGCTTGCCGCGGAGCTCATGGCCCGCGGGTTCGACCTGGTGACGGGCGGCACGGACAATCACCTCATGGTCGTGGACCTCACCAACAAGGGCGTTTCCGGGAAACAAGCCTCTGCGGCGCTCGATCGCGCCGGCATCACGGTAAACAAAAACACGGTTCCTTTTGAACCACGTTCCCCGTTTGACCCCTCAGGTATCCGTCTGGGTACTCCTGCGCTTACGACTCGAGGCATGAAGGAAGAAGACATGAAACAAATTGCCGCCTGGATCGACGAGGTAATCACGCACCACACAGACGACCAGAAGCTCGAGGGAATCCGACAAGAAATAAAATCGCTGACCGACCGATTCCCGCTCTATCCGACACTTAGGTACTAGACCGTAAAAACTCTTTCAGCTTTTGAAACGCCCGGCCGCGATGGCTCAGGGCGTTTTTTTGTTCGTCGGACATCTCCGCGAATGTACGATCATGTCCGACCGGACAAAATAGAACGTCGTAGGGAAGCCTCGGGCGAGGCGTTCCTCGAGGTTCAAGAACCACCTTCCCCTCCACGACCCCATCGAACGTGTGTTCCTCACCATCTGGCGACACGAGCGCGACGACCGAATGAAAGGAAGCTCCTCGCCTCCCTTCCCCTACGTCTTTGAGCTGTTCGAGCGTGTGGCGAATCAACCCCTCGTCGCCCGCACTCTCCCCTGCCCACCGTGCCGTGTGCACGCCGGGACGACCGTCGAGGGCATCAATCATAATCCCCGAGTCGTCGGCCACGGCCCACTCTCCTGTGGCAGAGGCGACGAACCGCGCCTTCTTCAGGGCGTTCTCCTCAAACGTCACGCCGTCTTCCACGACATCGTTATGCACCCCGGCCTCGTCCGCGCTCAACACTTCGACCCCAAGACCGACCACGAGCTGGCGCATCTCTTCGATCTTTCCCGGGTTATGTGTGGCAAAAATGAGCTTATTCATATTGAAAGAAAGTATAGCAAATGCTACGCTATGAGCCATTATGTCAAAGATCCTCGACGGTCGTGCGCTTGCTGCGCGCATCCGGGAAAAAATCAAGACACGCGTCTCTGCGCTCCCTTCCCGTCCAGGACTCGCCGTCCTGTTGGTTGGGGATGACCCGGCGTCGAGTTTGTATGTGAGCCTGAAGCGCCAGGCCTGCGAGGAGGCAGGGATCGCGTTTGATCTTTCTTTGTATGCAGCCAGTGCTCACGAGGACGAACTGATCGAGAAAATCCGGAAGCTCAACCAGCGCCGCGACATCCACGGCATCCTGGTTCAGCTTCCCCTCCCCACCCAAAACGCCGACCGCATCATCGCGGCCATCGATCCCCTCAAGGACGTGGACGGCTTCCACCCAGAGAACCTCGAGAGACTCAGAGGTGGCGAGCCCTGCATCGCCTCCGCCGTGGCGCTAGGAATCATGAAGCTGATCGACGAGGCAGGGGCTCGTGGCCACGCTGTCATCGTCTCCTCTCCCCTCTTCGCCGCTCCGCTCCAGCTCCTTCTCAAGGAGCGTGCTATCGAATCGACGATCATCCAAGCGGAACACCCCAACCTCGCACAACAAACTCGCACGGCCGATATCCTGATCGTCGCCGAGGGAACACCTGGGCTCATCACGGCTGACATGGTCAAGCCTGGCGCAACGGTGATCGACGTAGGCACGACACGGACCGACGAGGGACTCAAGGGCGACGTCGATTTCGATACTGTCAAACACATCGCCGGAGCCATCACGCCCGTCCCGGGCGGCGTCGGCCCCATGACCGTCGCCATGCTCCTGGTCAACATCCTCAAGGCGTACGACTTACAGCGCGTACCTTGACAATCGGCCGCCGTTCGTCTAGATTGGTTCGTTCGTGAGTGACTTGCGCCAACGCATGGAGGACCCGTGACACGAATCGACTGCCTCCGAGGACCCTTCTACGCTGACGTGTTCGTGCTCGACGACGAGTCGGGCGTGGGCATCGTCCTGTACCGCAACGACCGCCCGGCCGACGTGCTCTCCCTGAACCAGGCAACCCTGGGGGCGATGTTCGTCGCGGCCATGGAGTGGCTCGCGAGGTATCTGCCAGACGCCGACTCCCTCGGACGCCTCAACCTGGAGCTGCGCGACAGCTTCGAGATGTTCGACGCCATCCATCACCACGGCCCGGACATCATCCACGGCTGGCGGGCTCGCGCCGCAGCCGCCGCCTGCCCGATCCCGACGAGATCCTCGCCTTCGACCTCTGACCTCTCGAACCGACCACCCGGTCGGTTTTTCTATGTGCTCATACGGAAGAGGTCGGTTCACGACCTGTCCCCTTATGCGCCGCCACACCCCCGACCAAGATCGCAGCCAGGTTCATCCAGTTGGCATTAACCACGTCCCAGGTGAACACGCTCGTCCATGAGTACCCGTACACGGGCTCTGCCAAGACGGCTGAGAGGAGAAAGAACATCGCCATCCACCCAATCGCCGTCGTGAACCGGGCAGACCAGTCGTCACGTGCTTTACGAAAGTAGAGATAGCTCACGAGCAGGATCCACAAGGGGGTGAAGATGTTGCCAACCAAGAGGAAAACCGGGTGCAGCAGGATTTCATACATCGTCACAAGCAGCAGCGTGACGGGGTACCACACCAGGAACATCAGGAAGAAAAAGCCGAACCAGCGCTTGGTGAAAATTGTTTTGACCTCCATATCATTTTATTTTAACAGGATCGTAACCACCTCCCAAACGATCCCGACGCTGAAAATACCTATGATGAGCCAGGTGAGCGGGGCGGGAAAGTTGATGCAATGGTGTGTCCGGCAGATCCCTCGCCGACGCATGGACCAATAACACAAGGCGACCAAGATACCCAGAACCCCTCCAAACACAGAACCGACAAACCCGATGATCCCGATGAACTCCCGTAGACCTAGCGTAAAGAGGAGGATCGGCACCACGCAGACAAAAAACCAGGCGGTGTTGTGGCGCAGATCAAAATCAAATTTGAATGTGTTGAGGAGCTCGATGCCAAACATCATGTAGATCGAAAGGATTGTCAGCGTGCCTAGGAGCGTCGTGACCACCCGGAACGTCTCGCCTAGGTGCGGAACCAGGCCCTCAAAAACCATCTCGGAAGTTTCCGGCCCCGTCACTCCCACGACCGCAAACGTGAAGAGGACGTACAACAGGAGGATCAGTCCCATGGCCGTGATGATGACCGGAGCGAGCAGGCGACCATGCTTTTTCCCTAGGACATCTTTTAGCTCAGGGACAATCCCCATGCCGGCAAGGGCGAAGAGGATCACGCCGTAAGGCACAAACGCATTTTCGAGGTGAACGGGGGCATAGTGGGAGACGTCGATGAGGGGGAGGCTGGCAAGCACGATAAATGTAAACAGGAACAGGAGGGCGGCCACGACGAGATACTCAACCCGTGCAGCAAACTTCAGGCCGCCGAAAATGAGAAGCGATGCGAGCGCGGCAAAGAGGTACGAGTAAGCTGCTGGCGATCCTCCGAAAAGGGGCGAGAGCAGCAAGTGCAGGAAGGTCCCGGCGACGAGCATGTACGCAAGCATCGCGCCCCATGTCCCAAAACAAAACGCCAGGAGCGTCACCCATTTCCAAAATCGGCCAACGTAGATGCCTACGTAATTCACGAGACGATGATGGCCCGGTGTCTGGACAACCACCTCCCCCAGCATCAACTGCATCACCATGAGCATCCCCCCGATAACGAGCAGCTCCAAGAGTCCGAGGGCAAACCCTCCCTGAGCGAATGCATAGGGCAACCCAAACACGCCGACACCGACGATCCCTCCGATCATCATGCCAACAGCGCGTAAAAAAGGACGGTTAGGATGAACCATAGAAGGATCCACAAGTTACGCTCAATTATAGCATGAACCAGGCTTGCGCCGGGGTTCCCGCGTGTTACTATGCACCCCGACTATGGCCACACGCGAACGTATTCCCCCACAGAACCTCGAAGCCGAGCAATCGCTTTTGGGTTCGCTCTTGATTGACAAGGACGCCGTCACCAAAATCGCCGACCGCGTGCGGCCGGAAGATTTTTATCGCGAGTCGCACCTGCATATTTTCGAGGCGATGCTCCAGCTCTACGAGCGTCATGAACCAATCGACATTCTCTCCTTGGGAAACCGACTGGAGGAACAGGGCCACTTGCAGCGTGTCGGGGGTCGAGCCTACTTGGTGGAACTTTCCAACATGGTGCCGACTTCGGCCAACTGCGAGCACTACGCGGATATCGTCCAGAAAAAAGCCACGTTGCGCCGCATCATCACGGCCGCGACCGAGATCACCCACATCGGGTACGAGGAAGACGAGGACGT
>JACQSJ010000011.1 GCA_016205995.1 Candidatus Uhrbacteria bacterium | reverse complement strand
GAGCTGTCGTTTTTACGTGGTGGACCAATGGGGATTCGAACCCCAGACCCCCTGCTTGCAAAGCAGGTGCTCTACCAACCCCGACGCCCCGACGTTCCGTCGGGGGTCGGGGCCCCGACCTCCCAGAGGGAGCGTCGGGGCTGAGCTATCCTTCGGTTCGAATGTAGCCGTCCTCGACGATTTTTTCGATGTAGTCGCGGCGTTTCAGTTTCTTCAGTCGTGACTCAACCTTTCGAGCGATCTCGATACTTGGAAATTCCTGTGAAAAGGCCAACGTCAGTGATCCCATTCGTGCCGTTGATTGTGTATGGTGTTGACTATGTTGTTTGAGGCGTCGTTCAAGATCCGTGGTACTACCTATATAGAAACGACCATCAACGACACTTTTAAGGATGTATACCCAGGCCATAGAATATTAGCGTATCAAAAATCCACCAGATCGTCTGGTGGATTTTGGTGGACCAATGGGGACTCGAACCCCAGACCCCCTGCTTGCAAAGCAGGTGCTCTACCAACTGAGCTATTGGCCCTCAATACGTCTCTTACGCGTGCGAAATAGTAGCAATTCCCTAAGAGATTCGCAATGGACGGTTGACAGAACCCTTATTTTCTGGTATTTTTTTCGGTCCGATGGGCCTCTGCCCAAAGACAGGAGGGATTCCATGCATCCGTTCATCAAGGGGTTCATCCCCGCGCTTCTCGCGGCGATCCTGATCACCGCACTGGTCGCAGGGGTGCGATCCTGTGGAAAGGAGGACGAACCTCCGGCTCCCCAGATTCCATCCCCGCCCATGGCCGTCCCCGTCCAGATCGACGGACACACGGCGTACGTCCCGCCCGGGCCGGCGCGTCTCCCCGACGTGCCAGAGAAGCTCGTCGAGGCCGTGCGCCAGGGGACTGAGATGGTCACCGGCCTGCGCATGGACAAGAAGAAGTGCGTCCCCGAGAAGCCGCTTCAGGTCGGCTGGAAACGCTGCGTCGGCGACTACTTGGTCGCGGCCGTCAACAAGGACGGCAAGCTCCAAGTCGTCGACGTGTACGGCGGCAAGTCCACGGCTCCGGCGGGCTTCACGGTCACCTGCGAGCGCGAAGGCGCGTGCGACGGCGGCGTGAACCCGCCGTTCATCATCTCCGCCCCTCCGGGCTGGACCGCGGTCGCGGTTCGCACGGCGGTCCACGGAACAGGGCCCGATGGGACAGACGGAGTGACCTACGTTCCGTACTCGACACGGCTCAACTCGCCGGAGCTTCGCCAGTCGGGCCTCGAGTACCTGCATGACGCGGTCTTGGCCGCGCACTACGAGCTGCGTGCCAAGGACGTGCGCAGTCAGCGCATCCCTGGACGTTTCGTGACCGACTTCGGCACGCCCGACCATATCGTCTCGCTCATCCTGACCGAGCAGATGTTGTCGGATGTCGCGTTTGAAGCCGGAAGTGAGCTGGAGCGTCTGCTCATGCTCGACCGCGCCCTGGTAACCCTCGGGCTCAACCGGTGGCGCAGCTACGGGTACGCGCTTTCAAGAACGGGCGCGCGCGGCATCGGGCAGATCATGCCCAAGACGTACCGCGATCTCGCCAAGTTGTACCCTCGCGCCAGCCTCCCCGACGACATCACGGAGGGCCGGATCGACCACCACGCGGCATTGAAGGTCATGATCGTCCACACCGACGACGAATGGTGGGCGATCAAGGACGAGACCCACCGCCTGCATCTGCTGGAGAACACCGCAAGCCAACGGCTGGTCCTGGCCGCTGGCTACAACGCCAACATTGCCACCGTCGTGGGGGCGATCCAGGCATGCGGAGAAACCTGGCGGGAGGAGTCCTGCACCCAGCTCCCGCAGGAAACGCGCTTGTACTTGGTCAAGTACGAGTGGATCCATGGCGTCCTCTTCGACCCGGCGTTCCGCGCCAAGGTCGAGACGGGTGTCTGGCCCACGCTGTACGCGCAAGACCAGGCCGCGCGCACGGCCTACGAACAACGAAAAGCGGCCCTCGCGGCCGCTCCGGCGACGAACTAATCCTTCGTCGCTTTTAAATTTTGATGGCGTTTTGAGGTGTCTTGCCTTTCACAAAAGCCAGGATATTCTCGGCGGCTGTTCTCCCCATAGCCTGCCGCGTCTCGATCGTCGCGCTCGCCGTGTGTGGTGTGAGGATCACATTCCAGGCATGCTGGAGGTAGTCAGCGTCCGGCTTCCTTCGAGCGAATCCAGGTTCTCCTTCAAAGACGTCGATTCCAGCGCCAGCGATTTTTCCTTTCTTGAGCGCACGTACAAGCGCGGCAGAGTCGACGATTGGTCCGCGCGCCGTGTTGATGAGAAACGCCGTCTTTTTCATGAGGCTAAACGCTTTGTCGTCGATGAGGTGCTTCGTGCTCGGCAAGAGGGGTACATGTAGCGAGACAAAGTCCGATTCTCGAAGGAGTTGCTCCTTGGTCCGGAGCTTAGCTCCAGACTCTTTTTCAAATTTCATGTTGCGCTTCACGTCCGTATAGATGATCTTCACGCCAAATCCTTCATGCATGCGTCTGGCCACCATGCCACCGATCGCGCCACCTCCAACGAGGCCGAGTGTCTTTCCCATCACATCTGTTCCGAGCAAGAGTTGTGGCTCCCAGCCCTTGTATTTTCCCTTTCGAGTATAGTGATCAGATTCGACGATGCGATGAGCGAGGGCAAAAATGAGAGCAACGGTATGTTCTGCGACCGTCTCGGACACGTTTGGATGCGCGGCGTTGGTCACGACGAGTTTACGCTTGGCCGCCTCCTTGAGATCGATGTTATCGAAGCCCACCGCATAGTTGGCGATCATCTTGAGAGATGGTCCAGCCGCATCCATCACCTCACGGTCGATCTTCTCCGTGAGCATGGAGAGGATAATATCCTTTCCTTTCACACGACGAAGCAGTTCGCTACGGGGAATGAGTTTATCACCTTCATAGACTTCAATCTTCAGACGCTTGTCTCGTCTGAGTATCTTGAGACCTTCATCGGGAATTTCTCGCGTGACAAAAATGGAGGCGATCATAGGACAGAGATTTTTACTTGTCGCTTCTTGAGCGTGCTAGGCCACGTTTTGAGAATGCCGTTCTTTGCCCCGTGTTTTAAAATGACAGACTCGGCATTGATCATAGCAACGCGGAGCGCCTCGATGAGATCCGCCGTCTTGATCAGTCCCGCGACAAATCCTGAACCAAACGCGTCGCCGGCACCCGTGCGAGAGACGGATTTCACGCCTGTTGTCGCGGCATGTGCCATCCAGCCATCGCGATAGACAGTCGCGCCATTGGTTCCGTCGGTGACAAGACGCACGAGGCCGTCGTTGTGGAGGAGTTTGAAAATATCCGTGAGCTTCTTTTTACCTGTGAGCAACACAGCTTCTTCGAGGTTCAGATTGAGAACATCGACCATGGGGAGCAGGGGAGCAAATGCCTTGAGTCCTCCCTCAAGCTCCTTACGTCCGGGGTTCCAGGCAACCTTCACGCCTGCCTTATGTGCGGAAGTGATGAGCTTTTTCGCAAGTCCCAGATTGCCTCCGAGGCTGGTGAGGTAGATCCACTTGGTGTTTTTGATTGCCATCTGTGGGATGTCTGCCGAAACGAACTCCGAACTGGTGCCACGATAGACGAGCACGGTGCGCTCACCGTCTTTCATCGTGAGGATGGTGGAGTAAGCCGTGTCCGCACCCTTGATCATGCGCACCAGGTGCGTAGAAACGCCGAACTGCGATAGATCTTCGACGACATCTTTTCCAGGAGAGTCGTCTCCGACGCGGCAGATCGTGGCGGTTCGAAGTCCAAGACGACCAAAGGTGGCGGCAGCATTCGTTGCTCCTCCGCCGGTCGTGAGCACGAGCTCACCGACTTCGATTTTGGATCCAAGCGCCACACACTCGCCTGTGCCCGTGGCAAACTTCTTTGACTTGATCGCGACGAACGCGTTGGAAACAAGGAATACGTCCCTCGTCGCCGCGCCGATAGTGATGATGTCGTACATACTAGGCTTTGTTGGCTGAACCAAGCACTTTCATCTTATGTCTCACGACCTTCGTCATAAGCTCCTTGGCGGGCTTTAGAATCTCACGCGGGTCGATGACCTCGGGGCGTTCTTTCAAGAACTTGCGGATGCCGGCGTCAAATGCGAGGCGCAGATCCGTGTCGACGTTCACCTTGCGCACGCCCAGTGTTACGGCTTTTTTCACGGCCGTGTCCGAGACTCCCTTTGCGCTGGAGATCTCACACCCATACTGGGTGCAAATGCGCTTAATGTTTGCCGGCACGCCTGATGCGCCATGGAGGACGAGGGGGACATCGACCATCTCGGCAATGCGTTTCAATCGACCATAGTCGAGCTTGGATTCACCTTTGAATTTGTAGGCGCCATGCTTGGTGCCTACCGCCACGGCGAGGGCGTCGCATCCCGTTGCCGCGACGAACTCGCGAGCCTGCCCTGGGTCGGTAAGATGTGCGTCGCGTTCTTCGACCGAGACAAAATCCTCGATGCCAGCGATCGCACCTAACTCTGCCTCCACGCTGATTTTTTTCTTGTGCGCCATCTCGACGATTTTCTTGGTGCGACGAATGTTTTCCCTGAAGGGCAGGGAAGAGCCGTCGAACATCACGCTCGTGTACCAGCCACTTTTGATTGCTCGTACGACAAGATCGTAATTTTTTCCATGGTCGAGGTGGAATACGACCGGAAGTCTGGTCTTGCGCGCGGCAATGTGGGCGAGGCTGGCAAGTTCTTCCATGCCGGCATAGTCAATCGCTCCCTCGGAAGTCGATAAGATAACAGGAGAGCGCTCAAGTTCCGCTGCGTCCATGATCGCCTGGAGCGTCTCGAGGTTGTTGATGTTAAACGCCCCCACCGCGTATCTGCGGCGCTGGGCTTTGGCAAGAATATCTTTGAGAGTCGTAAGCATAGAGGATTTGACAGAAATGTCTGAAAAGGTTATTCTGACGATAGATCACCACGATAAGCGCCCTTCAAGGTTCCGTCCTTGCGGGGTTCTTTTCTTTTCAGGGTGTTTTTGAGATCGCTGACAAACGCGAGGTATCCGGAAGGAAATCGTTTCAGAAGCGCTGAATATTTCGCCTGATTCGGAATAAGAAGTTTTTGAAGCTTTTCTTTTTTCATGAGGTAATCGACGAGACAATGAAAGTCTCCATCTCCCGTTACGATAACGGCGCGTTCATAGTTGTTAAACTCAATCATCGTGTGCAAGACGAGTTCTGCGTCGCAGTTTCCTTTAGTCGTTCCGTCTTTGTATACCAGTGTAGGTTTGAAGATACAGACGTAACCCATGCGCTGGAGGGCTGTGTACATGGCGTGTCGTTCAGGTTGGTAACCAAGGAACAGAAAGGCTTGGCCGACGCCATACTTTTCAGAGAGATATATTCTGAATCTAGCAAAATCTAGATCCCAACCAGCTTCACGAACACTTAAATGAAGGTTCTGACTATCAATGAATGCGAAGTTTGTTTGCGGCCTTCGCATAGTTAGACGGTTTTTACTTTGAAGCTCGGTTTCGCTTTCAATCGTTTGCGGATTTCGGTGGCGCTCAAGAGTCCTTTCGTCGGGCCAACGTGTCCGACGACCGAGGAAGAGTTCACCGCGCCCCAGCGTAAACCTTCCGAGCAGGAGAGTCCGTGCATGAGCGCGCCCAGGTAGCCGCTCGCGAACGAATCGCCTGCGCCCGTTGCTTCCACGAGTTTGCCTGGGAAGATGGGGCAGAATCGGAGCTCACGCCCCCCATACTCGTACGCTCCATTTTTTCCGTCCGTGATAATGATGTGCTTGGAACCGTACTTGTAGAGGGCACCTGCGAGCCTGTGTACTTCCGTTGATGTTTCTCCTGAGAGAATCTGTGCTTCCTCTTTATTCACGAAGAGCATCTCGAGGTGAGGAAGCAGGAAGTAGAGCGCCTTCTTTCGCTGTTCGATTTGAATGCTCCCCGGGTTCATCGCGATGAGAACGCCGTCGCGCTTGGCGTAGGCCGTAACCTGTTTGTAGATCCTCTCGTAGCCTTCGCCCATCTCGCCGACATAGAGCCACGCGGGTTTTGGGAAGGTCTTTGGGAAATGATACTCGTGCTTGATATGGCCGGTGAGGATCGTCTTCTAGCCTTTGTAGTTGAGGACTACCGAATACGTGCTTTTTTCTTTCTTGAGAATTTCGATAAGAGATGCGTCAACACCCTCGCGCTTGAGATGCTCCAGCGCCAGCGGGCGGGTCGTGTCTTCTCCCATGACCGAGACGATCGAGGTCTTCTTTTTCATGCGTGCGAGCCCGACCGCCACGTTGGGAGCCGATCCGGCAATTTGAGAATCGACTACCTTCACGTCGATCTTCGCGCCGTAATCGAGACACAGCTTGCACTCAGGCATCTTGAGCTCGCAGGAGATATTGGCCTCGTCCAGGACCACAAAGGTATCGAGTTTGATGTCGCCGATGGTGATGAGTTCGTAGGAGGGCTGGGTCATAGTGACTTCAGTATAACAAAAAAGAGGCGGTGAGGCCTCAGGTGAGCACGGCGATGATGTCGTCGAGCGTGTACTGGGTGTTGCCGCGGGTGTTGTTGATGCCCCAGCAGCGACCGCCTCCGAAGGTGAAGACGTGGCTGTCTGCGAAGGCCGACATGAGCCGACCCGTCACCTCGGGATCCACATTCTGGACGAAGATCTCCACGCCACCCTTGTCGACGATGAGGATGGGGTGCGTGTCGAGGTTGTCGTAGATCGAACGTTCGCAGACGGCCCCGCGGACAGGGACGTCGGCGTCAGATCGAACGACGATATACCTGCCGACCACCTCGCGCTTGCTCCAGGCCTCCTTCGCGGCCGCCTCGGCCTTGTCGAAGTCGGGGAAGCCCGCGCGGGCGCACTCGCGCCGGAAGTCCAGCACGCGACGGATCTCCGGCAACGTGAAGCCTTCTTCGCGCAGCCCCTGGACGAACCGTGCGTCCATGATCGCGACACCACGCACCACGACCGGGTCGAATCCCCAGTTGGTGAGGTCGTAGGGGGTGATCCCCGTGAGGGTCAGGAACTGCTCGAGCGAGCTGGGGAGGAGGGTGCCGGTGGCATCGCGTGATCGGTCGAGCGTGCCGTACAGATGGTGGTCGATGATGACCACCTCAAAGCCCAGGCTCGAGAGCCTCTTCTCGACATCGACCCCCGGGATTTCCACGATCCAGACCTCGGTTCCCCCGGCCGCGTCGATCAGCGGCAGAAGGTCGCCTCGCTCGCGCTCGAGCGTGGCGCCCAGGCCCTGGCCCGAGCGGATTACGGTCATGCCCAGGCGGTACGCGAGGAGCAGGATGAGCCGGCTCTCGGCGTCGTTGTCTGGGCACACGAGGGTGACAAAGGACAGGTCTCGTCTCATTTCATCCTCCGAGGAATGGGTTTTGCTTTTTTTGAAACGAGGAGCGACCGTATCAAAAAACCGGCCATTTGTCAAGGAAAACGGGCCGGCTTTTTCGATTAGAAGGTTTTGATTCGTTCGGCAAGCTGGGCAAGTACTGCTGGGTCTGCAGGTTTCCCTAGCTTTGGGTCAAGTTGTCCGGCGCCAGTGAGCGGGACGAGGTGGACATGGACATGGTCGACGGCGAATCCCTCGACCGCGACCCCGATGCGGAGGACTTGGAAGACTTCTTTCAGGCGTCCGGCCACCTGCTTGGCGGTGGCAAGGACAGACTGGTAACTCGGGTCATCCATGTCGAAGAGGTACGGAGCGTGCGCTTTTGGGATGACGAGCGTATGCCCTTCGCGGATGGGGTTGATATCCAGAAACGCGAGGTGGGCATCATCCTCCCAGACTTTGTGGCAGGGAATTTCTCCCGCGATGATTTTACAGAAGAGACAGTTGGACATAACTGGTCTGTGTCATTGCGAGGAGGGAGTCTGTCGTCGACCGACGAAGCAATCCTTCGACGAGCCGGAGGATTGCTTCGTCGTTGCACTCCTCGCAATGACACATGATTAGGTTTTCTTCCTAGACTTGAGACTCGCGTCCGGCTTCTTGCCTCCCCATTTTCGTGGCGTGCGAGCAAGGGCCTCGTTGAAAATTTCGCGCTGCATGATCTCGAGTCGTTCCCGGGCAGCGACAAGGTGGGCGGGAACGGTCGGAACTTTCTTGCCCAGCTTGCGCTGCAGTACGCGATCAACAGCGAGCGCGATAAACGGCGCGGTGAGGCCGAGCCCTTCTTGAACCTCGCGCGGACTTCCGGATTCGCCAAACCGATCCGGCACGCCGATGCGTTCCATCGGAACTGGGGTGGTGAGCGCGAGCGTCTCTGCAACAACGCCTGCCAGTCCGCCAGCGGCTTGTGCCTCTTCAACGGTTACAATCGCCCCTGTCTCTTTGGCCGCCAAGACGATCGCCTTCACATCCACCGGTTTGATCGTGTGCATATTTACGACGCGGCACTCGATCCCAAAGTCATGTGAGAGCATCTGCGCGGCAAGGAGCGCCTCGTACAAAAGGGGACCGGCACCGATGATGGTAAGGTCATGACCATGGCGATAGGTTTCAGCGCGGCCGACTTTGAATGGAGTCTTCTGGGTCGTAAAGACCGGCGATTTTTCGCGGGCGAATCGCAGATAGCATGGACCTGCGAGCTTGGCGGCGGCAAGGGTCGTCTTCCGTGTCTCAATCGCATCGCAAGGAACGAACACCCGCATATTGGGCATGACGCGCATGATGGCGATGTCCTCGATCATCTGGTGTGTGGCCCCATCGGGACCGACCGAGACGCCCGCATGGGCGCCGGCGATTTTGACGTTCGTGTTGTTGAGCGCGACGGTCGTGCGGATCTGTTCCCAGTTTCGTCCAGGGGAAAAACAGGCGTAGCTCGAGATAAATGGTACTTTGCCCGCCATCGCCATTCCGGCCGCGATCGACGCCATGGACTGCTCGGACACCCCCATCTGCACAAATCGATCTGGGAAGGCTTCTTTGAAGGCGAGCGAGCGTGTTGATTCTGTGAGGTCGGCACACAGCACGACAATATTTTTGTCGTTCTTGCCTGCCTCGACAAGCCCCTCCCCATAGCCGTTACGCGTGGGAACCTGTTTGAGCTTTTTCTCGTCGAAAAGATCGCGGACAAGCCACGCTTCGCGGTTGAGACCGTTAGTTGGTTTTTTTACTTTCGCCATACCTTGATTCGAACGATACCTTTCCAAACAAGCCAGACGATGAGTGTGAGAGGCACGCCTACACCTACACCGACGATCACGATCCAGACAATCGCGACGACAAACCATTGCGCGATCGCTACCACGGCTTGCATGGCTTGCTTCACGGTCGTGCCCGGGCGGAACTCCTTGCCACCCACGGTGATGACAGGCTCTTCAGAAAGGGAGATGGTGATCGTGGAGAAGCCGGTAAGGCTGTCGAGGTATTGAAGTTGGCCTTGGAGGGATTCAATGTAGCCACGGATATTTCCCAGAGCTGATTCGATCTGGAGAATTTCTTCGACCTTCTTGGCGACGTCGAGGATTTCTACATATCGAGTCTCTTGCGCCTGCGCGTTCTTGAGCCGCGCGGCGAGATCGATGTACTGCTCGGTGACGTCCTGCGCGCTCGTGGTTTCTCGCTCGACGACGATCGCCAAACCCTTCAACTCTTCGATGGTCGTATCAAATTGTTCGGCTGGCACGCGGATCGTGACATAGCCAGAGAGTGTTCCATCTTCATGTTCCTGGATGGTCGAGGTTTGGACGTATCCACCCTTTGATTCCGTCAGCGACTCGACGGCCGTTAGGCTCTCGTCCGCATGATCGACGACAAGGTCGAGCGATCCTGTTTTGATGATTTTTTGATCGACTTCCGCGGCGATGGCTTCGTCGTACAGCAGACCGCCGGGTTCAGGGGCTCGAAGCGACTTTGTCTCAAAAGAGGCGGCCGAATCGGACATGGTCAATTCGGCGTATGCACCCGAGTATGACGAGCTTGTCGCTCCAGAAAATGTGTTGAACAGGCTGGATGCGACAAACACGATGATCGTGATGAGTCCGATCACGGCCAGCGTGCGCGTGAGCCATGGGGAGAGTTGTTTGATGGTCATATAGTTCGATCCCCCTCCTTTCCAAGGAGGGGCTAGGGGAGGTTGCCGGCAACCCCCTCGGTCTCCCCCTTGGGAAGGGGGAGGAGAATTATTCATGCTCGCTCACGATCTTCCCTCCCAGCGTCCGCAGACTATTGATCGCCTCGTTTGCTTCCGTCCCGGGTGCGGGCGGTTTCCCGTGCCAGAGGTAGTCATGCTCCATGTACGGTACGCCGTACCCGGGAATGGTATCGGCGATGATGACCGTTGGTTTTTCTGAGACCCCATGGGCGCGCTCGACGGCAGTCACGAAGTCGCGAATGGAGTTTCCGGCGCATCGCACCACGTTGAGGTTGAAGCTCTCGAATTTTGCGGCGAGCGGTTCAAGCGGCATGATCTCTTCGGTGGTGCCGTCGATCTGGATGTTGTTGCGATCGATGATGAAGGTGCAGTTGTAGAGTTTGTTGCGTCCGGCAAAGAGCATCGCTTCCCAGGTTTGTCCGGCCTCAAGCTCGCCGTCGCTCATCGCGCAGTACACGCGCCAGGGTTTGCGATCAAGGAGCGCTGTATAGGCAAGCCCTACGGCTTGTGACGACCCGGAGCCCAGTGGGCCCGACGTGGTTTCTACTCCTGGGAGACGTTCACGTTCGGGATGGCCTTGGAGGGGTGAGCCAAATTTACGCAGGGTCATGAGCATCTTCTTGGGGAAGTATCCCGCGTGCGCCATGGCGACATAGCGGATCGGGCAGATATGACCGTTGGAGAGAATGAGTCGATCGCGATCACTCCAGTCGGGATGCTTGGGATCGTGGACCATGACGTGAAAGTAGAGCGCGGTGAAAATGTCGGCCATTCCCAGAGGTCCTGCGGAGTGGCCGGAGCCGGCCTCAACCAGCATGTCGATCAGATCCTCGCGGATCGCGGTCGCGCGTTCCTCGAGTTGTTTGAGCTTTTTGTCGTGAAGATGCAACGGTTGTCGAACCTTTGGACCCTGTGTGAGATCTGGCATAGTACGGTCATTCTAACATAAAACCGCCGAGCGGGGCTCGACGGTTTTTCTTGTTACTCAACAATCAAGGTACCAGTCATGCTGTCATGGTAGGCGCAGTGGAAGTCGTAGTTGTCTGCCTCTCGGAAGTAACGGGTGAAGTTCTCGCCAGGGTTGAGGGTGCCGGTTCCCCAGGAGCCGTCGTCGGCGGAGGCTGTGTGTTTGGTGTCTCCATTGTTCACGAATCGCACCGCGCGACCAGCGGAGAATTCAAGTTCGTCTGGGCTGTAGCCGGAATCCGTGATGCTCACGGTGAGGAAGGTCATGAGCTCTTTATCGATATCAATTGAGTCTGCGCTGGCCTCTTCCGCGTCCGCATCGAATTGGGAGGCGAACTCAAGCGCCGAGCCCATGGTGTAGTTGGAGAAAAAACCATCTGCGACGTCATCGATCTGTCGGTTCCAGGTTGAGCCGTAGAGTTCCTCTGCGACTTCCTCGGAAGGAATGCTGCGGATCTCACCACCAGATCCCACAGTGTAGACGGTTGGATCCGAGTTGATCTTGATCATCTTCACCCCTGGCTTGTAGGTTACATTGCCGCCGATTTGGATGTCGGCGAGGTCGCCGTCCGTGATCCACTTCACGTCATCAAAATCGCTGTACCAGGTGAAGTAGGTTTTGTCGTTTGGGAACACGTAGCGGAATCCATCCAGGCCGTAGTAGTACACGGCAGAATAAGACTCGCCGCGGATGAGATCGCCAGCCTCGATGTCCTCAAGGTCAACAAGCGCCACGGCGCCAGCGGTTGGGACGACGCTCACGAATGCCATGGCCACAAGCCCAAACATTGCAAGCACGGTAGCTGACAAAAGAGTTGCTGTTTTTGTCATAAGGGTGCGAGTAGTTAAAAGGTGAACGGGAGAAGTATAGCACAAGACAAAGATGAGCAGGAACTCGTGTTTTCCACACTTATTCAACAATGACCGCGCCTTCAAAGATATTGCGGTCGCCGTAGGTTGAGTAGTAGTGCCAGGTGCCGGTTTCATTGAAATAGCGGGTGTAATGGTCGCCCGGGCCCATAGTCCCAGAGCCCCAGACGCGATCCCATTCGGTTGCGGAATGGTTTTCATTGGTCGTATTGAGGAATCGGACCGCCGTGCCGCTTGCGATCGTAGTCGTTGGGGAGCTATAGCCTTGGTCGGTGATTTCCACGAGTGTATATGCCTCGAG
>JACQSJ010000009.1 GCA_016205995.1 Candidatus Uhrbacteria bacterium | reverse complement strand
GGAGAGAAGACGTTCCAGATTGTCGGTCCACAGGAGGCGGATCCAGTAAAAGGGAAACTTTCCTTTAAGTCGCCATTGGGAGCAAAGCTCATGGGTCGCAGTGTGGGGGAGGAAGTCGAGATTTCCAGCGCCTCAAGTAAGACCATGTATCGGATTGTTTCCGTTGATTGACCATGGGCGGGGTTCTGCTAAAATGAACGTATGGAAATTCAAGATAAAATTCTCGTCGCTGTCCTCGACATTCAGGTGGATGTCAAGGATTTGAAGTTGCGGATGGGAAACATGGAATCAGTCCAAACGAGAGTCTACGATAAGCTCGATGGGTTTATGATGTTGATAAATCGTCATGAAGCAGAAATTGCTGCCGTTCGATTACACATTCAGAGACTCGAAGAACGGATTGGAGAATTGGAGACAGCTCGTATATAGAATGGGGTTGTTCATAAACAACCACTTGCACTCATCATTCCTTGGAATGGTGATTTTTTGTACTCTTGAGGAAAGTGAGGAAGACATGATCGTAAAAGCATTTACACGCTCAGATATTCAAAAGATGATTTTGAGTGGTGAAATCAAGGATGGACCGACTATCACTGCTCTGGTGTATCTCGACAATTTTTTGAGGAGTGAATTGGGCCGTGAGCCTTGACAAAATCCTGATTTTTGCCTAGGTTTACGACATATGACAGTTTCAACACGACTTGTGAGCTCCATTTTCCTGGCCGTTTTTGTGCTTTTTAGCACCGTACCATCCGTTTTGGCCCAGGAGTCGGCCACGACCTATCTCCCAAAGAATCTCTCCTCCTGGACCGCTTATGGCTCTCCGAGCGTGTTTACGGATAAGGTGACCATCGAGGGGTCGCAGCGCGAATGGGTCTACGTGGACATTGATGCCAAGAACATTGACTCGAGTTACATCTTGATCGCTGCCTACGCGGACAAGAACGACAGCCGCACGTCGTACTCATCCGCCGACCGCTCCCGAACCGGCAACCCATATCTGTACGCCTATTACCTGGACAGCAACGGGAAGATTAAGAAGTACCTCACGGGATCCAGCACCAAGTCGACGAGCCGACCTGATTCCGACCACGTCGTCTACGGTATTTTCCCGACCGTGAGCAACACAAAGACGATCCGGGTTTTCCTCAAGCAGAGCTCGGTCAAGAATATCAGCAACGCCGGCGTGGACGTCAGCTTCATCAAGCCAATCCTGGTCGAGGCTTCTTCCCAAGGGAACGCGACAGATGTGTTGAATGCGTATGCCGCACAGAATCTGACGCTCACGTACGCAACAGCATCGAGCGGATCGGGATCAGGCTCGGGATCAGGATCAGGTTCGACCGGCACAAGCGTCTCCAGCTGTGCGGGCACGAGTGGAACTCAGGTTTTCAAGATTGGGTTTGAGTCAGGCGAGTCTCGAGACTCCTCGCTCAGGTTTGGTTCTTCGCTCGCCGCGTGGGTCTACGGTTCCCATGACTACCCAGCAAGCACCTCGCCTTATGAGCGCACTACGTCCTCCCAGAGCTATGCCGGGTCCTACGCGCTTGGACTTTCAAATCCAAACTATGGGTACGTGAATGGTTCAGTCGCTACAAGTCCACAGCTTTACGATGAGGCTCTTCGCTATGTGACCACAGGCAGACTTCAGAAAGACGCCACCTATGTCTTCTCGATTCGAGCCAAGTATGTGCAGGGAAGTTCAAATCAGTCGTCTGTTAACTGGTATCTCTCGCAGGAAGCAGGTTCGGATGGCAACGGATCAATCGTGGCGACGAAGCTTGTGGGCGCTGGTGATTCGTGGACATGTCTTGAATACGAGTTCATCAACCGACAAGCAACATCTACTGTACAAGATCTTGTCGTGTTCTTCGGTAGCCTCCCCAAGGGTTCGACGCTCTACATCGACGAAATGCAACTCCTCAAGCGATAACAAAAATCCGGGGGCAGCCCCGGATTTTGCTATGGGTCGAGATCATGGATGAACTCACCCCCGACGAATTCAGGTTCGAGGATGTACAGATCGATAAAGGCCTTATAGATGGCGCCCAGCTCGCGAGTCTTAAACAGGAGGTTCTTCACGTACGGCTGGAGGGTTGCTGAGACTCCGGTGCCTTCAATGCCCATGGCCCCACAGGTCCAGAGGGCGCGAGGGAGGTGGTAGCCCTGGGTGACGAGGATCGCGGTGTCGATGCCCCAGAGCTCGTGCGCACGGCGGCAGGTATCGTAGGTGCGGCGACCGGCGTAGTCTGTAAAGATGACTTCCGCAGGGAGGCCAAAGTCATTGATGAGTGTTTGTTTCATGACGTCCGGCTCGTTGTAGTCCTGTGTGCGGTTATCGCCTGAGACCAGCAGGCGGTCTACCAGGCCTTGATCAAAGAGCTGTGAGGCAACGGTTAAACGATCCATGAGGGCATCTGATGGCGTGTTGTTTACAGCGAGGCCGGCACCAAAGACGATGGCGACAGGGGAAGTCTCGACCGTCTCGATGGAGGAAACCAATGTGCGTGCGTGAAGCCACATGAGGAGAGGGGGCAAGAGCAAAAGCAATAACAAGAGAAACGAGATTTGTGCTACTCTACGGTTAACCATACTAGACTATTATGTCACGAAACGAACTTGAACAAGAAGCATTTTACGGATTGGGGATTGCCCCGACGCTGCTTGAGCGGATTGAGGCGCTCGGGTTCGAACACCCCACACCCATCCAACACAAGGCGATTCCAATAGCCTGCCGCGGAGAGGATGTGGTGGGCATCGCCCAAACCGGAACCGGCAAGACGCTCGCGTTTTCTGTGCCTATGCTGCAGCAGATGTCCGCTCGCGGGAAAAAGGGGCTGATCCTCTTGCCCACGCGCGAGCTGGCGATCCAGGTTTTGGAAACACTCACGAAGCTCGGCAGCGCGCTTGGGTTGCGCACCGCGCTCTTGATTGGCGGCACGAACCAGAATCCCCAGGTCAAACAACTGCGTGCCAAGCCCCATGTGATCATCGCCACCCCGGGGCGGCTCATCGATATGATGGAGCAGAAGCACGCGAACCTCGACCAGATTGGAGTGTTGGTTCTGGACGAAGCGGATCGCATGCTCGACATGGGTTTTGCCCCTCAGCTCAAGAAGATCCTTGCCAAGGTGCCTACCGACCGGCAGACGATGCTCTTCTCGGCAACGATGCCCGAGCAGATCGCGCAGATTGCCAAGCAGTACATGAAGTCTCCGTTACGCATCGAAGTGGCACCCTCGGGAACCACGGCCGAGCGCGTCGACCAGGAGATGTTCATCGTATCAAAGAATGAAAAGAACGAACTTCTTGAACGCTTGCTCATCGAGTATCGGGGCACGATCCTTGTTTTTAGCCGTACCAAGCACGGTGCCAAGAAGATCGCGCGGTTCATTCGCGATATGGGACACTCGGCCGCGGAGCTTCACTCCAACCGCTCCCAGAGCCAGCGCCAGGAAGCGCTCAAAGGATTTTCGACGGGCAAGTACCGGGTGATGGTCGCCACCGATATCGCCGCACGTGGCATCGACGTGAAGAACATTGAACTCGTTATCAACTTTGACCTCCCTGACCAGCTGGAAGATTACGTGCACCGCATTGGCCGGACCGGCCGCGCGGGGTGCTCGGGAAAGGCGATTTCGTTTGCCGTGCCAGAACAGAAGAATGACATCCTCCAGATTGAGCGCATGATTAAGACGACGCTCCCCATCAAGACAAAAACAGGCGAGCTGATTACGCGCAAGCCAGGCGCTCAACCAACGGGTTCCTATGGACCTGGACCACGGTCTCGCGGGGGCGGCGGTGGGGGAGGTCGTCGTGGCGGCGGAACTCGAGGCACAGGCGGCGGTCGCCGCAGCGGTGGAGGGGGACGAACCTCGGGAGGTGGTCGATCACGACATGGATAAACAAAAACATCCGGGAAGTCCCGGATGTTTGGTTTCTAGTACTGTCGCTGGATATCGAAGGTCGAATACCCCTCGTAGGTTCGCAGGATGATGATCCACGTTTCTCCGCTTCCCGTGAACGAGGATGACTGGAGCGTGGCACTGTCAGCCGGGGACTCGCCCCAGTCGCGCGAGATTGCATAGTCGGCGTTTTGCATTTCTGAGGCAAAGAAAGATCGCGACTCGGAAAGGGGAAGGTCAGTCTGTCCTTGAACCACAGCGGCTTGGTCATTGTCGAGGATGAGGGAGACAGTGGCGTCGTCGGGGAGGTCGATGCCCAAGAGCCGGCGTGCTTCATCAGTCTTGCTTTGTGATCCTTCCTCCGCGGGTGGAGAGACGGGGCTTCCGCTTTCGGATGTGCCTGAGGAATCGGAAGCATCAGAGCTCGGGCGCATGAGGAAGATCACGGCAACGAGGGCGATGAGCAGGACGATGATAACGATGGCGGCTTTCTTCATAAAGTGTGTTTAGAGGTTATCGTTGATGGAATCCACGGAAGCGGTTTGCGCGGCGACGTAGAAGTCACTTTCCTCGTCGATGATCTCGCCATAGGAATAGTTGGCGTAGAAGGCTTCAGAGATGTCATCGATCTGCTGGTTCCAGTTCTCGCCATAGAGATCAATCGCGGTTGCCTCGCTGGCAATCGGACGCAGGACGCTGTATCGCTCAACGGCGTAAACAGTCCGGACGGTCTGGTATTTCACGAGCTTTGTCCCTGGGTGATAGGTGATATTGCGGCCCAGGCTGAAGGAGGACATCGTCTCGCTGGAGACAAGGTGGAGATCGGTGTAGTCCGCGTACCAGGTGAAGTAGACTTTTTCGTTGGGGAACGCATGGCGGTACCCTTCGTTGTCCAGGAAGTACACTGTGCGGCAGGGATGCGTAAAATCCTCGCCTCCGGGGCAGACTGTCTTGATGAGGACAGGAGAGGCAGCGACCACTTCCGCGGAGCTCCAGTCCGTCGCGTCTACTTCGCTTGTCTCGATGGGGGTCACGTCTCCCTCGCCGTCGGTACTCTCCATGGGGGCGCCTGCGACCGAGACGATGCGGCTCTTCCCGGACGTTTCGTTGCCGAGGGTATCCTCGCATCTCGCGCGGATGCTGTTGGCGGAGCGCTCAGTGTCGAAGGTGTATTCGACTTCCCATTGGTCGGTGTCTTCGTTGTACGCCATCGGGGTTTCGTAAATGCTGGAGACGACCAGCGTACAACTCTCCACCCCCGACGAATCGGTGGCGGTCACCGAGTAGGTTTGTGGGACGTTGTAGACAGCGGAGAGCGGGGAGACGGTCCCGACCTCTGGCCCGGTGGTATCGGCGGCCAGTGCGGGACTCGCGGTTCCCAGGAGGAGAACCAAGAAGAGAGAGAACTTTTTCATAGAGTTATTTTACGTTTGAACCATCTAGGGTCTATTATAACAGCGATATGAAAACACGGCTAAACAAGTTTTTGGCGGAGCGGGGGGTGTGTTCGCGCAGACAAGCGGACGCGCTTATTGCGGCTGGGAAGGTGAAGGTGAACGGGGAAGCGGCGATGCTGGGGTTGCAAGTGGATGACCAAGATGACATTATCGTCTCTGGCACAAGAATCAATTGTGTCCGACCGGACAAAATCTATCTCGCGTTCCACAAACCCGTCGGCATCATGACCTCCGTGGATCCGCGGGCGCAAGACACGGTCCGCTCGTTCCTTGATTTGCCCTCGCACGTCTTTCCGGTCGGTCGCCTGGACGTGGCTTCCAGCGGCCTCTTGATCTTGACCAACGACGGTGAGCTTTCCGAGCACATCACCCACCCTCGTTACGATCATGAAAAGGAGTACATCGTTACGGTTGACCGGCCTGTCCGTCGCGAAGACTTACGCACCATGGCCGACGGTATGATGATTCTTGGCTCAAAAACAAAACCGGCCGTCGTCAAAAAGATAGGCGACAACCGATTCTCGATTATTTTGACGGAAGGCCGCAACCGGCAGATCCGTCGGATGTGTGAGGCACTGGGCTACGAGGTGAAGGCGCTCCGGCGTGTGCGGGTGATGAACATTGAGCTCGGCGATCTTCCATCGGGAAAGACGAGGCCACTCTCAACGAAGGAAGTCCGCGACTTGAAGCGAGCGCTTCATTTGCCCTCGGACAAGTAGCTTCCCCCTCGTTGGAAATGACAAGTGTACCCACCAGGGTTTTTGACGAGATAGTCTTGATGGTAGTCCTCTGCGGGATAGAACACGGTCAACGGCTGGAGGGTCGTGACGACAGGCCTGGGCCAGCGCCCTGATCTGTTCACCAGATCGATCATCTCCTCGGCGATCCGCTTCTCCTCGTCGTTGCCGTAGAAGATCGCTGACCGGTACGAGGATCCGACGTCGTTGCCCTGGCGGTTGAGCATGGTTGGATCGTGGACCTGAAAGAAGAAGTCCAGCAACTGCTTGTACGACGTAGTGTCGGCATCGTAGGCAATGTGCACCGCCTCGGCATGGTCCGGGTGGTTTTCGTACGTGGGATAATCGTTGTCGCCACCCACGTATCCAACCTCCGTATCGATGACTCCTGGTTGCCGGCGGATCAGGTCCTCGAGTCCCCAGAAACACCCACCGGCCAACACAGCCTGTTTTTTGTTCATACACGTTTCCGAAAGACGAAGAACGCCACGCTTGCACCCAGCCAGTCCAGGAGAAAATCTTTCATGGTGTCCGCAAGCGAGATTTGAGCCTTGGGAAAATCGAACCAGACACTGACAGTTTGGTCGAAGACGAATTCCTGGAACTCCCAGGCGATGCCCACGAGCATGGCAAACCCGACGACGAAGAGATAGTGATACCAGGCAGGCCACGTCGGTCGCGACCGACGTGGCAGGGATGGGTTTGGTTGAAGGAGCTCGACCTGATGTTTGCTTGTGGCCGAGTGATGTACGGCAAGTCCCAACATCCCCATGGCCAACCCACCAAGGAAGTGCATGGGGGTGTCGATTTGGTCGATCGCGTACCCGTTGGTCAGAAGCAAGATGATATGGATCCCAAGGACGAGGCCGATAACCACGAAGGCGCGTTTGAACAGATGCATAGGTCGCTAGTGTATCATGAAAACAAAGACACCCGTTTGTCGGGTGTCTTATTCATTTACTCGATGTCTGTCGATTCGGTCTCGGGTGCCTCCTTTGTTTCTTCCCAGGTGTTCTCTGGAGCTTCCTCTTCCTGCGACTCAACGGTTGCGTCGTTTAGGATGGCGAGGATCTGGTCGAGCTTGCGGTTGATCGCCTGGATCTCGGATTTCAGGCTTGGACCTACCGGTGCCGGACCTGCCGGAGATCGGCGAGGTCGATCATCGCCTCGATCATTGAAGCCTCCAAAGGAGGGCTTTCGATCGAACTCGCGTCGGGGCTCAAAGCCGCCTCCGGAATCCGACCCTCGGAAACAATCGCGGCACAAGACTGGCTTACTTCCGTTTGGTTTAAATGGAACCGTGCACGAATTTCCACACTCGTTGCATCGTGCGGGAAAGCTTGGCTTGTTAAAGCCGCCGCCAAAACTCCCTCGGTTTCCACCGAAAGATCCGCGTCCACCCCCGTAGGAGTTTCCCATGCGACGATTGCCGCCGCCAAAATTACCTGGTCCGTAAGCCATAAGAATGTGTTTGTTAACAACCGCCGAAGACTACGCTGTCAGGCCGTTTATGTCAAGCTCGGACCCTGGAGCTGTGACCTCAAGGCGTCGATACGCTCTTGATCCTTGAGCCATTGTTTTTCAAGTCCGGTAAGTTCCTCGTCCAATTCAGACAGTCGCTGGGACTTGGAAGGGGAGTATTCTGTGGGATTATCGAAGAAATAGGCGAGGATCTCGCTTTTTTCTCGGTCGAGGAGAGCGAGGCGCTTATTGGTTCTTTCCTGGGAGCGCTGGTGTTCCTTGATTTGTATGTGAAGTTCAGTGCGTTCTTCGGTAGGAAGGTTGGTGGACACAGCCGGCTGTTCCTCCTCATGCAGGCTTTGTTCCATGAGGTCCACCAGGTCGTCGACGTACTGTTCATAGGAACCCATGTATCGCCGAACGGTTCCGGCGCGCACCTCGAAAACCTTATCGACGAGCGTGTCGACGAAGGTGCGAGCATGCGAGATGACGATGACTGTCCCTGTGTACTCTTTCAGCGCGAGCGCGAGTGCCTCAGTCGTCTCTACGTCCAGGTGGTTCGTGGGTTCGTCCAGGAGCAGGACATTGTGTTCGTGCAATAACACTCCCGCGAGGCACAACCGTGCACGCTCGCCTCCGCTCAACACCTCCGTCGGCTTGTCGAGGTCGTCGTTTCGAAAGAGAAAATTTCCGGCCATCATGAGGATGCGTTCCCCTGAAGCCTCTGCTGGAGCCAGGCGCGTGAGATAGTGGAGGACGGTTTCATTGGGAACGAGGGTCGTCTCTGTTTTCTGGTCGTAGTAGCCGATGTCCGCCTTGTGCCACCATTTGATGGAGCCGGCAAGCTGCGGAAGCGCTCCGGCGAGGGTCTTGAGCAACGTGGATTTCCCTCGTCCGTTCTCCCCGGCGATGACGACCTTTTCTCCACGCACGATCTCCAGGTCGATCCCGTGTGCAACCACATGGTCCCCATACCCGATGGACACATTTTGTGTTCGCACAGCCGGACCTGCCGTGACGTGCGGGGAGGGGATCGAGATCCGAGTCGTGGCAAGGGCGGCATCGATGTGGGAGATCTTGTTGCGAAGTTTTTCGATGTGCTTGATCTTGCTCTGCGCCCTTGAAGCAAGGCTTGCCTTGTAGCGGAACCGGTCGACGAACTCCTGGTGGTGGGCGATCTCTCGGGAGAGGCGCTTGTTTGTGCGAAGCTCGTATTCCAGCTGCTCACGTTTGTAGGCAAGGTACTCGTCGACAGGTCCGTGATAGGCCGTCAGCCCTCCGCGCTCGATCTCATACGTGTCCGTGCAGGTGTGCTGGAGGAATGTGCGGTCATGGGCGGCCAGAAGAAAGGCCCCCTTGTAATCCTGGAGGAACCGCTCGAGGAACAGGAGGGTTTGGAGATCGAGGTAGTTGACGGGCTCATCGAGCAACAGGAGATTGGGCTCGCGCAAGAGCATAGCGACAAGCTTCACGCGCATTTGGTATCCGCCCGATAGAAGGGCGGGAGCCTGTGCCAAATGCGAGGCTCGCAGGCCGAATTGTGCCGCGTGCTTACGAACGGTCCACTCGGGCTTTTCACTCTTCTCTTCAAGATACGCGAGCGTCGAGATCGTTCCCGGGAGGATCTCGTGCTGCTCGACCACGCCCACGCGGGCAAGGGGATAAAACTGAACCTCGCCTCCATCAGCCTGCTCCGTCCTTGTGAGGATCTTGAGCAGGGTCGACTTCCCCGCGCCATTGCGGCCGATGAGTGCGACCTTCTGTTTCTCCGTGACCAAAAAAGACAGGTCATCGAGGACAACCTGTAATCCATAGCTCTTTGTAAGATGTCGTCCCTCAACAAGCGGGTGGGGCATACGGCTATTCCATCATGGCCGTCACGATCATGATGATGAGGCCTGTGAGGAATACGAGGAAGTGCAAGGGGATGCTCGATCGGTTTCCTCCGTGAGTCGCGCTGTGGCGCAGCTCGGGAAGGAGATCGGCTGCCGCGATATAGATGAAGCCACCCACCGCAATGGGGATGAGGACAGGAACCGCCCACTCGACGGAGCCGGCGAGGAAGTATCCCACGACTCCGCCCACAACGACCGTGAGCGCGGCCAGGCCATTGAGGAACGCAGCGCGCATTTTTGTGAACCCGCCGTGTACGAGAACTGCGTAGTCACCCAGCTCTTGTGGCACTTCGTGCAGGGCGATTGCCACGGTCGTCGCGATTCCTAGCTCCGGGGAAACGCTAAACGCCGCGGCAATGATGAGACCGTCGATGAAGTTGTGGATTGTGTCTGAGTAGAGGACCAGGTGGGCGAAGGGCTTTTCGGTGGGCTCGCAATGGTCGGCGTTGTGGCAATGGTGCCAGAAGAAGAATTGCTCGAACAAGAACGACGCAACAAAAGACCCGACAACCAGGATCATCACCGTGAAGATCGTGATGGCTCCGTCTTGGGAAAGTTCTATGGCTTCAGGGAGCAGGTGCAGGAACGCGTTGCCCAGCATGGCCCCGGCCGAGAGCGCGACAAGGGCGAGCATTCCCACGTGCACGTGCTTTTTGAGCGCCGTGAGTGTGATGATGCCCGTGAGGGAGAGCGCCGCAATACTGGCTGTAGCGATGAGGATGAAGATCAATGTCATAGGATGTTCAGATACGAAGAAGGATTTCAACGGGGCAGTGATCAGAGCCCATGACGTTCTCGTGGATGGAGGCGTTCATGAGATGTTCCTTCATTGTGGGGCTTACAAAGAAATAGTCAATTCGCCACCCGATGTTCCGTTCACGGGCGTGTTGGAAGGTGCTCCACCAGGTGTAGGCATCTTTCTTGTCCGGGTTGAAGTAGCGAAAGGTGTCGATGAACCCTGCCGCAACGAGGTTATCTGCCCCCTCTCGCTCCTCATCCGTGAAGCCGGCATTCTTGCGATTGTCCTTTGGCCGAGCCAGATCGATCTCCTTGTGGGCGACGTTGAGGTCACCGCAGAGCACGACGGGTTTCTTTTGTTCGAGTTCTTTCAGGTGCTCGAGAAAGGCAGGATCCCACGTGGTATGGCGAAACTTCAGCCGTGCCAGGTCGCGCTTGGCATTGGGTGTGTAGACGTTCACCAGAAAAAAGTCTTTGAACTCCATCGTGATGACACGGCCTTCTTTGAGTGGCTGGCCAAATCCGTCTTCAAATTTCTTCGGGTCGGCGTTGGGGAGATCGTAGGTGATCGCAAGGGGTTTTACTTTGGTAAAGATCGCGGTGCCTGCATAGCCTGGTTTCTCCGCCGAGTTCCAAATCTCTTCGTACTGCGGGAGGTCGATTTCCGCCTGACCCCTATTGGCCTTCGTTTCCTGCAAGCACAAGATGGCTGGGTCGTGCTGGCGTACAAACGGAATAAACGTGCCCTTGCGCACCACCGCCCGCAGGCCGTTCACGTTCCAGGAGATGAGTTTGATGGTTGGCTTGGCCATAGAATTTGATACACTTTCCTATATGTCAAATACTTCCTGTGCGCGATGCGGACACCTCCCCCCGCAAGAAACGCTCAATCTTCTGCAACGAACCACCAAGGCCATCGAGCGTTTTGGGTTTCTTCGCGGATGGGACGCGGTCGACCTGTGGCCCACACAGGACACCGATCAAACGTACCAGCTCTCGTGTCCTGATTGCGCCGCGACGTTCACGGCAGAGGTCGAGTGGTACGAGTTTAATGATACGGGATCACCACGTACCTGGCAGGTCACGGTGAAGCGGACTTCCTGAACAATTGGTGATCGAGTTTGATGGATGTGGAATCCGCCTGGGGTTGAACATCCATGTGTCAGGTCGGGTTATGTGCTTTTCTCACTGCAAGTTTATCACAAATCAAAACGACCAGTCTTTCGACTGATCGTCCTGCTTGGCTCGGGGGAAGCGATATCTACACAGGATAGGGTC
>JACQSJ010000007.1 GCA_016205995.1 Candidatus Uhrbacteria bacterium | reverse complement strand
TCCTGGCACACTCCTGGCCGATCGCCATCTCGATCATCTTCAACCTGCTCTACCTCAAGGGCGATATCCTCTTCCTTGCCTACTTCCGCGACCAAGCTGAGGTAGGACTGTATGGCGCGGCTTACCGCGTCCTGGAAGTCATGACCGTGTTACCCACAATGCTCATGGGCCTCGTGCTTCCAAGCCTTGTCGCCATGTGGAGCCAGGGACGCACACAGGAGTTCCGCAAACGCGTTGCCCAAATTTTTGATCTCTTTGCCCTGATGGTTGTTCCGGTAGTGGTCGGCGCCCAACTCACTTCGACAGAGCTCATGACCCTCATCGCCGGAGCAGACTTTGCCATCGCCGGCCCAATCCTTACGTGGCTTATCCTTGCCCTGGTCGGTGTGTTCTTGGGAACCCTCTATGGGCACCTCGTCGTTGCCATCAACAAACAGCGCATTATGACGTGGGGCTACGTGTTCGTCGCCATTGTCGCGGTCGTGGGATATCGCCTCTACATCCCGGTGTACGGAATGTGGGGCGCGGTGTGGGTGACGCTTGCCTCCGAGGCACTCATCGCCGGACTCACCTTCTTGGTGGTGTATCGCACGTCGCGCGCGCTCCCGAGTCTGCGTGTCCTACTTAAAGCCCTGGCGGCCTCGGGGATCATGTACCTCGCGCTGGTTGGACTGGACGTTCCTGTCCTCATCGATCTGCTCGTCGGCGGGCTTGTATACGGAGCCACGATCATCACTCTGAAAGCCGTTTCGATTAGACAGATCACCTCATTGATCGGTAGCCCCAGGCTTTAGCCTGGGTGCCGCCCAGGCTAAAGCCTGGGGCTACCACTCTCTAATTGCTATGACCGCCATCTTCCTCATCCTCACTGCCGCATTCGCGGTTCTCACGTGGGCCGACCTGCACAAAGGATTGTTTCTTCTTGTGGCCGTGCTGCCGAGCTATCTGTTGCGGACGGAGCTGTTCGGTGTGCCTACGACGTTGCTTGAGCTTCTCGCTGTGACATTTCTAGTGGTATGGGTGATTCGGCATTTTCCGGTCCCCCAACTTCCCAAGGGGGGGCTAGGGGGGGTTGCCGAGCGGTTAAGTGGAGTTACCGTGACTGCTGCGTTCCTCCTCCTCGCAGCGACCATCGCCGTCTTCGTCGCCCCGGACCGGCTGGCCGCGCTTGGTGTGTGGAAGGCGTATTTCATTGAACCGATTTTATTGTTCTTTGCTGTGAGGCATGAGCTCCTACGTGCTCCCACCCCCCCTAGCCCCCCCTCAGGCAGGGGGGGGATCCTCGCCGAACAATTGTTCGTTGCCCTTGGAGTTAGTGCCCTCGTCCTTTCCCTCATCGCCATCTTCCAGTGGCTGACTGGTTCAGGCCTCCCCATCCCCTGGGACATCGAGCGCCGCGTCACGAGCGTCTTTGATTATCCCAATGCTCTAGGCTTGTTCTTGGGGCCAATCGTTGTCATCGCTTTCCTAAAAATCCCCCGCGCTATCCGAACCTTCTGGCTCGCCGTCGCTCTACTCTCCTCCATCGCCATCATCCTCGCCCAGTCCGAAGCCGCGATCGTCTCGATCGTTGCGACGCTGCTCATCGCCGGCCTCTGGAATAAAAAAACCCGAATCTTTTCTTCGAGTCTCTTAGCCCTGTTAGTCCTCCTAGTCCTTTTCGTCCCCGCACTTCGCACCAAGCTCACGCTCCAGGACTATTCCGGCTCTGTGCGCCTCTCGCAATGGACTGAGACGGTCGACATGCTACGCGACCACTGGTTCTTGGGCGCTGGTCTCTCAGGCTACCCAACCTTATTTGAGCCCTACCACCAAGCCACCCACCTTGAGATCTTCCAGTACCCCCACAACATCATCCTCAACATTTGGGTCGAGCTGGGACTGCTGGGACTCGTGTCTTTTGTTCTGCTTGCCTGGCAAATTCTTTTGTCATTGCGAGGAGGAAGCTCGACGTCGACCGACGAAGCAATCCTTCGACGAGCCAAAGGATTGCTTCGGTCGCTTGCGCTCCCTCGCAATGACACACAGCTGGTGGCTCTCCTCGCCCTTCTCCAAATGACCATCCACGGCCTGGTCGATGTGCCCTATTTCAAAAATGATCTTGCAATCCTGACCTGGATCCTCCTCGCTATCATCTTTGCCTATGCTCAGCCTGCGCCTGCTTCGAAGACGTCGCGAAGTTAAACCTGTAAATTTCAAGTTCCTTGCCTGGATCGCCGCGGCCATCCTTGTTACTTTTGTACTCCTGCGATTCTTCCAGTGGATCGATGACACGCAACGTTCACTCTTGCCACAAACTTCTAACCTCGCCATCCTTGATGACCTTGAATCTCTGAACGCGATCGTTCAACTCCCTTCCCAAACTTTCGACGCTGCCCTCTACACCGCAGGCATCTACACCTCTGCCTCAAACGAGATCCCGAAAGGCTCCGTCACCGTGGTCTATGTGAAAGACAACTGGCGCTTTGTGGAGATCGACTATTTCCCAGGCCTCAACGCAACCGAGTATCTTGCAACTCACATCTACTCCACACAAGAGATAAAACTCGACCAGGAGACGTCAATCTGGATCCAGGTCGTCGACGACCGCCCCCGCTGTATCGACTACGAGGACGGCATTCCCAACCGTTGTGAAATCTCCCGCCACCTCATTGCGAGCCTCGGCGAACGACTCCTGCTCATCGCCGCCGACGGCGACCACCCCACCGACGGGGAGCTCATCGAAATGGCGAGATCAATTATCAACCAAAAAACAAGCGACTAGGCTCGTTTTTGAACTAGAGACAATCTTCGTATATAATCTCATATAGTTAAAGTATGAGATTGTTTATGAACCCAAGAAACAGCCGAATCAAGACACTTCCAGAATCCATCTGGTCGCTCATCAACCAAATCGACCACCTGAAAGGTCAGTGGAGCGGCGGTGCCAAGTTAAACCCACAGGCACTTGGTCGTCTCAAGCGATCGGTTTTGGTCACGTCAACGGGAGCGTCGACACGGATCGAGGGGTCGAAGCTTTCCGACGAGGAAGTGGAAAAGGTCATGCACGGATTGTCGCTCCAAAAATTTGCAGACCGCGACACACAAGAGGTTCGCGGATATTTCGAGCTGCTCGAACATGTGTTTGACTCCTGGAAACACATCCCGTTCACGGAAGGTGTGATCAAGCAAATGCACCGCGACCTCTTGAAGTACGCACACAAGGATGAGCGCCATCGTGGCGAGTACAAAAAAATGGAGAACTCGGTCGAGATGTTGGACGCGTCCGGCAAATCTGTGGGCACCATCTTTGAGACGACTCCCGCCTACCTTACGCCCACTCGAATGGAGGAGCTCGTCGGATGGATCGTGAACGAACTCGCGCGAGAAGAGCACCATCCGCTCCTCGTGATCGGAAATTTCCTTGTCGAGTTTCTGATGATTCATCCATTCCAAGACGGCAACGGACGCCTTTCGCGTATCCTCACGAACCTCCTACTGCTCAAGGCTGGCTACGCATACGTGCCGTACGTCTCGCACGAAAAACTCGTCGAAGACAACAAGACCGACTATTACGTTGCGCTGCGTAAGAGTCAATTGACCCTTGGCACCGACCACGAGGACATCGCATCGTGGCTCGATTTCTTCCTGGATATCTCCCTTACGCAGGCACGCCAGGCAATCAACCTGCTTTCACGGGAGAACATCGAGAAAATCCTCTCGCCTAAACAACTGGCCGTCTGGAGATATCTTGAAACGGTTGTCGAGGCAACGGCTGGTGATATCGCGAAAGTAACTGATGTCGCACGTCCGACCGTTTCACAAGCGATCGATGTGCTCCTGCGTCTGAAAAAGATCGAACGCATTGGCCAAGGACGAACGACGCGCTATCGCAAAATCTAGACAACGAAAAGACAACCTGTCTAGGTTGTCTTTTCGTGGCGGAGGGGGAGGGATTCGAACCCTCGAACCCTTGCGGGTTACGCGATTTCGAGTCGCGCGCACTAGACCAACTATGCGACCCCTCCAACAATTGCCGCGCAGAATGTATCATGAGAGGCGTGATCCTTCAATCTATGCTCAACCACTCCCACAAAACCCTCTACGCCGACGACGACACAGAGTCCGTTCCCCTTCTTTTGCGCCTGCGCGTTCCCCCGCTCATCTTGGGACTCTTTTTAGGCCTGGGCATCTCCATCCTCACCAGCCGTTTCGAGGAAGTCCTTGCCACCGATGTTCATGTCGCCTTCTTTATTCCCTTCATCGTGTACATCGCCTCCGCGGTGGGTGCCCAAACCCAAGCCATCTATAGTCGAGATCTCAAGAGCCGCCATGCAAAGCTTAAGAACTATCTCATGAAGGAGCCCCTGCTGGGCTTGGCTCTGGGAGTGATCTTCGGTCTGGTCTCCTGGCTGGCCGTTGACCTTTGGTTGCGAGACACCAACCTGGCACTCGCCGTGGGCCTCTCCATTTTCATCGCCGTTGCTCTTGCGCCGGTTGTTGCCTTGCTCATCACGGAATTCATCAACGATATTCACGAGGACCCTGCCGTTGGCGCAGCTCCCATTGCCACCGTTGTTCAGGACATGATTTCAATTGTGATCTACGGAATTGTCACGAGCGCAATCCTTCTGTAGAGGCCAGAGAGTTTTCTGATCCCCGCTTTTTACGCTACAATGAGGGCACGTACTGAAGTAGTGAGTATATCGAACTATGAAAATTCGCAAAGCTATCATCCCCGTTGCCGGCATGGGGACACGATTCCTCCCCGCAGCCAAAGCGCAACCAAAAGAAATGCTTGCCGTCGTGGATAAGCCCATCATTCAATATATCGTCGAGGAGGCGGTCGCAAGCGGCATCGAGGAAATCATTTTCGTCACCTCCATTGGCAAGCGCGCCATTGAAGACCACTTCGACCGAAACTTTGAACTCGAGTACCGACTGGAACAAAAAAAGAAAAAGCGCGAGCTCGACACCGTCAAAAAAATCGGCAAACTCGCCAGCTTCGCTTTCGTGCGTCAAACCAAACCTCTGGGCGACGGTCATGCCGTTCTCGCCGCGCTCCCGTTCATTGACCGACACGAGGCGGTCGCAGTGCTCTTTGGCGACGACATCATCGACGGAAAGGTTCCGGCTATGCGCCAACTTATCGATGTACACGAAAAATACGGCGATCCGGTGGTAGCGCTGCACAAGGTTCCCAAGACACTCGTCCCGAACTTTGGCGTGGCCGATGGCAAACGGCTTGATGCGCGCACGTGGGAGATCAGCCGATTTGTTGAAAAGCCGTCGCTCGCCCACGCGCCGTCCGATTACATTGCCATCGGTCGTTATATTCTCACGCCGGAGGTGATGACGATCCTCGAGAAAACAAAACCTGGTCCAGACGGGGAGATTCGTCTCGCCGGCGCATTTGATACGCTGCTCTCGAAGAATAAACCCCTCTACGGCTGCGTGTTTGAGGGCACCTGGTACAACTGCGGAAACAAACTCGGCTTCCTCAAAGCCCAGGTCGAGCTTGGCCTCAAGCACCAGGAAACCGGCGTCGAGTTCAAACGCTACCTTAAACAAACGTGCAAAACGCTATGACGCTTCTTCGTCGACATCTCGCGATCCTTCTTCTTCCTCTCGTCCTGCTGGGAGCTGGTTGCGGGGGGACGAGCGAAGCGGAAAAGCTCGCCACCAAGCCGGTCACCCTCACTGTCTGGCGTGTTTTTGACGAGGACTCGACGATGGCAAAAATCATGAGCGCCTACCAAGCCCTGCACCCAAATGTCTCGTTTGAATACCGCGAGCTGCGCTTCGACGAATACGAAGACGAGCTCATCCGTGCGTTTGCCGAGGGCGAGGGACCAGATGTGTTCTCCTTGCACAACACCTGGATCGGGAAGTACGGGAGTCTTGTTGAGCCGCTTCCAAAATCGCTCACCATCCCCTACGCCGAAACGCGCGGCACCATCAAAAAAGAAACGGTCTACACCGTCCAAGAGGAGCCGACCATCTCACAGCGCGCGCTCAAAAGCGCCTATGTCGACGTGGTCGTAGAGGATGTTCTGCGCTCCTACAAACCAAATGCGCGAGCGGAAGCGGAGGACCGAATCTTTGGACTGCCACTGGGCATGGACTCGCTCGCCCTGTACTTCAACACGGATCTCCTAGATGCCGCCGGAATTCCAGAGCCTCCCAGCACCTGGACCGAATTTCAAGACCAGGTAACCCAGCTCACGCAATTGAACACGAGCGAGGGAATCGTCCAGGCCGGAGCGGCTATCGGCACCAGTCAAAACGTAGAACGTGCGTTTGATATCCTTTCAATCCTCATGATGCAAAACGGAACCCAAATGACCGACTCCCGGGGCCGCGCCACGTTTGCCCAAGAGACCGATGCGGGATTCCTCGGGGGCGAGGCCGTGCGTTTCTACACGGACTTTGCCAACCCCCTCAAGGCGGTTTACACCTGGAATGAAGACATGCCCGACTCCTTCGACGCGTTTGTCAGCGGCAACACGGCGTTCTTCTTTGGCTACTCCTACCATTACAACCTTATCCGTGCGGCCAACTCCAAGCTCAACTTCGCCGTCGCCCCGCTCCCGCAGATCGATGGCGGCAAAACGGTCAACTACGCTAACTATTGGGTCGAGACCGTTGCCAAATCGACAAACGCGGGCGACTGGGCCTGGGACTTTGTGCAGTTTGCTGCCAGTGAAGACCGTGTGACGAGCTACTTGGAAGCGGCACGCAAGCCCGCGGCCCTGCGAAGCCTCATCAACTCACAGCTGGAAGATGAAACCCTCTCGGTCTTTGCCGGACAGACGCTCACGGCCGACTCCTGGTATCGTGGGGGTGATGCCGCAGTGGCTGAAGAGGCACTCTTGGATCTCATCGATGCATTCCTCGCGGGCGACGAGCAAGAGCGCGCTCTCAAGGACGCGCAAAATAAGGTGAATCAATCGCTCTGATATGAATGAGTTATCTTTGTCATCCCGACGACTAAAAGGAGGAGGGATCTCCTCAATTTGGAAATCCATCGCGTTGCTCGGGATGACAATGGTGGTACTTTTCCTCACTCCAGGAACAAGTTTTGCCTACAACTCCAACATCTGCCAAAACAAGGATCCCGAGTGGCTAAACCAATGCTCACCAGTAGAAGTTGGCCCGTTCATGCAAGGGATCTCACCGGGTTGTGGGAACCTGGGCGACTGTACCCTGGATGATATTCTCACCGTTTTTGTAAACGTCGGAAATTATGTAGTAGGGATCATCGGCGCGGTCGTACTCCTGATGTACGTTGTGGGCGGGTTTTACTGGCTTGCATCCGCTGGTCGCAAAGAGTGGGTCGACAAAGGGAAGAAGTACATGTCGATCTCAACGATCGGACTATTGATCGTCATGTTTTCCTACCTGGGTATTTACGCTCTGCGCGGTACACTCCAATACGGGAACGTCTACATGAGCGATACACAGGAATATGTCGCGTGCACAGGGATCGACACCTATGGGCTTCCTTGCGACTTGAATTCCACCTGCACGCAGTACGGCTGCGAGAGCCTATGTCGACAAAAGAATCCCACTCCCGTGGAGGGAGAGGACGGCGCCTTCACCACACTCCACTACTACGACTGTATCGACACAAATACCTTCCCAGAGAGCAGTGACGAAGGTAACCCCTACCAGTACGGAGGCTGCACTCCCAACCTCTGTTACGGAGGAGCGAGCACCCAATGTTGCCAACTTGAATATTTCTACTAGACCCTCTATGAGCAAATTTTTCTTCTCCCTCCTGTGCGCGTTGCTGCTGCTCCCGGCAAGCGTTTCCGCCGCAACGCTCACCAACCCACTGGGGACCACGAATGTCCGCGAAGTCATCGGTCGACTCATTCAAGCTATCCTGGGCATAACTGGATCCGTCGCGTTGTTAATGTTTGTCTATGGGGGATTCCTCTGGCTCACCTCTGGCGGAGTGCCTGATAGGGTCAAGAAGGGCAAGGAGGTCATGAAGTGGGCGGTGCTGGGACTCGTCGTCATTGTGGGCGCGTACACCATTGTCCGCGCGATCGTCTCCGCCCTCGAGTCAGGAACTCTTGGCTAATGTCGAAGTGTGGATATCTCCATGTCCGAAACCTGAAAAAATCGGTAAAATATCTGCGAATACATTTTTAACTCAATAAATTCCCTAACTCTTTGGCTCTTCCTTGCCAGATGGCTTGGAGGATAATTACGAAGGGAGGTGAAGTCTATGTCTACTATTCTTTCTAAGAAACATCTTGGTTACATCCTCGGAGCGGCCATGGTTCTCTCACTGGGAGCTGTTGCTCTTGTGGGAGCACCGGACGTATCAGCTCAAGCTCTCACGTCAGATGAGCTGTTTGGTGGGAGCGTCGATGGAGATGAGTTTGCTTCCACGGCAGGTCTTGGCGAGGCAGACCTCGTCGACACGATCGCTCAGATCATCCGTATTGCTCTTGGATTCTTAGGAGTCATCTCCGTGGTCATCATCCTGTTAGGTGGATTTAAGTGGATGACGGCTGGCGGAAACGACGACAAGCTGAAAAAAGCGAAACAGCTACTCTTCTCCGGAATCATCGGACTGGTCATCATCATCTCTGCCTACGCGATCGCCAGCTTCGTCATCGACTCGATCGTCTCGGCAACCTCAGGCTCTTCAACCGATTCCTCAGGCTAGTTGACTTTCAACCCCCATCGCTGATGGGGGTTCGCATAAGGGAGCGACTCGTCGTTTCCTTATGTGAACACGTATACTCTATGACCCTGACACGATCGATGGCTCTGGGACTCCTCTTCGTCCTTTTGACGAGCGCTCTACTCATACTCGCTCCAGATCAAGCGCTTGCACAAAGTGCGACCGCCACGATCTCAGAGGGGCTCGACACGGCTGCGGGAGACAGTTACTCCACCGAGCTCACGGTCTCCGTCTTCATCGGGAACATGATCCGCACCCTCTTGGCCGCAACCGGCATCATCTTCCTCGTCATTACGGTCTACGCCGGCGTCCTATACATGACCGCTCAAGGTGATACTGACAAAATCAAAAAAGCGAAGGGCATGCTCACCAACTCGGTCATCGGACTCATCATCATCGTTGGTGCCTACGCGATCACCCGCTATGTCGTCGATGCCCTTTCGGAAGCCGCTACGGCCACAACGACCACTGAACCCGGATAAGACTCATCAATTCTTCTACCCACTTTATTCACTCCTCCTATGAAAAAACTCTTCCTCAAAGCCAGCGCCTGGTTGGCAACGCTCCCCGTCCTGTTTCTTCCCGCGGCTGCCCTTGCTCAGCTCTCTGAAGCGACAACGGACTTGACCACCGTCGGTACCGCTATCGGAACCGATGCGACGACCAACACGCTCCCTGAGCTCATCGGAAACATCATTGCTGTCCTGCTCTCGGTCCTGGGTATCATTTTCGTGGTCTTGGTCGTATATGCCGGCTTCCTCTACCTCACAGCTGCTGGTGAACAAGAGAAGGTGAAGAAGGCAAAAACGCTCCTCACACAATCCGTCATTGGTCTGATCATCATCGTCGCTGCCTACGCGATCGCCGCGTTCGTCATCGACGCTCTCACCGACGTCGCTGGTTAGTTCTCACACGTACATAAAAGCTCAGCCCTCAACAGGTTGAGTTTTTTGTTTTAACGGGTTGACTCTTTGGTTCCTCTGACTCAAATCCGTACTGACTATTTTTCACCGGGGTGAAAAATAGTCAGTCAAACAGAATACCCCGCCGCAGCAGAACCACATTGGGGTATCTGCCACGGCGGGGCCGTGGAACCGGACATGGCTTTCACCACATCCGGGAGAGGGAGTAGGCCGGGATGGCCTGGTGCCCGCCCCGGCGGGCGTTGTCGTCTCGATCGCAGGCGATGGCTCCGGAGGCGGAGGTCTCGTTGCGCTGGGTCGGGTGGTAGACGGTCTGCAGGGGCAGGCCGGCCACCGCGATCTGGCCGCCGGGGCGCAGGTAGCGGATCTCGAGGTCGTTGCGCGACCCCCAGGTGATCCAGACGTCCGTCTGGCTCTCGAGGTCGAGCGCCATGACGGTGCCGTCGGGAACGCCGTTGTTGTCGCTGTCGTAGTAGACCTCGAGGAAGCCGGTGGGGGCTCCCGCGGGGGCGTAGACGTTGGTCACCGGTACGCCGTGGTCGAGGAAGACCACGAGGTCGGCGCCGACGCCCCCACACGTCGACCGAGCGTTGGGGTGCGTGAGGTCGGTGATGTGCAAGGTGTCAGGAACCTTGCCCTCGATGTTGTGGATCGAGACCACGGTAGGCTGGGCCACGGGCGCCCAGTTGGCTCCGCCGGTGCGGGTGTAGGTGACGCTGGTAGTGGGGGTCGCGACCGTCTGCGGAGCCGAGGTCGTGGCCTGGGTGCGCTGGGAGGCCGCGAGGCGATCGACCTTCTGGCCGAGCCCATCGAGGCGCTCGAGGATCTCCTCGTCGCGCTGCTCGCCCGCGTCCAGCCGCGAAACGATCGCGGCCTGCGCGTCCTCGAGCTTCCCGAACCGGAGGTTCGTGATGCACGAGACGATCGCCGCGTTCTTGTCGGGATGCTTCTGCTCGCAGTGTTCGATCATCTGCGACTGCGTCATGGGCGCCGACGCTTCCCCCGACGCTGCGGTCGGGGCAGACTGCGCGGCGGCCGAGTTGAGGGTGGAGAGGAAGGTGAGGAAGAAGAGGGGAAGGAACTTGAACATGGGTCGGAACTCCGGTTTGGCTGGGTCAAGGGACCCCGCCTATTTGGATTGGGGATGGAACTCGTTCACAGTGACCGCGGGCGAGAGCCCACGGCAGTGGCCGAACGAGAACCACCCCGTCCGACCACTACTTGGTGCGGTTCTGGGTGAGCGACCGGACGCCGGCCGCAGCGCAGGCGGCCTGCTCGGGAACCGTCTGCGGGAGCCGGTCCTTCGGGCAGGGCACGATCGCCTGCCCGGTGACAGGGCTCGAGGACGTACCGGTCGTGACGACCGGCACAGCGAGCGGGGGGAGGGCCGAGACCGTGGGGCCGACTACGAACCCCTGGCCTGGGATGTACCCCGTGTTGGCCGGGGCGTAGCCGCCAACGGATCCACCCAGGCCGTAGCCCGAGTAGCCGTAGCCGGCCTGGAAACGGACGTCACCGTCCGCATCGAGTCCGAGGTTGGGGCTCATCCCCTTATCCATGGCCTCGGAGGCCAAGTCGTAGGGGCGCTCGTCGCTGGCCCTGAGCACGACCGCCGCGCCGTGCGCGGAACCGGTGTAGGTGACACCGTACCCAGTCTTGGGGTCGACTTGGTTGATGGTTGCGCAGCCGGTGAGGGCCGCAATCAGGGACAGGAACATGACGATACCGTACCGCATCGCTTCCTCCGGGGTGTGGGGTTAAAGGTACGAAATAGACATGAAATAAACACTTTATGCCTATTTCGCAACTTCAAACCTTCAGTATAAACCTGTGTCATTTCGAGCGAGCGCCAGCGAGTCGAGAAATCTCGTCTTCGAGATCCCTCGGCTCCCGTTGGTCGCTCGGGATGACAAAAGATGTTAATAAATCTGCATTACAATAACGGGCTAAGATACCACATTTTGGCCATTTTGTCAATGTAAAACCCCCCGCGTTGAAGCGAGGGGGCGTAGTCCCGTTTTCAGGGACACTTGAGGGTCTGGCGCTGCTCGAACGTCGTGTCCGGATCAGCGCACATCCCTGCCTTGTCGAACCAGGGACCGTTGTCCTGTTGGGTCGGTGCCTCTGCCGCAGTTGAGGCAGAAGGAGCCGGGTCTTCGAACCAGTTGCCGACCAAGCTGAGCCCCTTGAAGCCCAGCCAGCCCACGGCGACCAGCACTCCCAGGAAGGCCAGGCCTCCCAGCACGATGCTGGCGAAGTTGAGCACGACCGACTCGCCGGGCTTGACGGTCGTAACCGTGACGGACGCCTTCTCCTTCTTCGGGAGGAAGAACAGTGCGGCGAGAACGACCAGACCCATGACCACCGCAACGACTCCAGTCGCCGCAGACGCGGAGAGACCGCTGAACCATGTCTCAGCGCTCTTGCCCTGTGCCAGCGACCCATCGACGAACCACCTCACGAACGAGGGGCCCGTCATGAGCTTGCCTGTGTAGGCGAACATGAATCCCACCAGGGCGAACAGGCCAACGGCGATGGTGCCGAAGACGAAGTTCGCAATCAGGATGGAACGCTTGGCCATCTTCTGTGCCAGATCCGGGTACCCCGCCTCTCTGAGGGCGAACACGATCCCGATGGGGACCAGGCCACCGAAGGCCACGATGCCCACCCGGACGACGATGGGGAACTGGAGCCAGATGAGCAGCGGTAGGATACCGGCTCCCACCAGGAGGGCGAAGGAAGCGATCCGGCGCCCCAGCGAGTTGATGGAGTCCACCGAGGTTCCCCCGATGTACTTCTGCAACCAGTCGTAGGCCTTCTGGACCACCGGGAACGGCCAGGTGGTGGCGAACCCGATGATCCCGCCGGCCAGAGAGACCAGCATCGTCCCCATGGTGACCCACCACAGGTTGGCCCAGGCCACAGGCATCAGGATCCCCGCGAGTAGGAATACGAACGCCGCGATGGTGGCGTTGCGCCACCAGAGGAGACCCTGAACGGCCCAGGGCGTGGACGTGGTCAGGATCTCGCCGACCTGTCGAAGGACATCCGGCGCGGCCTGCAGTCCCTTGCGCGCCTTGGTCAGGTTGCTCTGCTCGCCCTCGAGCGTGATGTCGATCTCGTTGCGGATGCGACCGAAGAGCGTACGCATCCGGCCGATGGCCGCCTCGTTGTAGGTGCGCCGCCCCGTGAGCGGGAACTTCGCGCATTCGTCCTCGAAGCGTCCCAGCCGCCGGTTGACCCAGTCGGGGTCCGGCTTCCTGGCCTTCATCTTCTGGACGAGGTCCTCGACCTCCTGCCGCTCCAGCGCCGTGAGGTTCAGGGGGGCGAACGAGAGCACGTCGACGAGCCAGCTCAGCACGTGGTCGACCCGCGGGCTCACGCGGCTCTCCCAGGAGGGCTTGGGCGTGAGGAGCTTTCGCAGCGCCTCGGCTTCCTCCAGCGGGAAGCGCTTGAGGTCGAAGAGGTTCTGCTCCGCTGCCTCCAGGGGGGAGAGCGGGCCGATGACCATCCGCTTCTTGGCCGGAGGTCCCTTGACCGTCCTTCCCGGCTTTCCGTCCTTCCCCTTCTCCTGCCTGGAGGTCGGCTTGGTGTAGTCCTCGTGGTTGTAGGCCGCAAGGACCTCGGCGTTGATGGGGACAGGGTTGCCCCACTCGTCCATGACGACCTGCCCACCGCCGGGGTTGCGCGCCGGCAAGATGAGCCGCCACACGCCTTCGTGGTGGAAGAAGAAGAGCGCGTCCATGGACGCACGCCCCGTTCCGGCGACCGTGGAGGGGCTCACGACCTGGTCGACCGACGCGTCTCCGAGCTTCTCCAGCGCGTCGGCCGTCGCATCCGACGCCCCCACGATGAGGGGGCCGGTGCGCTTGAGGATCTCCCGAAGCGCCTTCGTGAACGGCCTGGTGTCACCGGGCCAGAGTTCGTCGGCGTGCTCGGACAGGAGTTCGCCTCCGGTCGAGAACAGAACGTTGGCAGCCAGGCCGAAGCCCGGGATCGTGATGATCTTGCGGATCACCCGCTTGGCGGCCGTGTTGGGGTGGAGGTTGGAGGCAATCGCCTCCTCGAGGATAGGCTGCGTGAGCTGTTCGAAGACCCGCTTGAACGCGGCCTGCTCGAGCTGTGCAAGGAATCGAGCCATCGGGTTCTCCCATGTGCGGCTTTGCCGCTGTGCTGAAGTTGTACGGTACGTTACCTCTCCCGCCCGCGTCGTTGTGACACAAGGTGGAAAAAGCAAAAACCTTCTCTAGATTGGCAGGATGCCGCACATAGAAGAAGGTCTGTATGTACCTGTTTTTTTGAAAAATGTCAATTATCCGTGTTGCCGGTCTACAACAAATTCAGGCTCGAGAACGGTTGTTTCTCTTGAATTGCCTTGGTTATAGATGCTCGGTCGGTATTTCGACCAATAAGCACCCCACCCACGATTCGACCTCCTCGCTCAAAAACCTGCGTGATTCCACCGTCCGCCACTGAGCCGATGACATGAATCTCCTCGGCCGCCGCTCGCTCCACATCGCCCACAAAAATAATCTCGAGTCCCAACGCGTTGGTCGCGTAGGAGCTCACGAGTTGGAATGGTGTGCGCTCCCCGCCCATGGTCTTGGCGACTGTCCGACCCTGGCTCATGGCGTTCATCCAGTTCCCAATCTGGAGCTGGCGGCCTAGGATCGGATCAAAGAACTCGGCAATGTCGCCGGCCGTGTACACGTCAGACGCGTTTGTCTCGAGAAACTCGTTTGCTTTCACTCCTCGACCCACTTCGATGCCTGATTCGCGCAGCCACGAGAAGTCTGGCTCAATGCCGATCCCGACGCCCAAGATCGTCGCCGCGTGCCGCTCCGTGTTCGTCACGAAGCCTTGAAGTTCCTTGTCGCCATCGAGCCGCTCGAGAGTCGAGTTCGGGTGAACCTCCACGCCGTTTTGTATGAGATGTTTAGCAATGAGTTCGCCCGCCTCTGGCAAAAGACTGCGCGTCCAGAAGTGCTCCCCGCGATACGCAAGAATGGTCGGGAGCTGGAAATGCGCAAAAAAATTCAGATACTCACAGGCGATGAACCCGCCGCCATAGATGCCGGCACGTGCTGTCTCACCTTGCTCGGTCAGAAGCTGGAGAAGATGATCCGCGTCGTCGAGCATACGCAAGTACGAAATGCCACGGAGATCCTCGGGAAGAGAACGCACTTCCCCACCGGTGGCGATGAGGAGCTTATCGTAGTCATACTCCCGCCCATCGCTGCCGCCGACAAATTTATTCCTCGCGTCCAGATGAGACGCGAGAACCCCGCCTTGCCAATCAATGTTCTGCTCTGCGTACCAACCATCACGTTTCAAAAACACGCGCTCGCGCGGAATCTTCCCATTGATGTAGTGAGGCAAAAGCACCCGCGAGTAGAGCGGGTGGTGCTCTTCTGAAAGAATGGTGATTTCGGCTGATGCGTCGCGCTTGCGCAGCTCTTCGGCTGCAGTCGTGCCGGCTACCCCGCCTCCGATAATGAGGAACTTCATAAGTCTTATAGGTCCAATAAGTCCTATAGGACCTATGTGTCCGGAAACAATTGCGTTCCTGCTTCGTCGAAAATGAAAATAGCAAGCGTGGGGCAGGACTGAGCTGCAAGAAGAATGTTCTCTTTCTCCTCATCGGTTACCTCCAACCACCGCTCATACGTGTGTCCCTCTGGTTCCTGTCCATGATCAAACACCCACGCTTTGTTTTCTTCGTTAAGTTGGAAGGTTTCTGGAGCAATGGTGACGCAGGACGCTGCGCCGATGCAGAGGTCTGGATCGACTTTAATATGTAGTTTGGGCATAGTGTACTGCTCGGTCCCCCTCCTTTCCAAGGAGGG
>JACQSJ010000006.1 GCA_016205995.1 Candidatus Uhrbacteria bacterium | reverse complement strand
CCCCGCAGAGCAGGGTCGGCATTCTCTGCTGTAGCGGCGGTGTCCCCACCGCCGAGGTCGTAATGTAGCGCCGACCGGAACCAGTCCCGATTCGATCGGGAGGTCTGCGGGTTGTCCGGGCATCGCCCCCGCAGAGCAGGGTCGGCATTCTCTGCTGTAGCGGCGGTGTCCCCACCGCCGAGGTCGTAATGTAGCGCCGACCGGAACCTGTCCCGATTTAATCGGGAGGTCTGCGGCTTGTCCGGGCGTCGCCCCGCAACGCACCTGCGCCCCTGCATGCTGCGCCCGGGTCCCCGAAGGGGAACAACGTGAATAGCCCCGGGCGTCACCTGTCCCGATGCTCTTTGTCGGGAGCCCGGGAAACGGGAGCACGCCTCATGAGGTCCCCACCCTCTCCCTCCAGGAGAGGGTGGCCCGACCTGTCGGACCGGGTGATGGCCTCGCGAGTGCCACTGAATAGAGGCTTTCGGCGCAGACTCGGTGAGCGCATAGATCCCGTGGCTTGATCCGGGGAGCTTCAATGATGATTCGCGCCTCCCAAACCTCGACCCCGATCAGCCCTAAACGATGCCGGTAGAGAAGTGCCCGGTCGACCCGAGGAACTATGGCCATCGAGACAGCTACGTAGCTTCGTTGGGCGAAGAGCCTGTACCTGCGTGCCTGGAGAATCGCCTGGGGCCAGCGGTCAATTTTCGCTTCCACCGCGACGATTTCCGTTGCAGGGTTTGACAGTCGAGCAGCGAGGGAGTATCTTCCCTTCTCCTCAAGCACAAGACCTCTTCTCATTAAGACACGCAATGCTTTATTCCGTAGGCTGCTCGGCGCTAGGGCTACACGCTGAGCGAGGGTCTCAAATGACAGGCTTCGCTTTGAGGGAATCTGCAAAAGGACCTCCATTAGGCGGCGGTCATCTAATGGAGGTCGCTGACAACCTCTGGTCCGCGCTTGGTAGGATAGCTTCGATACAACCAGCCCTCCTACAAGATCAGCTATCCCGTACCCGCTTCTGTATTCTTGGAGCCAGACATTCATGCCATGGTAGCTCGCTATTGCTTCTCTTATAGGAGCTATCATTCTAGACTCGACAGGGATACTCATTTGGTCTCCGTAGCAGAGATGCTTCGAAAGATATTCTGCCACGTTTTCAGATGTTGGTACATCTCCGGACGCAGGTCGACCTTCATAGCGCGCCTAATACGCTCGCACTCCTTGATTGCTTTCTCCACTCGGTCGAGAAACCAACTGACCCTCTCAGTGCCCGATTTTATGTCGTTGATCTTTGCTACTTCGCGGGTTCTGACCCACAGGTAGTGAGGCTTGCTAGCCCTCTCAAGATCGGTCCGACCCCACCCAGAAATGAATGAGTTTGAAGGGCGCAAGTTAGAGTTTGCGTCATCGCTAAGAATCTCCGAGGCTAGTGGCAACGGCAGAGTGAGGAGAAGCTGAGGGATATAGAATCGTTTGGGCATGTCGTACGGCCCGGGACTTCGATTGGCCAGGAGAACGGATTCTGAGAAGCTTGACAATGAGGCGATACCCGTTGTCATTCCGTCGATGCCCAGGCAGAGTAGCGCAATGCCGAGTGTCCCAACTCGGCAGGCGAAAACGGGCTGGCCGAGCTCCTGGAAGCACGCAAGCAGGGCAGCGTAAGATTTCAATTGGAGTGGGTTGGTTGTCCGCTCATCAATGTTGTCCACAAAAAACAAGAAGCCGTCCATGCGGGCGCGGGAATACCTGTTGAGCAAAGTCAGCCTGTTGTTCTCAACCGTATAGGCTTCGATGTTTAGTGCAAGTCCTCCGTAAACTGGCGTACGACCCGCTTTCTCTTTTCCGTATGCGGCCGCCTCTTCCATCAACTTGATGTCGATATCGATCCAGGGGGAGGAGAGTTCGCGCGCAAAATGAAAGGGGGCAACCAAGATTGAGCATCCCCATTTCAACTGCCAGTCTATTGTGTCTCGTGCGTATTTTCGTAGTGCTTGCAGTGAGCGAAGCGACCTCGCGTCAAGCACATTGTCGGGATCAGGGACATAGGGAAGCTTCACAACACCCTCTGTCTGCGCGAAGGATGAGTACGGCAACCGATATGTGACGGGGTCGAACATACAGGAGAGTCCCATTTGTTGATATTCATTGAAAGATTTCTGATACCTCGGGAGGAAGTTTGCGGGGAATTCAAATCCGTCCATCTGGCCACCCGCGTTTAAGAACGTGCGTACGTTCTGGACACCCTCGTTCTGTAACAGTCGGAAGAAACAGCGCTTCGGATGAGGCAAGCGCTTCGTGCGACGCAGGGGCCCTGGTGCAGGCGCTATAGAGAACGGCGTCCCCAGAAGCGCCTGCTTCAACTCGTCGTGATTCAGCTTACGCTGGTATGGCTGTTTCATCAAAAGGGTAAGGATCAGGTTCTCCAGTTCAGATGACACACTGCCGTTCCGCCTCGTTGGGGCGATCGGCGGCTCATTTGCCACTTTTCCGTAAAGTTCCAGGGGATCTTGCGCATCGAAGGGAAAAGCACCCTTGGTCACAAGGTAGTACACCATTACGCCAAACGAATAGAAGTCGGCCCGATAGTCGATTTCCTCGCCCCTCAGGATCTCCGGGGCGATATACATTGGGGTTCCGATCGGCTGGCCGGGCAGCGTGGTGAGGGTTGTGTAGTCCAACATCTTTACGAGGCCGAAGTCAAGCACCTTGATTTGACCCTCATCTGTCACAAAAACATTCTGCGGCTTCAGATCCCTGTGAACGATGTTCCGCGAGTGAATGGCTTTAAGAGCCTCAACGACTTGTATGAGATTTTGCTTTAGCGTGGCCTCGGGAATGTCGCGAGAAGCATCCTGGAAGCGTTTTGCGAAATCCTTCCCTTCAAGGAACTCCAGGACAATGTAAAACCGAATCTCATCGCCCAGCTTGTCCCGACCAGCTTCTATCAGGCGAACGATATTCGGACTCTGTACTTTCTGAAGGGATCTCACTTCACGCTTGAAGCGATCAACATCATAGCCAGCTTGAATAGCTTCCTCTTTGATTAGCTTTAGAGCGAATACTTTCCCCCCTTTGGTTGCCCGGAACGTCTCTCCAAACGCTCCCTTTCCGAGAAGTTTGCCGATTTCATAACCCGCAATTGTGGCCATAGGTTACCTTTCCTTGTTCAATGTCCGGACGACTTTTGCTCGACGACGCAGCATAGACCGCTGTTGTGGGATGGACGGGGGCCTTTGTACGCCCAGCACGCCGCGCTCGCGGCCAGTGCGAAAATCGCGATATATTGCCCGTGCGCTTTACCGCCGCGTTACGTTTACCATATACAACTACTGGGACGATGATGCAAGGGGCAAAAGAGCAGGGGCTAGGTGTTAGGGGCTAGGGGCTGGGTGTTAGGGAAAACGGGAACCCCGAAATCCGAGTCGCGAGTCCCGAACCCCGAGGGCCATCGAAGCATTTAGCGATTAGGTGATTTAGTGATTGGGTGATTGAACTGACAGCTGACCGCTGAGTGCTGAATGCTGACCGCCGCCTGCCCGCTGCCGACTGCCTTGGAGCCATCGGCTGATTGAATCAATCGCCGCATGGAACAATGGAAAAATGAATCAATCAACCAATGGAGCAATGAAGCAATCTCGCATCCCCTCTGCCCCTGAAACCCAACACCCAGAACCTATCACCAGTTTTTCCCGCCCCCGCCCCTGGCACCCAACACCTAACACCTGTCACTTGGCCCCCGCCTTCTCCCCCGCCATTGATT
>JACQSJ010000073.1 GCA_016205995.1 Candidatus Uhrbacteria bacterium | reverse complement strand
CGCCCTCACCTATGAACTCAAGGGCGACAAACTCTACGTGTATCTCTCCCCCAAGGCTGGATTCTGGAATGAAAAGGATGTGCGCACCAGCTCGAGCGGATACCGATTCGACCTCATCATCTGTATCGGTTCGCCTGATTACGAGTCCTGCGCCCATCTCTACTCCGAGAACCCTGACTTCTTTTTCCGAACCCCCGTCATCAACATCGATCACACACCGGAGAACGAACACTACGGACAAATCAATGCCGTTGACATGACGGCGAGCGCCTGCGGCGAGGTCTGCCATGACCTAATCGAATCGATCGAACCTGGACTGATCGATGAGGAAGTCGCAACCGCATTCTTGACCGGCATGATCGCCAAGACCAAAAGCTTCAAGACGCACAACGTCACGCCCAAAACGCTCCAGACAGCAAGCAAGCTCATGGCCCGAGGCGCCAAGCGCGAGGACATTGTCTCTCGACTGTATCGAACTCGCTCCGTCCCTACCTTGCGACTCTGGGGTCGCGCCCTGGCTCGCCTGAAGGCGGACGAGGGGGCGAAACTGGTATGGACGCTCCTCTCGCGCCAAGACTTCATGCACGCCGGCGCACAGGAGGCGGATCTTCCTGATGTGATCGACGAACTCATTGCCTCCTCCCCCGATGCCCGTGTGGTCGTGCTCCTGTACGAAAACACGGAAGGTAACATCTGCGCGATCATCCGAGCCGAGCGGCCGATCGACGTCATCGATCTGTGCAAGGGCTGGAACGCGGCCGGGACACGCGAGGAGGTGCGGCTGTGCATCCTCAAAAAAAACATCGTCCAGGTGGAAACGGAACTCGTCTCACAAATTCGAAAACGGTTAACAACATAGGCAGGGTCCCTTGACCCTGCTTATTTCTATCCGGTCCCCCTCCTTTTAGATTCGAGAGGCTTTAACTCTCCGGTCCCCCTCCTTTTTAAGAGCCTGTCCCGAGCTTGTCGAGGGAAGGGGCTAGGGGTGGTTATGATCTTTTGGAAACTGTTGTTTGATCAGTTCCAGCACGTCTTCCAGTGATTCTCGCACATCGACGTTCGTCACACGAAGGACTTGAATCCCGTTTTCAGTGAGGTAGATGGAGCGTTGGTTATCTCTTTGGAGATCGACAGGCTCGAAGTGGGTATCTCCATCGACCTCTACGACGAGCTTGAGCTCGGGGCAGTAGAAATCTACCACATACAGGCCAACTCCCTGCTGTCGACGGAACTTGTACCCGAGCTTAGATCCCTTTAGTTCTTGCCAGAGCAACCACTCTGGACGAGTCGGTTCATTACGGAGCTGTTTGCGAAACGACTTCTTCTGAGGCTTGTTGAATAGCTCGTAGTACATACCTGCTAACCACCCCAGACCCCTCCTTAAAAAGGAGGGGGTGATTCGTCATCACTCCAGAGCCTCAATAAAGGCATTGGCTGCTTGTGCCTGACTCGGGTCTAGTTGTTTGAGGAGGTTCGCCGTGTCGATCGCTTTCTCCTTCTCCCCAATCTGGGCGTAGGCAGCGGCGAGGTTGGGCAGCAGCGATGGGTCTTCCGGGTTCTCGTCGATCCAGGCTTGGTAGAGCTCGATGATTTTGTCGAACTCCTGGAACGATACGAGCAGCTCTGCAAACCAGAGGACTTGTTGCTTGGAGGCGTTTTCAATCTCCCCGATTGTCCCTCGCTGTCCATGGTCGGCTGCCAGTCGCAGATCCCCCTCTTTGAACGCGATTTCGGAGAGGATCAAGTAGAGACTTGGTGTGTCCGGAAACATTTCCAGGAGTGACTCCACGATCGCTTTGGCTTCCGTCACGTTTCCGTTCTTGAGATGCACTAAAGCCAGGACGCGCTTTGGCTCAAATCGTCCAGGCGCTAACTGGGCGGCGCGCAGGGCGGCGTCCATCCCTTCTTGGGCGACGGAGGTCTCTTGGAGGTTTGCCTTGAGGTAGTAGAGGAAGCCCAGATCGCTCCACAGACGAGCCCGCAACGTATGGCGTTTGATGCTCGCCTCATGTTGGTTGATCGCCTCGTCGACCGTCTGAGCCTCGAGCATCGACGCTTTCACAAACGACTGGACGAGGAGCACGTACTTGTTTGCGATGAGGGTGTCGTCCGGGATGATCCGTTGTGCAGCCGCGGCCTGGTAGTGGGCCAGGGCGGTTTGGGGGTCGTTGCGCAAGGATCGTTCAGCCGTGCCCACGGTGTAGGCCAGGGCATGGGAGGGGAGGACATAGGCGATGATGCCTACGATGGCCAAGATGCTGCCAAGGGAGAACGCGAGCTTGCTTGCTGATACTGGGCGTACCGCTTGTTTGGCGGGAAGGGGAGGCATGATCCAGGCGATGAAAAAGAGAAAGGTCAGGAGCTCGCTAAAGACGTGAAAGACAAATTGACCTTGTACGACGTAGGCAGTCAAGCCCGCCATGAGCACCAGGCGTTGATCCGTGAGCCCGGCACGAAGCCCTTCCCGGTACAAAAAGAACAGAAGTGCGAGGTAGAGTGCGAAGCCCACGATGCCGGTCGTGGCGAGCCACTCGATGGCAATGTTGTGTGGCTTGTCAGGCCAGGCCGTGGAGCTGTCGTACGTTTCCTGCGTGAACATCTGGTCGGCGAGGCGGTAAAAATTTCCCGGGCCAAGACCCAACACAGGAGCCTGTTGCCATCCACGTAATCCCATTTCCCAGTAGGCCAGGCGGGACTGGACGTTGGCACCGGTGAGTTCTACAAGGCGAGAGAGTCCTGTTTGTTCGGGAGCCAGTGAGGCGATGGCAAAGAGGAGGGCGCCGCAGACGACGAACGCCGCCAGAGTTTTTCCCAGGACGTCCGTGAGTTGGTCGCGTCGTGTGAAGGCTTTCGCTCCAAGCCAAAAGATGCCAGCTGCCAGCAGTCCGACGAGTGCGCCGCGCGTTCCAGAGAGAAGGATTCCGACCAGCATGATCGCACTTGCGACGCGATAGAGATTTCGTTTTCGCTCTGTGTGGTCGCACGCGCGAGCGAGGCTGAAAAAGAGGGGGAGGATGAGGAAGCTCGCAAAGAAGATCGGGTTCCCCAGCACGCTCGCCACGCGCCCTCCATGGGTGGTGAATCCGGGGAACAGCCACGACTCAAAAAGCGAGTAGAGGGCGATCAGGGTGGCGACTACGATGAGGATGGTCGTATACGTCCGCTTCGATCTTTCTCGGTGGGAGAATAGTTCCCAGAAGTAGAGGACAACGAGGAATCCGTGGATGAAGACGAGTACGCTCACCGGGCGCTGAAAGGTTCCCAGGAAACTGTTGAGAGGATCGATGCCGACTAGTGAGGAGACGACCAGGGTGAGCGTGAACGCGGCGAGGACGAGCAGGATCGGTTGACGGAGATGAGCAAGGGGTTTTTCTTTTTGGAACAGGATCGCGAGGTAACACGGGAGCGCAAGTTCTGTGAGCAACAGAAAGATGATCACCTTGGAGGTGCTAAACGGTTGGGTGTAGGACGGAAAAAAAAGAAGAGGGGTGAGGAGAATGAGACCGCACAGGACGCCCAAGATATGGTAGAGACGGGTGGGGGAGAGCATAGCGGATCATCGCAGTGAGTGATGGGAGTAGATTTTTTGGTCGAAGATGTGGACGCGAGCCCAGCGGACAAGAGGGAGGGGGAGCAAGGAAGCGATGAAAGGCTTAAGGATGTAGAGGGCGTTCCATACAGGATAGTCGCCTCGTTTGAGCGCTGCCAGTCGCGAGCGCACCGCGCAGCGCAGTTGAGCTCGCTCGTTCTTAAAAGAGATCATACCCTTGGCCATGCGCTTTTGCATGAGGACCTCGGGGAGGTTGGCGAATCTGGAATGACGTGAGAGGCGCAGCCAGAGGTCGTAGTCCTGGGCGCGCCGGTAAGACTCGTCGTAGCCACGGACGCGGTCGAGCGCGGATCGACGCATGAGCACGGAGCTGTGGAGCAGGGGATTGGTGCAAGGGAGCGCGCGGTGGATCTCGTCAGGGTCGGTGATGACGAATGGACGTCCGATCACCTGGTCGTTCTCGTCGATCCACTCGTAGGCGGTACCGACTATGTCGATGTCGGGGTGCGCATCGAGAAACGCGACTTGTTTGGCAAGACGGCTGGGTAGGGCGATGTCGTCGGCGTCCATGCGGGCGACATAGTTGCTGTGTGTTTGTCGAAGGGCGAGGTTAAGAGACTTCGTGAGGCCGATGTTTGTTGAGTTGGTGAGCACGCGAATGCGAGCGTCTTGTGCGGCGATATCCTCGAGGATCTGCGGGGTCGTGTCACTCGATCTGTCATCGACGATGAGGAACTCGAACTCACGGAACGTCTGGTCAAGCAAACTCAATACCGCTTCGCGGATATGGCGTTCGCCGTTGTGGACGGACATGAGGACGCTCACTTTCATACTTCGAGTGGGTGTTTCCAATATGAACAGATCACCAGCGCCCAGAAACTTGGATCCGTGAGAGCCGTCTGGCTTTTTTGATCCTCGAGGATGGCGTTCATGACCGCATGGCGGTATTCATCCGATTTATTTTTTCGTTCGTCGACCCCTGTGCGTGCCATCGGCTGGGTGATGTATGTGTCGTGGACTCGGTTGCATGCAGGCCCACCAAGGGTAAAGAGAGTACACTCTGAGTCTGGGAACATCCATGTGATTTTCGAGACGGTTCGTGGCGTGTACTGCCGGTACCCGTGCCGGCCATAGAGTTTTAGGCAGGCAACGGAGGGGAAGAGATGCACCTGTAGGGTCGGTCGTGGGTGTGACTGGATGAATTTCTGAATCTCGAGGAAGTAATTTTGGTCGTCTCGAAAATGCTCAATCGCCGACTGGCTTATGAAAAAATTTGTCTCCTGCGGAATGTGGGGAGCGATGGATTTGCCATTAAAGAGGTGGAATCGTTTGGTGAGCGAGGTGGGCAGACTCCACGACGGATGCTCGTACACATCAAGGCCTGTATATGTTTTGACGTTTCCGTTTGAGCACTCATTGAGATAGTCGCCATACGCCCCAGATCCACACCCAGTGTCCAAGATGCGTAGTTCTTCAAGCTCTTGCTTGATGAGACACCATGGCAGGGCGCGCCAGAAGAGGTTGCAGAGTACACGGCTAGGGGAACTCGTGTCATCCTGCCTGAGAATCAGAGGGAGCGTGGGAGCGAACGACCGAATGGAAAGTCGCGGATCAAGCTCTTCGTTTGGTCTTCGGTTGTTGAACGAACAGTACAACGAGAAAAGTGTATTGACGACCGAATGCATGTGGAGTTTAAGCATAGTGCCTAATAGTTGTTCATGACCGCACGAAAGAGGTTACGTCGTTCTAGGAATTTTTTGAAGGCTTCGCGTTTGATTGTTGCGAGGTAGAAGAAGACGAAACTGACGTATCCAAATAATGCAATAGCAACAGTCATGCCGAGTATTCCCCAGATCAAGCCGAGAATGATCACAAGCACAATCTCGATGGCGTTGGGGATGAGTGTGGCCATTGCGAGCGCTCGGTAGCGTAAATGGGATTGAAGGATCGTATTAAACATTATGGTTGGCAGTCCAATAGGGAAAGAGAGACCCAGTATGAGCAGGAATGGAATAGCTGATTGAAATTCTGATGGTAAGAAGAAAAAGATGTAGATAACCCCCAATCCAAGACCCGCCACTCCCAGACCGATGCTTGTCGCGATCATGCGTGGGAGGTGTTTGCGTACACGTTGCGTGAGAACATCGATCGGTTGTTTTACAAAGTCAGCATAAAAAAGTGGAAGAACGATCTTCATGAAATTAGCGATCTGGTTACGGAGGTCGCGTGCGACTGAGAAATAGGCAAGACTTGTGACCCCAAAGAAGATTCCAATAAGGATCTCGACGAGTCGGTTCGAGATGGCGCCCAGGATATCCGTCGGGAGTGAACGTATGCCGAATGTAACGCAAGAAGCATCGTAGTTGCGGTGAGTATAGTGTTTCCAAAGGGCACGGTTTTTGACGAGAGCCGTTAGCGCGAGGAGGGAGATGAGCGTGGCGAAGCCAATTTGAAACAAGACGAACAAGACGATGCTCTGCGTGTAGACTACAACGATACTTGACCCGATTCGAGCGACGGGGCTTGAAAGGGTTGTCCAAATTGCATATCGGACGAAGTCTTTTTTGGCGATTAAATATTCCCCGATGCTTGTTTGGATGAGGATGTTAGTAAAGAGATAGAACGCACTGAGTCCAGCGAGCAGAGCGAATGTTGATCGATCGGTTGTTTGAAAGTAGATCGCCAGCGAAAAAAAAAGTGCTGCGGAGATGAGGAGCCACTTTGCCCGCGTGAATAACGCGAAGAAAAATGTTCCGTCCTGCCCCAGGGCAATG
>JACQSJ010000072.1 GCA_016205995.1 Candidatus Uhrbacteria bacterium | reverse complement strand
TACTCCCAAAACTTTCCTTGGTCCTGTGCGCACTCCCCCGCCTCCGCCGCTTTCTGCGCGATGGGGTGAATATCTAAAAGAGGAAAATCACGATAGATGAATCGGACGTCATCGGGATACTGCGCCGCAAGCTCGCGCACAACAAAGCTCGATCCCTCCGAGTAGGGGCATCCGAAATCCGCAAACTCAACGATGGTCACCTTCGCCGCACGCGAACCCAAACTGGGATCATCAACGGTAGCAAGGTCAAACGTCCCATCCTCAATCGGCTGACTGGCCAAAGCCGCGCTCACGGAATAAGCGGACGTGAACGAAAGTGAGGATGGAGCAAGCTCGCCGGAACGAATCAGATTCGTGTAATACACAACGCGAACGACGAACACACCCAACAAGACCAGCACGGCAAGTGTGGCGATGGTGGCAATAAGCCCGCGTCGGCGATGCTCGTGTTCTTCTGTCTCCATAGCGTAGATGATACAAAAAGTATATCATGGAATTGACCGAAACGAAGAGATCTGATAGCATTCGGGCGAACTCAATTACTTGTATGAACCTGGAAACGATCCTCAATACCTCTCAAATCATCCTCGCCGTCCTGCTCGTTGCCGCAATCCTGCTTCAAGCACGAGGCACAGGCCTGGGAGCCGCATTCGGGGGAGGCGGAAACGTGTATCGAACCAAGCGGGGAGCGGAGAAAAAAATCTTTCAGCTCACCATCGTGCTCTCTATTCTCTTTTTCGGTGTCGCCCTCGTGAACGCCCTCGTTTAGCCGGGGCTGTCTGTGCCTGATATCCGCACTTTGTTTACACGACGAAAAGACTCTGGTCACAAAGCCCATGACCTGACCATGCGCCAGGTGCTTGCGGTTCGAAAAACGCGCGTGCTCCCCTCATGGAAACAATGGACTCAACTCCCAAACGTCCTCTCGCCAGTTGAACAGCGTGTCGTGAATGGGTCGCTCGGAGTGATCGTACTGACCCTCGTGATATTTGGCATCACCTATGTCACGGCCCACCGCATCGATACCCCGGCGGTCGGAGGTGAGTATACGGAAGGACTCATCGGGGAGCCACAATTCATCAACCCTCTGTACGCCATCCAAAGTGACGTGGATCAAGATCTGGCCAGTCTCATTTACTCTGGCCTTATGCGCTGGGATCCCCAAGAAGGATTCGTTCCAGACTTGGCAGAATCCCTATCGGTGAATGAAGATGGGACCGTCTACACGCTCAAGATCCGAGAAGGGGCATCATTCCACAACGGCGAAGACGTGCGTGCCCGAGATGTTCTCTTCACGATCAATGCTATCCAAAACGGGAGCTACCGAAGTCCGCTCGCGGACCAGTTCTACAACGTGACCGTGGTCCAGGAAGACGATACGACCGTGTCGTTTATCCTCCAAAAAGCCTTTGCCCCGTTTGTGCAGTACCTGACCGTGGGGATTTTACCGGCGAGCCTCTGGGCGGAAATCCTCCCGCAGAATGCACCGCTGGCCGCCCTCAATGTGCAACCTGTGGGATCAGGCCCGTATGAGTTTGCCGAGTTCGCAAAGGACAAGCGAGGCTCCATCCGCAGCTACACACTCACCCGCAACAACGACTATTACGGACAGGCTCCCTACATTGAAACACTCACCTTCAAATTCTATCCAGACGCCCTGGCCCTCCAAGATGCCCTGGCCAACAAGAACGTCGAGGGGGCGAGTGTTGTGGAATACGAGGCACGAGAAGAAGTTGCGTCCAACCGTAACGTCGAACTTGTCGAACCATTCCTCCCGCGAGAAACCGTCCTCTACTTCAACCAGAACCTGAGTGCGGCCCTCAAGGACGTCGCGGTGCGCCAGGCGATCCAGAAAGCGATCGATAAGACTTCCCTTGTCACAGAGATCTATGCGAACGCGGCGCGTGTCATTCACGCCCCGATCCTGCCAGGTATGCTGGGATACGATGAAACCATCGTGGACCCCTTTGACCAAACGGCAGCAAACACGCTCCTCGCGCAAGCCGGCTACACGCTCGTAGAAGAAACGGGTGGCCGTCTCCTGAAGTCCTCGCTGCAGTCAGAAGAGGAGCCAGGCAAGACGCTGCGCTTCACCCTGACGACTCCAGATCTCCCCGATATGCGGCTCGTCGCGGAAAAAATCCAAGGCGACTTGAAAACGGTTGGGATCGAGGTGGAAGTGAACATTGTCTCACCCGACCTCATGGCAACAGACGTGATCGCCCCACGGAACTTCGAACTCTTGCTTGCACCGATCATGCTCGAGGCTGACTCGGATCCCTATCCGTTCTGGCATTCGTCGCAAAGTAAGGGACCGGGACTCAATCTCGTCGGATACAGTAATAGCGAGGTTGATACGCTCCTCGTCGAAGCTCGAACCGGTACGGATGCAGCCAAGCGTGCGGAAGCGTACAAACAATTTCAGAACCTGCTTGCCAAAGACGCACCGGCCGTGTATCTCTATCAGTCGACCTATGGATACGCGCTCTCCAAAAAGGTGCAGCATCCGGGAATTGAGCGTATCATCATCCCTTCAGACCGGTTTGCAGACATAACGCAGTGGTACATCAAAACAAAAAAGGCTCTTCGATAACGAAGAGTGCCACGCGGATGTGGCGGAACTGGTATACGCGTACGTCTCAGAAGCGTATGGAGCAATCCTTG
>JACQSJ010000069.1 GCA_016205995.1 Candidatus Uhrbacteria bacterium | reverse complement strand
GCTGAAGCCAGGTCGGATTATTCTCACCCATGAGGTACCATACCTGCTCGGCAATAAAAAGCTTCAGAGGGATCTTGCGCAAGGTGAGCAGGGGGAAACTTTCACCCACGTCCACACGAAGCGTGAGCCCGGGAATCATGCGCGTGATCCTCCCAGACCATGGATTGGGAATATCAATCCCCTCGTCCAGGATCTGGCGAATGGCTTCTTTGTACTGGACGTCAAAGGGGGTCATAGCACCCTCCACTGTAACAGAGGGACCCCCGTGTTTCCATCGCTCCCCTTTTTGGCTAAAATGACCTGGTTCTTGTTCTCGCTGTGGACAAATCACAGATCCCTCGCGGGGCTCGGGATGACACACAGTGAAATGTATCTTCAGTGTCAACTCTGATATAATTTATGCGGACAAAGGGAAGATTCATCATTGTCGACGGACTCACGGGATCCGGAAAATCCACGATTCTTCAAGCGGTCACACACTGGGCTGTTGAATGTGGCCACCGCATCTTCCGACTTCAAGACTGGAAAGAACCCGCTCCTCCACGATTTGAGGACATCTCTGACTATGACGTGTACTTCACGCTGGAGCCAACGCGCTCATGGATTGGAGCGGCTATCCGCCAAGAACTGTCGCGTACAGACCAGCCGTACGGCGGAGAAGAACTCGCACACGCCTTTGCGCTTGATCGAGAGCTCCAGTATCGACGTCTGATTATCCCCGCTCTGGCGGCAGGAAAAACGGTCATCCAAGATCGGGGCGTCTCAAGCTCGATCGTCTACCAGCCGGTCATGCCAAACTCCGTCCCACTCGAAATGATCCTTTCACTCCCGGGAAACAAGCTCGCCATGGAGTATGCACCCAATGCCCTCGTTCTCACGCGGCTGGGTGCCCAGGAGGCTGCGTTGCGGATTGCCTCCCGTGCCGGTGAGTCCAAGGGAGTGTTTGCGGATCAGGAGTTTTTGAAAAAGCAGGAAGAGCGTTTCGCGTCCGATTGGTTTACGGAGCTGTTTGAGAGCCGAGGGACGCGCGTGTTTCACCTGGACACCCGTGGCTCACAAGAGGAAAGCCAGGTACAAGCAACCAAACTTATCGATCACATTTTGACTACGTGTTAACACCGTGAATATGCCAAAACCGCTCCTTTCCGTCGGAGAGCTCATTGACCAATCCTGGGACGTTTTTCGTTCACGGATGTCCGAGCTCCTGAGTATTTCTGGGTGGGTTCTCGCCACCGCCATTCTCTTTGCGATTGCGCTGGCATTCTATCCGACCGCTTCCAAGCTTTCGCTTGGCGCCGACCTCACAGGCTTGGAGACAGTGGGGGTCCTTCTCTTTTCGTTCACGAGTCTCGTCGTCACCCCCATTTTGAGCTTCTGGATTTACATCGCGCTCACCAAGGCCGTGGGCGCCCACTTCGACCACAAAACCGTGAATCCCAAGGCCATCATGCATAACGTGAGAACCCTCTTTTTCCCGACGCTCCTCACGTCTGTCATGGTAATCCTTGTGGTCTTACTGGCGATCGTGATCGGACTGGCACCGGCAGCGGTGCTCGCAACGCTTGGCGTGCTGACCGTCTTTGGTCCGTTCATCATCATCGCGAATCTGCTGTTGATAGCAGGGCTGTTCTTTGCTGTGTTCTTGAGTATCAAATGGGTGGTCTACTACTTCATGGCTCCCTATCTCACCATGCTTGACGGGACGCCGGCCAAACTGGCTCTTGCCACCAGCCGCCAGCTCATCGCCGGTAGATTCTGGGCCGTGCTCATCCGCGTGGTTGTTCCCAAATTGGTCTTCGTGATCTTTGGTGTCTTTGCCATGTCGATCATCGCCTACGTTGTCAGCATCTTGATTGATTTTTCTGCTGGACTCAACGTGGACATCCAGCTGCGCATCTCAACCATGACGACCACCATCGTCCCGATCCTGATCGCGGTGCTCATCAATCCCCTTGTTATCATCTCCGATATTCTGCTCCTGCGTTCACTGCGAAGCTAATATGCTCCTGACTCCCCGCGAACTCCTGCAAATGACGGTCGCGTTGTACCGAAAAGAATTTTGGTTGTTCCTTGGCTATGCCGCCTGGCTCCTCGTGCCGGCAGCGGCATTTTCGTTTGCGATCGCCTTGCCCCCCAACCCCGTGACGACGACGCTCATCATCGTAACCGTGGTCTTACAGCTGTTCGTGTGGTTGTGGATCATTGTGTGTCTCATGCGCGCCACAATCCTCCTCTCGGAACAAAAACCCATCGACCACGACCTCTTGTCCACACAAGCCCTCCAGCGCATACAACCTGTCCTCGCCGTTGTTTTTCTCCAAGCGCTTCTCGTGTTCGGAGGCCTGCTGCTCCTGATCATCCCCTCTATCCTCTTTTGGACGTGGTACAGCCTCGCCCATGTCGCTGCCGGCGTGGACGACCGACGACCCATCGAGGCTCTCGCGCAAAGCCGTTCTCTCGTGACAGGACGATTCTTCTCTGTGCTTTGGAGACTCGTGAGCGGTCCTGTGGTCATCACGCTTGGATACGGATTTTTGCTCGCGACTATGCTTTACGGGATTGCCCTTCTCTTCCAACTGGATACCACGCAGCTCTTGAGCGACCATCCGCCCCTGTGGGAAAACCTGGTCGACATCGTCGTCTACGTTTTCATGATCCCGCTCTACGTGATTTATCTCACACTCCTCTACAGAAACCTCAAGACCACGGTGCTTGAAAAGACCTCCTCTGTCGCGTAAGCTCTGCCTGTATGATGTTTGAACCTGTCATCGGGCTTGAGATCCACGTCCAGCTCAAAACCAAAACAAAAATGTTCTGCGGGTGCCCGACGCATGACTCGGCCGTCGCCCCCAACGAGCATGTCTGCCCCATCTGTCTTGGACATCCTGGAGTGCTTCCTGTGGTGAATGAGCAGGCTGTGCGGTATGGCGTCCTCATGGGTCTGGCACTCAATTGTGAGATTGCAGCGCATTCAAAATTTGACCGCAAGAATTATTTTTATCCCGACCTTCCCAAGGCGTACCAAATTTCCCAGTACGATCTCCCGATCGCCGTGAACGGCCATGTCGACATCGAGGTTCCTGGCGGACAGCGCGATGCGGCTCGCATTGGAATCACGCGAGCCCACTTGGAGGAAGACGCGGCGAAAAACCTTCACTCCGGAGGCGCCGCGACCTATGTCGATTTCAACCGTGGAGGCACGCCCCTCATCGAGATCGTGACAGAGCCGGACTTTCGTTCTTCACAAGAGGCGAAAATTTTCCTGCAGGAATTGCGATTGATTGCCCGGTATCTCGGAATCTCGGACGCGGACATGGAGAAGGGTCATCTCCGCTGCGATGCAAATATCTCCCTTCGAACGATTGATGAGCAAGGTGGCATCGTAGGAGCGCGATTCAACCCAAAAACAGAAGTGAAGAACCTCAATTCGTTCAAACACGTTCAAAGCGCGCTTGAATACGAGATCAAGCGACAAACCAAACTTTGGGAAGCGGGTACCCCGCCGATGGAGTCGACAACCCGTGGGTGGAATGACACGCAGAATCGAACCGAGGAACAACGCTCCAAAGAAGAAGCCGCGGATTATCGCTATTTCCCGGAGCCGGATATCCCCCCGCTTGCGCTCGCATCTCTTGCTGACGAAATGCGCACGCAACTCCCGGAACTCCCCGCGGCACGACGCACCCGATTTGTCCGTGAGTACAACCTGAAGCCATCGGACGCGCGACAAATCTGCGACGACCCCGTACTCGCGGACTTTGTCGAGCACGTGTTCTCTGAACTCCATGCATGGCTGGTCGCTCTGCCTGAATTACAGGAAACAGAAGAGACCGTTCTTGATCGCGAGAAAGAAAAACTCGGACGACTCGTATCCGGATGGCTCCTCTCAAAACTAGGTGGGCTCATGATTGAACGCGGAATCGATGTACGGACGATGAAGATCACCCCGGAAAATTTTGCCGAGTTCATCACGCTCATCGCCACACGCAAACTCAACAACACGGCCGGCCTCACCGTCTTAAACGCGATGCTTGATGATGGCAACGACCCAAGCCACATCATGGAGGATCAGCAGCTGGGACGCATGGACGACGAAGGCGAGCTGGCTCGACTTGTTACCCAAACCATTGAAAGCTATCCAGCGGAAGTCGCTCGCTACCAGGCGGGTGAAGAACAACTTCTGAAGTACCTCATCGGCATGGTGATGAAGGCGTCGGAGGGTACGGCGGATCCTGGAATCATCAAAAACATGCTGCTTGTTGAATTGAAAAGCGAATAGCTATGATACGACACATGGCGCGTGTGATTGTGGCTGGATTTGTAGAACGCGATGGAAAGCTCTTAGTCATTCGTGAACGTCCAGCCGAACTCCCACCAGATCACGATCCTGTTATGAATCAGCCCGCAGGACACGTTGAAAAGGGCGAGCTTCTGACTGATGCTGTTGTCCGAGAAGTTCGAGAAGAGACCGGCTATCGTGTCCGCCCCGTGGAACTTGTCGGCGTTCATCAATCGACACGACCAACACGAGAACACATGGCGATCTACTTCCTCTTTCGTTGCGAACTTGTGGATGACATCCAGGGTCCCATTGAGGCCACGGAGATCGTCGAGACGCTTTGGCTCACACAAGAAGAGATCATGTCGCGCGTGGACGAGCATCGATCTGAAACCACGACCGCACGATTCAATAACTACTTCTCCGGCGCGCGATACACGCTTAACGTGCTTACACAACTGTCATCCTAGTCGAGTTGTTCACAGACTCGTCGTTGACAAGGTAAGAAAATCATGATTGAATGAAACTAGCGATCGAGGTTTTTACCTCTCCTAGTCGTTGTCACAATCCCGCCCTTTATGGGGTGGGATTGTTTTTGAGAAAGGTTTCCATGATCTGATCGGTCGAGTCGCTGGGCTGTACCCATACGATGCGAGGATCACGCTTGAACCAGGTCATCTGGCGCTTGGCGTATGCGCGCGTATCACGCTTCACCTCCTCGATTGCCTCACTCAATTTTGTCGACCCTGACAAAAACGCACACACCTGCCGGTACCCGATTCCTGTCATCGCCTCACACTCACAGCCGTATGCGTCCTTGAGACGACGGACCTCATCGACTAACCCACGCGCCACCATTTCCTCGACGCGTGTATCGATACGTCCGACCAACTCCTCACGCGGCGCAGACAATCCGATCTGTAAAACGTCGTACATCTGCTCCCCGACGACCTGAAAGTGACTCCACGGCCTACCGGTCAACTTCGTCACTTCCAGCGCGCGCACAACACGGCGTTTGTTTTTCTTGTCGATGAGTTCAGCACCTTCTGGATCAAGTTGTTTGTACTCATGGAACAAATCTCCCAACGTGTGTGTTTCGAGCTGGGCGCGCAGCGCTGAATCACCAGGCGTGGCAGTGAGATCTAAATTGTCGATAATCGTCTTCAACCAAAACCCCGTCCCGCCAACAAGAATCGGCAATCGTCCCCGTGCCACAATGTCGTCAATCTTCTCTATTGCGTATGTTTTAAAATCCGCAGCTGAGTACGGCTCATTAGGATCGATCAAATCAATCCCCCAGTGCGGCACTCCATCAACCAAGAACGTCTTACGTGCACCAAAGAGTTGATTGATCGATCCGCCTTTTTCAAACTCGGATTCAACCCAAATTCCTTCTGATTTGGCTGTGCCGATGTCCATCCCTCGATACACCTGCCGTGAGTCGACACAAATCACTTCCCCATTCCAACTTTTAGCAATCTCAATACCCAGGCCGGTCTTCCCGCTCGCGGTGGGTCCAACAATAGCGATAACTTTTGGTTTCATAACAAATCTATGGGCGTCCCCCTTTCCAAGGGGGACCGGTCAAGTGAGTTCCCCCTCCAGCACCCACATGTCTGCCTTCGTAATTTTCACATCGACAATTTTGCCGACATACTCCTTGGAGGCTGCGAAACGCGTGAGCTTCATCTCGCGCGAGTTGCCATAACAGGTTCCTGGTTGTGCGGCGAGGACGGCTTGTATGTTCTTCGGCATGGCAAGCATCTCTTCCGTAATCTTTGGTGGCTCATAGCGATCAACGAGAACGGAAACAATCGTACCGACATACGCCTGATTCTTTTCGTAGACGATTCGCTCCTGAACCTCTTGGAGCACATTCCATCGTCGCTTCTTCTCTTCAAGACTCACGTCATCCTTAAACGCCCGCCACGCGGCTGTACCCGAGCGAGTCGAATATCGCGCGGTGTAAGAAATATCAAATCGCGCCTTCTCGTAAAGCTCGACGGTCCTCTCAAATGCCTCAGCCGACTCGCTGCAAAACCCAACGATGATATCCGTCCCGATCGCGAGATTTGGGATCTTTGCTCGGAGTCGATCAATCACATCGAGAAACTGCTCGGCAGTGTATCGTCGATTCATGCGACGAAGCACGTCATCGTCCCCTGCTTGAACAGGCAGATGAATATAATTGAGATGCGCGGGAAGCGTCATCGCATCGATCACCTCATCGGTCATGTGAAGCGGATGTGGAGCAGTAAAGTGCAGACGCGAAACCCCCTCGATCTGATTCACCTCCCACAATAGACCGGCAAAATGATCCTTGTACGGATTGTTTGTCGAAAAATGTTCTGGATCCGGCGCCTGGTAACTGTTCACGGTCTGACCAAGAAGTGTCACCTCAACACAACCATGCAAGGCAAGATCCTGAATCTCGTCGAGAATATCCTTGAGCGGACGGTTCTTCTCAAGCCCGCGCGCAAACGGCACAACACAGTACGTGCAAAACTTGTTGCACCCGGTTTGAATAGAAACGAAGGCTTGTCGTGTAACTTCTCGATCAGGATGGACTTTCAAGTAATCTTCAACCGGGTCGGTACTGTTCACAAGTGCTGGTCGCAACTCACCAAGCCACCGCGGAAGCTGACCCATGTCCTTGGTTGGAAAATACAAATCGACAATGGGTAGACGCTTGCGGATCGCCCCGTCACGATCTCGTCCCGGCATACACCCTGTGATCCCTACGATAAGCTCTGGCTTGGACTTTTTGAGACTCGCAAACTGCCCCACAACGCTAAAAACTCGGTCCTCCGCGCTCTGTCGCACCGAGCAGGTGTTCACAAGGATCACGTCGGCCTCCTCCTTCACACTCGTCGGCGACAACCCTACGCCCTTCAAGAGCGCTTCCATGCGCTCTGAATCGTTCTTGTTCATCTGACAGCCGTAGGTAATGAGATGATACTTGGGTTCCATATCGCGAAAAAAGTAACATAAAAACAAAAAGCCGGCGAGCCTTGGAGGTGAAAGGCGTCAGCCGGTGAGATGGAGGAGTTCTTCGGGTTCGGAAGGGAGAAGATCGATGGTGAGGAACGCCACAAGCGCGGCGCGACACAGGGAGAGGCGGAATCGGGCCTCGGATCCCTGCGCACGCATCGCGGCATGAAGGCGCTGAATGGGAATGCTGATCCACTCTGGTCGGTCGACGAGCCCCTTCGCCACGCGGACGAGAGACACAAGGTGCCGATCGTGCCAGTCCGAGTCGAATTTGTGCGGGTCGATCGCACGGATCGTCGACTCGATGGTCTCAAGCTGATCTGGCGAGAACATTCGATGCGCAAGCACCTCGGAGAGGACCTGCGCCTCGACAGGCTTCAGGACCCAGAGGCCCCGAGCCTTGTCGTGTGTCCCTTGGGTCAGACGCTCGAGCATCTGACGCAGGGCAACATTCTCGCGAGCCTGAGAAGGCTCGTCAGCTTGTACCAGTCTCAGGGTGGGCATGAGCCTCACCTCCTTTCCGTATCCAACTCCGACGCCCGGCTCTGCCGGGGTCGGAGCCCCGACCCAAAGGCGTCGGGGCCGAAGGAAGACCTTGCCAGATATGTTCCCACTCGTCAACCCACAAATTTAAAACCGGCTGTCGTTGCCGAGTTCAGCCGGTAGCGTGGGCGGAGGTCGTATCCGCCGGTGGGGACGTGATGAGCTGGACGAGTGCCCAGCGCATCACAGGCATGGTCCACTGGATCTTGCCGGTCTCGCGCTCGATCTGGTGTCGGGCGACGGTGAGAGACTGGAGCGGTCGCTCGAGCCATGCCGGCTCGTCCATGCTGGCGATCTGCTCTTCGACGAACGCTTCGGCGCGCTTGCGCCAGGCGTCGAGGGGCTCGGTGATGGCCTTCGACTGGGGCTTCGCGCCCCCGAAGACCACCCACCTGATCCAGGTCCAGACGCCCACGGCTGACTCGACGAGCTTGCGCTCGTAGGGGTGGTCGGCCCGGAGCCGTTCGATCCAGGCCTTGAGTTGATCCTGGGTGAACCGCCTCGAGGCGAGGGCGCGGTAGAGCGCCTCAGCCTCCCCCTCGTCGAAGATGTACACACCGATCCGTCCGGGTCGCCCCAACGTGATCTGGTCCAACGCCTGCCGAAGCAAATCGTTGGATGTAATCGTCTCGTCTTTTCTGACGACTCTGAGCATGACCTCACTCTCCTTTCCCAGTTGGAGGAGGTAAGGACGTTCCCATTTTCTTTGAGTTTTGTCAACAGCTTCCGTTGACGAAAGATGTATTCTCTGTTAGAATTTAGCTATAATTCCCATGCTTAATAAACAAAAATCAAACATGTATGGGAGCAATTAAGCAAATTAGGTCACTCTTTTCGCGTGAAAAGGGAGGTGGGCCTGAAGCAAAAGCAGAGGAGGCCGCTAACAAACAGGAACAGAAAGAAGAAAAGAGCGCGGTCGAAACGGGCCGTGATCGCGTCAAAAAAATTCGAGATGGCGCCAGTTCTCTTTGGAAAAGCTTCACTAGTGGAGCGGAATCCGCTGGAAAATATCTCAAAAATAAGGGCATGGAGGCCTTCTCAGCCGCTCTCGGAGCCGTGAAAAAGGGTGGGGAGATGGCTGTAGATGGGACATTCGCTATTGTTGGAGGAGTTGAGAAAGGCGCAAAAGCGACAGTTGAAGGAGGAAAAAAGGCTGTTGAGTACACGAAAGAAACGGGACGAGAGGCTTGGGATATTGCAAAACTTGTTGCTGAAGCAGGAAAAAGTGGTGCAAAACGAACCAAGGAAGCTGCCATCGCAGCTGGATACACTGGTGCGGCTCTTGCATTCATGAGCGGTGAAGCTGGAATTGGCTTAGCAAAGGCCATGAAAAAAGCGGGGGTTGAACTTGCATCTGACGCTGGGAAGAAGGTGGCCGCCGAGGCTGCCAAACTTCAAGAAATGGGTGTGGATGCAGCAAAAGCGGTTCGCAAATACGGCGCTGATGGAATCGAAAAGGTGACAAAGGTGGCTAGTGACGCAAAAGCTGCAGGAATTGACTTAGCAAAACGTGGTGGTGATTTTGTTCTGGACGGACTTATTTCAGCTGTGGATGCGGGAATAGATCTCGCAACGGCGATCGAAGGAGCTGCAGGAGCGGCTCTTGAGAAAGGACGCGATATTCTCGGTGCGGCAAGTGAAAAAATCGACGCTCTCAAAAAACGGGCACGCGAAGCTAAGGAAAAATTCTTTACCCGCCTGACTTCCGCTCGAGATCGGTTCTCTTCCCGGCTTAAACAGGCCGTTATTGAAGAGGTCAAAAAAACAAAAAAAGTCACTTATTCAAAAAGCGAGGTCATGATTACAGCAGGGGCCAAACAAGCCATTTTTAATTT
>JACQSJ010000005.1 GCA_016205995.1 Candidatus Uhrbacteria bacterium | reverse complement strand
TCGGTCGCTTCGCTCCCTCGCAATGACACAGACGAAGTGTTGGGTCTCTTGTCTGAGATCGTCGGGAGCTATTCAACCTCAAATCTCGTCGGGGGGGGGGGTCGTCTCAAAGGAAGACAGGCTTACCGATTGGAAACCTAACAAGTCAGTTATTCGCGAATAGCTACATGGATGCATTCGACCACTTTATCAAAGACGAGCTCAGAGTGAAGCAGTATCTTCGTTACACTGATGATGCAGTCATTCTTTCCAACGATTCCGCAGAACTTCGATGGCTTTTACCGTTTATTGAGCAATGGCTCTGGAGCGAACGTCGGCTCATCCTCCATCCCCATAAGGTCGAGATCCGCAAGCTTACCCAAGGCATCGATTTTCTCGGTTACGTCACACTCCCTCACCACCGAGTCCTTCGCACAAAAACAAAACGACGGATGTTCAAGAGAGTGAACTCGATGAACATGCCGTCGTATGTGGGACTGTTGGAACATTGTGATGGATACAGTCTAAGGTATAGGGTTTTGGTGACGACGTGACCATTCTTGTTTAACAAATTCGCTCAATTCTCGTTCAAATCGTGGACGTGAGAAGGTTTCCGCGTGCGCTTTAATGGCGTGCGGGTTCCAGTCTGCTTCGCGGAATCGGATCATAAAATCGGCAAGTTCTTCCCAACTTTGTTCATCAAAGAATTGTCCGGAAAGTCCCTCCTGGACAGTCTCGGTTGCACCGCCTTTGCGCCAAGCGATGACCGGACGACCCGAGGCCATGGACTCCACCGGAGTGATCCCGAAGTCTTCTTCCTGCGGATGGATGAAGGCGCGTGCGCCAGCGTACAGCTTGGCTTGTTCTTCATCGCTCACACGACCAAGAAACTCGATGTGTGGTTTTGCCATCCGTTTGAGGTCTTGTTCCACAGGACCGGTTCCAAAAATTTTGAGCGGAATACCGGTGCGGTTCGCGGCTTCAATCACAAGGTCGTACCGCTTGTAGGCCACCAGTCGACCGCCAGTGAGGAAGTAGGTTTTTGGTTCTGACAAAATCGAGAAGCGGTGAGTGTCGACAGGCGGATGAATGACGGTGGCCTCACGGCCGTAATACTTCTGGATGCGACGTCGAACGGTTTGAGAGTTGGCAATGAATACGTCTACACGATCCGCGGCCTGTCGATCCCACACGCGCAGTCGAGTGAGGAGCGGCGGCAAGAGCATTTTTACCAAGCGCGGGACATGCAGTTCCTCAACGTACGAGTGCGTGTCACTCCAGAGATAACGCGTGGGTGTGTGGCAGTAACAAATATGAAGGGTGTTCTCGCGCGTGAGTACGCCCTTGGCAAACGCGCTCGTCGAAGAGAGGACGACGTCATACTCGGAAAGGTCGTAATGTTCCGTCGCCGTAGGCATGAGCGGGAGGTACCATTGGTACTTGCGTCGACCAAACGGAAGACGCGCCAAGAATGACGTACGAATATCCCTCCCCGCAAACGCAGGAAGGGATTCGGGATCAAACAGGAGCGTGTACAGCGGCGCGTCCGGCCACAGGCCGTGCATAACGTCTACCACCTTTTCCGCCCCGCCGTCTTGGATCAAATAGTCGTGGACGAGCGCGAGTTTCATACAGCAGGCCAATCCTATCAATTCTTGCCATTTTCGCCAACCAAAAACCGGCTCAGGCCGGTTTTGATTCAGGACGCGCCTCGACCAAACAGCACCACCCATGGCGTCTTAAGCAGGATGTAGAGGTCCAGCCAGGGACTCCAGTGTTCAATGTAGTAGGTATCGAGTCGGACTTCGTCATCAAAATCGAGATCGGCGCGGCCGGAGATTTGCGCCATGCCCGTGATGCCTGGTTTGATGGTGAGGACTTTGCGTTGCTCGGGTTTGTAGCGGTCGACTTCCTCGGGCAGGTGCGGACGTGGGCCCACCAGGCTCATGTGGCCGCGTAGGACCAAGAAGAACTCCGGTAACTCGTCGATCGAAAATTTCCGGATGAATTTTCCCACACGCGTCACACGTGGATCGTTTTTGATCTTCACCAGTGGAGAGCCTTTGCGCGTGTCGGCCTGGGCGAGCTCGTTGTATCGAAGCGCGTGTGTTCCTGGACGCATGGAGCGGAACTTGAAGTAGGTAAACGTTTGTCCGCCCTGGCCTACGCGTCGCGACAGACTTCCGTCGTCGAGCTTGGCAAAGAACACAGGTCCGCGTGAGTCGAGCTTAATCGAGAGCGCGGTTGCGAGCATGACGGGCGAGGTGAGGATGATCAAGACGCTCGAACCCACTACGTCAAAGAGACGTTTGTAAATCGCCCCCCAGCCATCAAGGGGTGTTTTTTGTACCTCGATGACTGGGATGCCGGCGTAGGTGTGAATGATGGAACGGCCGATGGCGGCCGTAAAGAGGTCGGCGGAATATCTGAAACCCAAGTGCTCTTGTTCTGTGAAGGCGATGATCTCAAGCGTTTCTTGTCGTGAAGCCTCTGGATTTGCCAGAACGATTTCATCGATTTTGTCCGCACGTTTGAACTCGCGCAGCTCGCGGGTAAGAGCCTTCGTGAAGGTTTTATACTGGGCGACGACCTGGAAGCCCAAACGCTTCTTTTGGTTGAACTCGCGCACGAGTGCCTCCGCGGCCGATGTCTTGCCAATAATCACGATTCGATGCGTGCCGATCCCCAGTCGCAACAGCGAGCGTTGGAGCCCACGCACCACCAGACGCTCAATCGCCACAAACAAAATCGCCAAGCCCCATCCGGCGATCGCGATGAAGCGCGACTCAAACAAGACGCGCGAGAAAAAGGAGATCGCGAACACCAGCGCCATGGAGGCCGAGCAGGCAAGGACGATGCGGGAGAGCTCGCTGGCGATCGAACGACGGGTAACGCCGTAAAGGCCCGAGGCAGCAAAGACCAGGACGAACACGATCACCATGGGCGTCACCACTTTGAGGTAGCCTTGGAGCGTCAAATCAAAAATAACCGGGCGGATGGCGGTGAAGGCGGGATGGAAACGGGAGAAGTAGGCGGCGATACCAGCGGCAAGGAGGGCAAGATAATCAAGCGGGACAAGAGCAAGGGTAAACGTGAGTTCAGAACGCTTCATAGTGAAACAATGGTAACAAAAAACCCCGCGCTTAGCGAGATTCTTTGTCGTCCTTAGGGAGTGGCCTATAAGCCGAATTTTGTTGCGATGGCAATCTATCTAGTCCTCTCATTGCTGAGAGGCTCTATCGAGCTACCAAATTTGCTCTTTCACCGACAAGGGTTTGCCACGCTTCCATGTCGCCATGGAGCGAGAGACGTAGCCTTGCGACACCGTCTCACTTTTCACGTTTGGCTCCGACCCCTCAAGGGCGTCGGAGTTAGTATTGTCTCTGTGGTACTTTCCCTAGGTTTTGAGTCAGGAACCAGAGCACGAATTTCTCCAATGCTTCGACTCCCAATTCTTATCCCTGGCCGCCGTTAGCGGCTTGTCTTTTTGTTGCGTCTTGCGACACAGCAGGTGTTCGGACTTTCCTCGCGCGTTGCCGCACGTAGCCATCCGGCCATCCATAAGGACTCCGAGAGAATATCGCACAATGCCGAAGTTGTCAATGAAATATGCCTGCTTGTGTGTGATATTGAGCAAAACAAAAATCCCCCATGATGCTTGCGAGCCGTGGGGGACAGATGTGGTTCAGGGTGCCTTGCCCAGGACGGCGGCGGCGATCGCTTCGCGGTCGGCCGTGGGCACGACGTCGAGCGCCCGGACGCCGGCGTCGGCGAATTCGGGGGAGATGGGCAAGCCGGTTACGACGGAGAGGGCGGTGAGGAAGACAGCGCCCTTGTCTGCACGGACCTCCGGAACCTCGCCGCCGAGGAACGTGCGGAAGGCTCGCGTGAAGGTCGCGCCGGCCGAGAGTGAGACGCCCGGATGGTCTCGACGGTACCACTCCAAGAACTCGTTCCAGTCCACACCCTCGGTGAAGTGTTTCACCAGCCTGTTGAGCCGCATCCAGTGGTGGTCTTGGATGTCCATGCGGCGATCCTGTCCCCCCTGGGGGTAGTAGTTGGGATCGTAGATGATTCCAGCCCGAGCACAGAGCTCGTTGTAGAGCTTGGGTCCGCGCTTGAGCGGGGCCCAGTGCCAGGTCTCGTCGACGAGCACGTCGCGTGGCACGGTGCGCCAGTCGGGCTTGGCGTCGTTGCGCATCCCGTAGCGGTACTTCATCCCCATGGACTCGGGCAGCGAGGCCATCCACTGGGGAAGGCCGAAGCGAGCGTGGGCGGTGACCGTGCGGCCCTCCGCCCGCAGCAGATCCAGGATCGCCGCGCACGCGTCGGGCGTCTGCGCGTAGAGCTCGAGCTCGATGGGCACGAGTGCCACTGTGATGATCCCCGGAACCTGTTCGGCATTCTGGGGGCGAAGAAAGCGTCGCGGAGCTGGCCGAAGTTGCATGGGAACCTCCGCAGCGAGCCTACCAATCTGACCCAACAGTGTCAATGCAAAAGCAGGCAAAAACAGGTGGTTGCCTGCTTTGTGGGTTAGAGTTTCACGCCGATTTTTTGGCGGACGAGTTCCATTTTTTTTGCGGCGATTGCTTGGGCTCGCGCGGCGCCAGTCTCGAGGATGGCGAGAAGTTTGGGTTCGTCTTGTAGGTAGCCGTTGATTTTTTCTTGGATGGGCGCGAGATAGGCACTTACCGCTCCCGCGAGGCCGACTTTGAAATCGCCATAGCCCTCACCTTCATATTCGTTCACGATTTGGTCGGTGGGTTTTCCTGTGACGAGGGAGTAGATGGTGAGGAGGTTGGCGAGGCCGGGGCGAGTCTGCTCGTACGAGATAGTCGAGCCTGAATCTGTGACAGCAGCCTTGATCTTCTTGAGCACGGCCTTCTCGTCGTCCATGAGCGAGATGTAGTTCTTCTCGCTTGAGGCAGACTTGGACATTTTCTTTTCGGGGTCATCCAGTCCCATGATACGTGCACCTTCTTTTCTGATTTGAGGCTGGGGGACGACGAACGTCTCACCAAAGCGAGAGTTGAATCGCTCGGCTAAGTCGCGTGCGAGTTCGACGTGTTGCTTCTGGTCTTCTCCCACCGGCACGACGTTGGTGTCGTAGAGCAGGATATCGGCGGCCATGAGGACAGGGTAGTCAAAGAGTCCTACCGAGACCGACTCGCCCTTGCCACGCGCCTTGTCCTTGTATTGTGTCATGCGTTCCAGCTCGCCCATATGAACCAAGCAGTTCAAGATCCATGCAAGCTCGGTGTGCTCTGAAACTCGCGACTGTTGGAAGAGGATGGTTTTCTCGGGATCGATCCCGGCGGCGAGGTACGTCGCGGTCGCGAACAAGATGTTGCGACGAAGTTCAGCTGGTTCTTGCGGAACCGTGATGGCGTGGTAGTCGACAATGAAGAGCAGGTTCTCATTGTCATCAACCTGAAGCTTCACCATCGGTTCGATCGCGCCAAAGAGGTTTCCAATATGGAGAATCCCAGAAGGTTGGAGGGCGGTTAGGATACGAGGCATAGAGTTTATCGATAGATGTCTTTTCGGTGCTTAACTCGTAGCAACAAAATGGAGTCGGGCTCAAGAAATTGAAACATCACTCGCCAATCTCGAGTGATGCGGAACGAGAGATAACCGACGAGTTCACCATGAAGTTTCTTCGTATGGAGTTGGGAGTCGTAGGGATTGTGTGCGAGTACCGAGAGAAGTCTGTCGAGTTTTGATTGTATCTGTTTTGGAAGTTGCTTGGCACTGTGAAGGAACTCTCGTCCGTACTGGATGCGGATCATAGGTTCTTGATTTGCTTGAGGAGAGATCCTGCACCAGTGTAGGTATAGTTTGGTTTTTCTACTGAAGCTTGGACGAGTTCTTCAACGAGTTCTGGTCGATATTCGCCCTCCGTATCCTTTCCAAGCATGCTTATGATAAAAGATCTAAGAGAACGCACTTCTCCTTTAAGTGCGTTAAACTCTTTTTTGATCTGTATATTTGCATTCGTAGACATATAAAATATCCTACCAGTTATTGACCTTTCCGCCAAACGGGACTAGTATCTCCAGTCGTTTGTACGGCTGGAATCCTCCAGTTTTGCAAGCACACCAGCACGGAGGTTCCGTGCACGTTCGTCCTTTGCAAGCACCTACCAATCCGTCTGTAAAGAGTGGTGGGAGAGTCGCAAGGGAAGGAGAAGACCATGGCACTGGAAGCATTGCCCGGCTGGGCTGACGAGATCAATCGTCGGCGCGATCACATCACCCCCGATGGCCTCAATGGCCTGCTGGGCGCCTACACGGTCACCATGCCGCTTGGCGAAGCGCTCGCTCGCCAGCAGATCGACCCGTTGGCGCTCGATGCCTGGGTGAAGGCTCAGCTCGCGCCCAAGGCGACGTCGGCGGAAGATCCGCCCAGTGTCTCCGTGACCGAGGCACTCCTGCACCGCATCGCAGGTGACCCTCGTGCGTTCTGGACGGAGTTCTTCGCCCAGAAGTTCGGGGAGCTCAAGATCACGGTGCCGGCCATGCCGCGCCTGAGCGCGAAGATTCGTAGTTGGATCGAGGATTGGAGTCTTCTCCCGATCTTCCTTCCCAAGACGATCACGCAGGACGTCTACCCCAGCAACTGGATCCAGTCCGCCTGGGATCGGCACCTCGACCCGAGCACCATCAAGCGCTACTCGCTTCCTGGACGTTGGGCGGTGGTCGAGCTTATCCGCAAGCCCGACTGGAACGATCCCAAGGGGTACGGCAACGACCGTCTCATCCATGAGCTCGGGATCAAGACCCGTTTCAAGACCTCCTGGGGTCACCTGCGTGCCACCCTGTGCCCCCAAACGACCCGGCTCTGGGGTCTCAAGAAGGCCGCGGTACGTCCGTTGACCGCGGAGGAGTGGAATTTTTTCGGCAACATCCTCTTGGAGCTCAACCGACTCCATGGGACGCTGTTCCCCGATCTCGGCGCCACGAACTCCTGGGAATGGACCGAAAACGCCTACGGTTCTGCCGACCGCGTGATCGTCGGCAACCGTGACTTCGGTGGGCTTGCCGCCGTGTGCAGGAGCTGGTCCAGCGGTCCCAGCGACTTCGTGGGCTTCCGCCTCCTCGGCGTTCTCTAAGACGCTTGGATCCTGGGTTCTTGTCCGGCGAAGCCGGATCCGGCTCCGCCGGAGAACCTTGGATCCTTTTTCTTTTTGATACAATGTGGTTGAAGTTGGCTCGTGCATTCATGTGCTACGGCCATGGGTCGCCGCTTCTCCCTAAGTTTTAGTATATCTGGTGACGTCGTCACCAGATCAGTGTGTTCTACAATAAAACCGCCGTGTGAGGGCGGTTTTGTTTGATTACACTTCGATAATCACCGG
>JACQSJ010000071.1 GCA_016205995.1 Candidatus Uhrbacteria bacterium | reverse complement strand
GCTTACGGTCTAAGCTATGTTGCCGCAGGCACACCGCCTACGCCTTGAAAAAGACATCAAAACGCTCTTTGCCCGCGGGAAGAGCGTTTTTGGTTCGCTTGTGGGGATCAAGTTTCGGGCGAATGCCCTGCCTGTGAGTCGGTTTGCCGTGGTGGCAGGAGTGAAAGTCTCCAAAAAAGCGGTTGTTCGCAATCGTCTGAAGCGTCAGGTACGTGCAGTCGTCCATGAGGTCCTTCCTCAAATCTCCCCGGGATACGACGTACTCCTCTTTCTCAAACCTCAGGCCATCGACAAACCGTTTGAGGCCATCCAAAAAGAGGTCCTTGCTGGGCTCAAGAAGGCTCGACTCCTGTAGGTATGCGCTGGCTTGCCCTCAAAACGATCCGTCTCTACCAAAAGACCCTTTCTTTTGACCACGGCCCATTCAAACACCTGTTTCCTGGGGGGTTTTGTCGATTTTACCCGTCGTGCTCCGAGTATGGTCACGAATGCATTGCCCGTCATGGTCTGTTAAAGGGAGGCTTGATGACGGCCTGGCGCATCCTTCGGTGCAACCCATTTTCTCCAGGTGGCATCGACGAACCACCAAAAAATTAGATAAATAGGCGGAGTCCCCTGGCTCCGCCTTATATTTTGAACTGTTTGATTCTTGCTGTTCCTCCGCGTATGAGCTCAATGGTCGATTTTGCGATGCCGAGTTCTTCTGCGAGCGCCTCGATTACTGCCTTGTTCGCCTTCCCCTTTTCCGGTGGCGCGGTCACAGAGACTTTAATGGTATCCTCATCGACCCATTCTACTGACGGCCGTCGGGCACTTGGTTTCACATAGACCGTCAAAATCATAGGCACGCTTCCTTATCCTGTGCGTGAGTGATGCTGATCAGCTCATCATGGATGAGGCCGTTGGTTGCCACCAAGTCTTCGCTTTCAACCGTCCACGGGTTCCCACAATAGTCTGTTACGCGTCCTCCCGCTTCGGTGATGAGAAGGGCACCAGCGACGACGTCCCAAGGTTTATTCCCCGTAAGGATGACTGAATCGGCGCGGCCGGAGGCTACGCTTGCAAGCATGATCGCGGCTGAACCAAGACGACGGAAGTAGGTCGTTTGTTGTTCCAGCGCATAGATGATCTGGCCATGTTTTTCGTGATCCCGATCTCGGTAGCCACGCCCCGCAAAGAGCATAGCGCCGCGTACTCCGTTTTTTGTCGAGACGCGCATAGGCTTCCCATTAAGGGACGCACCTTTTCCAGCTTGTGCAACAAACAGATCGCTATGAAGTGGGTCATAAATGATGCCCAGCTGGGTTTCCCCTCCGACGACATACCCGATCACGACAGCAAACAACGGAATGTTGGCGATGAAGTTAGACGTGCCGTCCAGAGGGTCGATGACCCAGGTGGGCTCTGGACCAATTGTGCGAGAGAGGGCGTCAGGGAGCTCTTCGCACAAAATCGAGTGGTTGGGAAACGCTTCAGAAATGGCTTTTTTTACGATTGTGCTACTTACCAGGTCCGCATCTGTGACTGGCGAATTGTCGGACTTAAATCGAACACTATGGCATGAACCAAAAACAGAGAGAAGATACTCTCCTGCTTGTTTGGCCGCAGAAATGCCGATTTCTAACTCTCGCATAGACGATCAAGTGACCGTTTCACCATACACCCGAGTCGAAGCTCGTGCCAAATTAAAAAGCAGCCCATTGTGGACCGCTTTTCGAATTACTTGATGATGATCCCTCGTAGGTACTCGATGACTTTTCGGTTTTTGAGGATCTGCTCCATGTAGTCGCGGTACTGGGGCGAGTAGACTTGTTCCTTCGTCTTTGCATCCTCATAGCCTTCGGCGATACGGTCGAGCTCATCGTCGAGCTCTTTGTCTGTGGCCTCAATCCCCTGCTCGCGAGCGATCTCGCGCATGGCGATCGCCACTTTGACGCGCATGAGCGCTTGAGGCGTGAAGTCGAGTTTCATGGCCGCCAGTGTCTTGCCGAGGTTCTTCACGTAGGTGTCGAACTCGAGGCCTTGTGCCTCCACAGCACGCTGGAGTTCGAGAATCATTTTGTTGATATCCTCGTTGAGCAGCAGGTCGGGGATGTCTTCAAATTGTGTTTTGCCAGCGACGAGCTCGAGCATCTCCTTCTCTTCCTTGGAGCGTGCTTCGTGTTCCTTCTCGTCGAGAAGATTTTTCCGAATGACGTCTTTGAGCGCCTCGAAGTCCTTCATGCCAAGCATGGTCGCGAGCGTATCATCAAGCGCCGGCGGTTGGAGGTGGAAGAGTTCTTTCAGCTCAACATCGAACTCAACATCCTTCCCTGCCACCATCGTTTGGACATGCTCTTTGGGAAACGCGAGTGAGAATGTTTTCTTTTCTCCTTCCTTCATCCCTTCGAGTTTCTCCTTAAATCCTGGGATGTAGTACTCCTCGTTGAGGTACACGGCATGGTTTGGCGATTGACCACCCTCGACCGGAACCTTGTCGAGTTTCATGTTCATCGAAATGACGACCTTATCACCCATAGTCACCGCTTCTTGTGCGGTCGCACGAACCTCGGAGGTCTGCATGCGCTGAAGATCACGCAAGGCGAGATCGACTTCTTTGTCTTCGACGTTTGGTTTTTGTGCGTTGACGGAAAGTTTCGAGAGGTCTGGCAAGCTCTTTGCGCGAGGCATAAGCGTGATCTCGGCCGTGAAGACGATGTCATTGCCTGGGGCAAGTTTCACGACATCAACTTTAGGCGAGCCAACGGTATCGATATTGTCTTCCAAAATGGCGGAGATGAACGACTTACGAACGATCGACTCAAGCGCCTCCTCAAGGATTTTCATTTCGCCCAGTCGCTGTTTGATAATTTCAAACGTCGCGTGACCAGGACGAAACCCAGGGATCGAGGTCTGCTCACTCAAGCGCTTCGCGGCCTCCTCTAAGTAAGGCAGCGCATCGTCCTGGGTGAGGGTGAACGTGAGCCTGAGTCCGTTCTTTGGGAGCAGTTCTTTTTCAACGCTTGGCATAAGATTTCTTCAAAGATAACGTCGGGAGAATATCGATTTCACGCTTCTTTGTCAATGGAAAAGCCCCGATCACCTGTACCTGGAGAGGTTTGGTGTCGGGGCGCGTTGACCAGCGGAACTGGTCATGTCGAGCGTGGCACGCCTAGCTGGCGCGGGCGCTCTCGGCGGCGGCGATCGACTGGCCGAGGTGCTCGTCCAGGGAGAGCATCAGCTTGTTGTACGTGATCGACCCGTCGCGGGTTCCGGGCTGATCCCACCTGAACCCCTTGGCGTGCTCCATGGCTCGCCGGAAGGAATCCAAGTTGAAGTTCCCGTTGAGGAGCGCGTACAGGTTGCCACTCCTGGCGATCAGCGTGATGAGCGTCAGGTAGCCCAGGGGGCGTCCCAGCGTCTTGTCCAGCTTCCCCCACTGCCCAGGCCACTGCTGGGCCGCGGCGATGAAGAGGTTGAGGACCATCTCCTTCTGCTGTTCGCTGGGGTACGGGTTGAGGCGCGAGCGCTTCCCCATGGCGTACTTGAGCTGACCCATGAGCGAGGTGACGGGGAAGGTCCCCTTGGGAACCTTCGGGCTCTGCCCGAAGTAGATCTTGCCGCGCAGGGGCGAGGCAGTGGCCTCGTTGAGGCGCTTGGCCACGCGGTAGGCATTCCCCGTCGTATCGTTGGGGAACGTGTTGGTGGCGTCCATCTGCGCGAGCAGGAGCCGGTTGGAGACGCGGACGCGCTTCTCGCCCTGCATGAACAGTGCGATGCGGTCGTCGACCTCCAGACCCATGCCCGCGATGACGGTGAAGCTCCAGCGCTTGCGGTCGTCGCCCGAGAGCATCTCGAGCGTCGCGAGCCGGTGCTGTCCATCGTCCACGACGAAGAAGCACCCTTCCGTCCGCTTGTCCGGGTCGGTCTCGACCTCGGCCGTGAGGATCCCACGCTTGCGGTCGTACGACCACTCGACCCCGTCGCCCGGGTAGAGGCAACCCAGGATCGGGTCGCGCATGATCGGCCGCTTGGCGGTCTTCATGTATCGGAGCATCTCCTTGGCCCGGTTGGGCGTGAGCTCACGGTTCACCCCCAGAGGGTGCTCGCCGAAGCGCAGCGTGACCCCGATCTCCAACAGGAGCGGGGCGCTCAGGACGAAGACGAGGAGTTCGCTGTCGCCCTGTTCCATGGGCCGAACGCCTGGGATCTCGATTCGCTTGAGAGCCATTTGCTCCCTCCTTCCGTGAGAGAAAAGGATTCACGGACTCTCGAACCTAACAAAACAGCTTGTTTCTGTCAATGGCAGGCGAAAAAGAAAAATAGCCAGGGGAGGCTATTCGTTGAGGCGTTTGAGGAGCGCGTCGAGTTCTTCCTCGGTCGAGCACTCGCGACGGAGGCGGTCGAGGAAGGCCTCGAAGGACTCAGCGGTGTGTCCTTGCTGGTACACCATGGTGATGTCATGGATGTACAGACCAAGGACAGAGTCCGGGACGGGGCGATGGGCGGGCATCTTGTCGAGTTCGGCGAGGAGCTTTCGCCCGTCGCGGTCCTGCCCGAGTTTCGTGCGGACACCAGGAAGCTCGGCAAGGATGTCGAGGATCCCTTCCTCTGCTTCCTCGAGGAACACGCGGAACAGACCAGGCCGCCCCGCGCGGTCCCAGGCCTCGAAGGCCTCTTGGATCTTGCGCAGGATGGTCTGCTCCAGAGTCATGTGGGTTGCTCCATGGAAGGTTCAGGTGGAAGTCCGAGTCGTGCACGCAGGTCGCGCTCGTAGGGGCACTCGTGCTCGAGCTGGGCGACGTACTCGTCGAAGCTCCCACTTCCAGGTGTCTGGAGATACGCGTCGGCGACCGAGTCGGCGTAGCAGTGGAGAACTTGGTTGGTCGGTGGACCACCGACCATCTTCCTGCGAACGCTTTTCATTCCGCCGTGGTAGCGGGCGACAGCGCTCGTAAGTCCACGATGCTCAGACGTATTGAGATCAGCGAATGTTGGGAAGTGGCCAAGTTTTTCCGTGAGCTCGCTCAATGTTTTTTCGACATGCTCCCAGGCCTTCCAGTAGCCGCTGGGCTGACGCGGAAGGGAAACCTTCAGCCGCCGACAGGCGGCTATGGTCCCGCCATGGTACAGCGTGATGGCTTGGACGAGCGTCGATTCACCCAGAGCGTTGAGTTCCCTGCGTGAAGGGAGCCGGCCATGCTTTTCTATGAGCCTGAGTAGCGTCCTTTTTACGTTCTCCCACTTTTTCCAGTACCCGTTTGGGCGATGGAAGTGGTTGGCGTCGAGCCCCATCCCTTCGGCGACCGCTACATAGCCGCCGGCATCTTGGATGATGCAGTTGAGTGCGTATCCATTCGGCAGGGCAGTCACTTCGTTGCGTTTCGGAAACCGACCCAGTCGTGCGATGACCGGGTGCAGAGCTTCCTCTACGTTCTTCCAGTCATCCCAGTATCCAGGTGGTTTACGAGACACGTTGGGGGTTCCTCCAAGTTGGAAAGGACGACCCGGCAGAGTACGGCCGAAAGGTGAAATCGTCAACCCCGTCGGACATTTAATGTCCGACGGGGTTAGAAAAAATCCGCCTTCGCTCCTGCGGAGCTACAGGCGGACAGGTCGACCTTGGGGGCCGATCGTGGTGTCAGGTCAGGTCGGGCTCTGGAGGAAGCCCGAGGCGCACGCGCAGGTCGCGCTCGTAGGGGCACTCGCGCTCGAGCTCGGTGACGTACTCGTCGAAGCTCGTCTTTCCAGATGTCTGGAGATACGCGTCGGCGATCGAGTCGGCGTAGCGAGCGAGGAATCCCGTCGACGCTCGCTCGTATCCGAGGCGCTTGCGTGTGACGATGAAGCCGCCATGGTGTTCGCTCATGGCGTGGGACAAGGAATTGAGTCCCAATCGTCTCAGTTCTTGTGGGTTCGGGAAGTGACCCAGCGACCGCACCACGTCTCGCAGCTCTTTCTCCACATTCTTCCACACCTGCCAGTACCCGTCGGGCTTCACGTCACGGACATGGCCTAGGCGTGCGCGGACTTTGAGGAATCCGCCGTGGCGCTTGTTGATGGCATCAGCGAGACCCCCATGCTTATTCGCCGCGAGCCATTTTCCGCTGGGGAACTTTCCGATCTCAGCCATCAGCTCACGCAGTTTTGCCTCGCAGTTTTTCCACACAAGCCAGTGCCCGTGCTTTGTCTGCTGCGGAGCTTCCATTCGTTTGCGTGCCGCGTTCATGCCACCGTGGTACTTGCGGATGGCGTCCCCGGCAGAGACGTGTCCGGCTGTGTCAATCTCAGAGTGTGACGGAAAGTGTCCGAGCGTGGTCGTCAATGTTCGCAGGATGGGCTCGATGTGATCCCATTCCTTCCAGTACCCCTTTGGGCGCTCCGCGGTTTCGTCGTGGAGACCCAGACGTTCGCGTACAGCGTACAGACCCCCGTGGTACTTCCACGCGGCGAACGCGAGAGAGCTCTGCTTGAGGGCGGCGAGTTCTTTTTGCGTGGGGAAGTGGCCAAGGGTGCGAATGACGATTTTGAACTCGCGCTCCACGTTTTTCCATGCCTGCCAGGAGCGGTTGGATCGCGATTTGGACGGCCGTCGTGGACGTGATTTTTGCTTTGGGCGGGCAGGAGGGCGGACGTTCATCCGCGTGCGGGCTCCGGTGAGCCCACCATGGTAGTCCGCCAAGGCGCTCAGGAACCCGGACTGTCCAAGGTCTCTCATCTCACGATCTGTCGGAAAGTGCCTGAGCGTCTTGCGAAGTTTACGAAGTTGCGCCTCGCAGTTGTTCCAGCTTTTCCAATAGCCGTCTTGGGTCGGCTTGGCGGGAGTACAGCCCATCTTCAGGGCTGCGGTTCGCATCCCCCCATGATAGGAGATGACACTCGTTGCTAGGCTCCCAAGACCCAGTACCTCGAGTTCAGTCTTGGTCGGGAAGTGCTCGAGCCTATCGATGGCGCCATGCAGTTCTCGCTGACAGTTCTCCCAATCCTTGTAGTAGCCGTTGGGCTTCTTTTTCTTCTCGCCCAGTCCTTCAACGACCGGGCGCTGGGCGGTGACCGCCCGCGTAGCCTGATCGTGTTGGGGCATGGGGCCGTTCCTCCATTTCGCCAAAGTTGGCGACTGGGTAAGATACGGCTAGATCGACCGAAAGTCAACATTCCCCTTGCCTGTCGGATACTTAATATCCGACCTGCATAGAAAAATCGACCTTGCGGGTCGATCGTGGTGTCAGGTCGAGTCGGGCTCTGGTGGAAGCCCGAGTCGCACCCGCAGATCGCGTTCGTAGGGGCACTCGCGCTCGAGCGTGGTGAGGAAGTCCTCGAAGCTCTCGCTTCTCGACTCAGCCATATATGTCGCGGCAATCGAGTCGGCGTAACAGTTGAGGACGTCACGAGTAGCCGCTGACCAACCGAGTCTCCTACGAACTGCGTCCCAGCCGCCGTGGTATTTGTGGATCGCGATGGAGACGGAGCCGCGCTTTTCAGAATCGAGGTCTTCCTTCGTGGGAGGTCGGCCCAGCTTTTCGAACAGGCGCCGAAGCTCCTGTTCAACATTCGCCCACTCCTTCCAGTATCCGTCTGGTTTCTTTGTGACCTCGTACCCCATCTTATGGGCGACGGCCCTTAGCCCTCCATGGGTCCTTTCTATCGTGCTTCTCAGTCCGGAGAAGCCTTGGTCTTTCAAGTCTCCGCTTGTTGGGAATCGACCCAGCTTTTGGATGATGCCTTGGAGGTCTCTCTGAACGTTCTCCCAGTTCTGGTAGTGCCCATTTGGAACCCGGCCAGTGGAGTCCCCCATCCTGCGCCGACAACCAGGAATTCCACCAAAGTTTTTCTCCATGCTTCTTTGCATAGAGGTCAGATTTCGATCCAGGAAATCTTCCCTTCTGGGGAACCGACCCAGTTCTTGGGTCATCGTCTTGAGCGTCTGTTCGACGTTCTCCCATTCTTGCCAGGTTCCTTTGGGAGATCGACTGGGTTTCTCTCCCATCCTATTTCGTACGACAGTGAAACCGCCATGGTGCTGGCAGATCGCTGCCGCCGTGGAACTCATCCCGAGGTCATGGAGTTCCTGAGACGTCGGGAAGTGACCAAGTTTCGTCCTCGTTTCTTCAAGGAGTTGTTGGACTGATTTCCAATCAGCGAGCGACCCGTTGGGGGATCTCTTTACCCTCGTCCCCAATCTTTTCCAGACGGCGGCAATGCCACCGTGGTAGCGGCGGATTCCATCCGCAAGAGACGTGAAGCCCAGACCATTCATTTCCTTGGTGGAAGGGTAGTGGCCGAGCTTCTTCTTAGCCTCTTCCAGTTCACGACGGACATTTTCCCAGTCCCTGTAGTAGCCGTCTGGTCGCTTGGCCGATTTACAACCGAGCCTGTGTCGCACCAGGGGCATACCGCCGTGAGAGCGATTGATGCCACGAATGAGACCGTTGAGCTCCCTAGTCCTAAGTTCAGGCATTGTCGGAAACCGGCCCAGGTCTGTGATGACCGGGCGCAGAGCTTCCTCTACGTTCTTCCAGTCATCCCAGTATCCGGGGGGTTTACGAGACACGTTCTAGTTCCTCCTTCGCCGAAATGGCGACCCGGCAGAGTACGGCCTGAGGTCGGGATTGTCAACGCGAGATCCCTCCTCCGCTTACGACGGTCGTCGGGATGACACAAGATGAGAAAAGAGAAAATCGACCTTGTGGGTCGACCGTGTTGGTGTGGGTGGTTCAGCCGATGCCGAGCTGCTTCTTGAGCTGGGCCTCGTTGCTCCACTCGGACTTGATGCGGGTGAGGAAGGCGTCGTAGGACTCGCCGGCCCGTGGCCTGTTCGTGTAGTAGCCGCCCAGGGCATCGGCGTAGCGGGAGAGGACGCGGTCCGTGAGCCTCACCTTGGAGCCACCGTTCGTGGCCGGCACCTCGGGCGCGAGAGTCCCTTCCATGACCAGACGCAGGGACTTGCCCATGCGTTCCTCGATCCGGCCGACCTGCCGGTGCTCGGTGAACCCGACGTACTTGCTGACCCGACCGCCGCCACCGATCTCGCCCGCTTCCGGCGTGTCGATGCCCACGATGCGGACGCAGGCACCTGCCTGCTTGCCATCGAGCGCGACGATGAGGAAGACAAACGCGCTCATGACGCGGGGAATGAACACCTGCCCGGGAGACATCTCGAGCATGGGCTTGTAGACGCCACGGTCGTTCTGGGAGCGGGGGTAGCCTTCGGTCTGCGTGATCGTGATCACGCGGCCGTCGGGGAGTTCGAGCTCCTGACCTTGGAGGGCTTGGGCGAGTTCATGGACCCCGAGCGTGAAGAGGGAGTGGGACTTGGCCATGGAAATCTCCGGGTTCTCGCAGAAAGCTGCAAGGTTTGAGACTAACAAAGGAAACGACTATCGTCAACGATGATGGACTCGTAACCACCCCTAGCCCCTCCTTAAAAAGGAGGGGGATCGAAAAAGAAAAGCCCCCTTCACCGAAGTGTTGGGGGGGTCGTTGAGAGCGTAACTCTCAGGGGCGTTCCCAGGAGATGATCCCGCGTTGTTGCAGGCGCTCGAGGGTCCGCCAGTCGTTACCGAAGAGGTCGATGACGCGTTGACCGATGTGGATCGGTTTGCCTTCAACCCGTGCCCAGCGCCCGAGCTCAGAGAGCAGCGTCTGGCGCACGGCGATGGTGTCAGTCTGTTCCACGCGAGCGCTTGGGTCCTTCACGACGAAGCGGTCGTAGAGCACGGGCTCTGGGCCATTGGGTGTCGCGGTGTGCGTCCCACGAGCCCGACGGGCTTTCATGTGGCTCACGTCGAACCGGAGGCGGAACGAGCCGTGGCCTTGCAGGTCAATCGACTTTCCCGCGGGCGTGAAGACGATGGACCAGAAGGCGAAACTCGGTGTCTTCTTGGTGGTCTCCACGACCGGGACAACCAGGCCGGTCAGTGGCAGGAGTTCGCATCCCGCATGCTTGAGCGCCCCGGTCCACGCGCGGAACAGGGATTCGTCCATGCTGCTGTGGTTGAACGTCAGCCAGATGAGGCCGTGGGGGTCGGTGACTCGTATGAGCTCTCGCAGACACTGGAGCCGCTCGGACTCCTGTGCGCTCCCCAGCGCCGTCCAGTCTAGCACCATGGAGCTCACGGTGAGACGGAACCGATCCGTCCACTCGCGCGGGAGCTCGGAGAGCTTCCCTTTCTGGCTGTTGACGGCGAGCTCGGGAGCGACCTCACGCGCCACGTCGATCATCCAGGGGTTGAGGTCCACCCCCATGACCGGGAGCGCCAGGGTACGAGCCAGGGTCGCGGGGCCGCAACCGGCGTCCAGGATCGCGGTCGGGTCCGTGAGGATGCCGCCGGGGATAAGTCCTTCTTGGATGGCAAAGCGCATATGCCGGGCGATGTGGCCGGAGGCCATGTGCTCTTGCGCCGCCAGGAAGCTGCGCGCAAAGATCTCGCCATTGGTGCTGAGCCCCGAATCTCGGTCGAGGTACGCGGTGGCCGAGCTCTCGCCCGCCCCGCGCACATCGTTGTTGATGAGGCTCACCCACTCCTCGGGGCTGCGCATGAATCCCGAGAGCGTATTGGCGTCGTCTTGCGAGTACTCCGCCCACTCCTCCGCCGTTGGCGGGACGCGGGAGCGGAACCGTGTCTGCGACGTCCACTTGCGGCGGTTGAGGTCCATGCGGGCTTCGCACACCGTATGGCGCAGGACCAGGCTGAGGTAACGCATGGGGAGCGCGAGGCCTTCGCGATAGAACCGGCCGAGGAATTGCTTCCACGGTTTCCAGTCCATCGCAAACCCGATGACCAGGAGTTCCTGGAGCGTCGGGTTGGGCTTGATGGTTACGGAGAGGTTGATCGAGTCCGGACAGGTCTTGGTGGAGACCAGCAGGATTCGAGCACGTTCCTCTTCGCGCCAGCGCGTGATGAGCGCGTCGCGCTCCTCCCCGATCGCGACCGAGCCGTCCAGCAAGAGGACGGATTCTTCGCCGTACCACTCGCGCAGGCAACGGCCGATCCAGAGGATCTCGTCGTCGTCCTTCACGGGCTGGGTCACCCCTTGTACGTAGAGGCCGGAGGCCACCACGATCTTTGCCTTGCCGATCGCTTGGTCGATGGTCTCGCGCAACCAGACGAGCTTGGCGGAGAGCCGCCAGTCTTCGAAGGCCGCCTCGACCTCGGGGGGCCAGTCGTACTGTGCCAGGCGTTCCAGCACATGGGGCATATCGCAGGCGTAGAGGAGGTAGCGGACCTTCTGGCTCCCGTCCACCCCATTGACGACCCGCAGACTGTCATCGCCCTCGTCTTGCTCAGGCACATGGTCCAGGAGGTGCTGGTAGAGCGCCGACTGGGTCAGGGTCATGTCGACCGCGACGGCCCCGAAGAGGTCCTCCCAGGGCTTGGGGGTGACCGATGGGAGGTCGCGGACTTCGTGCAGGCCGATGTCCAAGATGCAGGTTTCCAGTAGCGCACGCAGGAAGCGCGGGGAGGCGTAGGCGCCCGAGCGCAGGAAGCTCTTGGGGTCTGGGAAGAGTTCGGGCCGCAGGACGCAAGCGAGCGCGGCGATTTCTTCGGGCGAGTTCTCCCAAGGGGTCGCGGAGTTGGCGACGATCTTCTTCACTCGAGGCGCGTGCGCATGGATGATCTCTAGCGCGCCCAAGGCTCGTTTGGCCGGGCTGGAGCCGATGACGTTCTTGCCGTACTGGCTCTCGTCCCAGATGATGCCGTCGATCTCCTGGTTCTTCAGGGCGTCGATGACCGAGCGGTGGATGAGGGTCGTGTAGCCGACGATCAGGAATTCCGCGTTGGCCGAGAGGACCTCGACATCGCGTGCGGACTCAATGACCTCGATCCGTCCCATCACGCGCAGGTGCGGGTAGTAGAGCCTGAGCTCGCGCGCCCAGTTCTGCCGTGCGTTGGGGGCGCAGAAGACCAAGACGCGGCGGCAGCCGGCCTCGCGCATGGCGATCGCCGAGTAGCTCGTCTTGTACGTGCCGGTGTCGCCGATGTTGAGGACCCGCATTTCGCTGCGCGAGCGCTCCAACCACCACCGGACGTGCACGGCCGGGAATAGGCGCCCATTGAGCTGTGGGACGGTGCGGTCGTAGGACGTGTCGAAGTAGCGCTCCATCTGGTCGCGGGCTGCAGACCAGACGCGGGCCTCGTAGGCGTTGGCCGCGTCCTGGATGCACTCCTGGGCAAACTGTCCGCCCAGGTCGCGGTCGCGCGAGTACCAGAAGAGGAGTTCGCGCATACGGCACTCGACGTCGAGGTCCTGCACCTCACGCGGGATGGCCGAGAGGAGGCTCTCGTCGATCCGGATCGCCAAGTGGGCGCTTCCGGCCCCGGTCCCCCGCCTGGGGGCGATGGTGATCATCCCCAGCTCCGCGCCCAGACGCTTGTCGCTCTGGAGGCGGATGATGAGCCGGGTGACCCACTCGGGGTTGCCGTAGAAGAGCTCAGGGCTCACGCGCACGAGCGCGCGGGCGAGCGCCTCGGGATAGGCCTGGAACCGACGCCACATGTACTTCAAGAGATCGCTTTTGGTGATCTGCTCAAAGTAGTAGCGGGGGTTGCGCTCGATGGAGCGCACGAGCAGGTCGTAGAGGTCTTCGTCGTCGAAGTGTCCGGCCGCGTACTGGCCTTGGATGAGCTTGAACTTGGTCTCGCCATCTGCCATCAAGGTGATGAGCTTTAGGGTGCTGTCTCTGACCACGATGTCCTCCGAAGGTTTGTGAAAAGAGCGACGGATCCTTGTACCAGAGGAAAGAGGTTTCGTCAATGAAAAAGCCACCCTTCGCTCGTTGAGCTTCGGGTGGCAAGCCTCCTCGTAAGAGGAGGCAGGGGTCAGTTGAGGATGTCGAGGAAGTCGATGACTTCCTTCTGGATGGCGGCGACACGGGGCTTGAGCGAGCGGACGCTTCCGTCGCTGAGTGCCTCGGTGCGGAGTGCTTCGAGCTGGCTCTTGAGTTGCCGCTTCATCGCCCCAGAAGGGAGACGAGCAAGCGTGTTGTAGGCGTCCAGGAAGAGCGCCCCGATGTCCCCTTCAGGGAACGGAGGATGCTTTTGTGCAGGAGGCGCGACTTGAGGAGGAGCGGGAGCTGGAGTCGGCTCGGGGGCAGAAGGCTCAGGAGCAATTGAAGGCTCGGGGGCGAGGACGACCTCGATGACTTCTGTTGGTCGCGAGGCCAGTTCCTTGAGGCGCGCATCCACCGCGTGGACACGGTCGCGGATGGGATCTATCCACGCGGACCACAGGCCCAGGACGCCGTCCGTGTCGCCTCGTGCGGCCAGGTCGAGCAGGTGTTCGATTTCCCCAAGGTCTGCAAGCAGAGCTTGGAGGCCAGAGTCCTCGACCCCTTCTTGACCCTCGTGCGCGTCCATGACGATCAGGTCGTGGACGTCCTCCCACGCCGTGGGGGCGTGGACTGGTTCGGGCTCGACCTGGTTAGAGATCGCTGCCAAACGTGCCGCGTTCATGGCCGCACGCGCAGCGAATTGCTCCAACCAGAGATCGTGCACGTCCGCATCCCTTGCGGCTTCGGGAGTGGGCTCGAGGGAAGGTTCGTCCGTGGGCTCTGGAGGATCATCGATTTCGACTTCGACGCACTCCGGATCGTCGGAGTGGGTCAGGACCTCCAGGGCGATGTCGAGAAGGTCGTCGGGCTCTGGCTCGGCCAGGAGGATCTGCGCGTTCCCAGGCGTGTAGATTCCAGGATCCTTGGTGTGAACATGGAAGCTGAAGATGAGGACGTCTTTTGCCGCCAAGTCTTCCTGAACCCGCTTGAGGAATTCGATGATTCCAAAAGGCCAATCCGACTTATGTGGGTTTGTCCCTCTGGGCACGCCCTGCGGGTAGAGCTCATCGACCATGGAACGCGCGAACGCGAGCAGCTCGCCGCCCCCCGCCTTCCAGCGGGAGAGGAGGAGCTTGAGACCACTGTAGGAGAGGGCCTCGACAAGAGCCGGACGCGAGGCAAGCTCCCAGTACGTGCTCTGGGTCAGGAGACCCTCTTCCATGAGGGCTGCGAAGTCGTTGATGCGTGTGCAGTGGTGGTTCAGGACAAGAGACTTGAGGAGCCCTTGTTCGATCCCAACCTGCTTGCTGGCTCGGACGATGCGCAGGAATGCGCAGACCTGGAACGTAACCCCAACGACTCCCAGGAGGTCGAAGGTGTCGATGATCGTCTGGGCATCGAGGACACCGTCCGAGGGATCGCAGTTCCAGTGTCCTTCGAAGTAGCTCAACAAGCTGTAGCAGGCGTTGTTGAAGCCTTTCCAGAACCTCTCGTCGCGATTGACGCGACCGGTCTTGGTGGCGTTCGCCTCCCTCAGCCACTGTTCGTACTGGACTTGGATCCAGCCAAACACGGTGGTCACATCGTCGAGGCGGCTGAACCTGAGGCCGTAGGTCTCGGCATCTGCCAGACACAGGAAGTAGGCCGACCCGCCGTGTGCGGCGTCCAAGAGGTTCTTCACGGCCCGGTTCAGGAGCTCGTCAGGGCTCTCCTTCTTCCCGACGTTGAGAGGGATGATCCTTTCCAAAGCGGCCTTGATGGAAGCGGCATCCTTGGGGGTGACCCCCAGATACAGCGACCAATCAGCCGCGCTGTCAGTCAGGCGCAGGTTTTTGTACCCGGCGTTCTTCAGGTGGCGCCGTTGGGCGCGAGTTGTCGCCATGACGCCTCCTTTGGGGTGATGGGTGGTGGAAAGAGCGACACCGCACTGTAGGAGAAAAAGCGCGGAACGTCAAGAAACACCACGCGTTTTTGACAAACGGTCGGTAATCCCCCAATGTATTTTCGCTCGCGTCCTCCCCTCTCACCGAAAAGGAACTCCCTGATGAGCACCGCTGCTGAACGTATCGAATCGCTGGAGTCGCCCTCCGAGCAGCTCACCTACACGGCCACGGCCATGGTCAAGGCTCTGGTCGACCACCCCGACGAGGTCCACATCAAGGCCATCGTCGGAGAAAGCGTCGTCTTGCTGGAGCTGCACGTCCACGCCGAGGACATCGGCAAGGTGATCGGCAAGAAGGGGCAGCACGCGGGAGCCCTGCGTACCTTGCTCACGGCTGCCGCGGGCAAGTTCAAGATGCAGGTGAGGTTCGAGATCGTCGACCCCCACTTCGCAGAGCGCTCTGTCCGTCTCTCTTCCTCGCGCAAAGCACGCAGCGCCGGCAGCCGCCACGCTCGTTCCTGAGCCGTTCCACGCACCCCCTCGTCTCCGCGAGGGATTTTATTTTGGTCATTCAAAAACACCCCCAGCCGAGGCCGAGGGTGTCTTGTTTAGACAATGAGAGCAGCGATGAGCAGGGCCACGATGTTGAGGATCTTGATCATCGGGTTGAGAGCTGGACCAGCCGTGTCCTTGTAGGGATCGCCCACGGTGTCGCCGGTGACAGCTGCCTTGTGAGCATCGCTTCCCTTTCCACCATAGTTACCTTTTTCGATGTACTTCTTGGCGTTATCCCAGGCTCCGCCTCCGGTAGTCATGGAGATTGCGACAAAGAGACCAGTAATGATCGAACCAATGAGGAGTCCGCCAAGTGCCTCTGCTCCCAGAGCAAATCCGACCACGATGGGGGCGAGCACGGCCAGAAGTGATGGAGCGATCATGTACTTGATGGCGCGCCCCGTGACGATGTCGACGGCCTTGCCGTATTCAGGCTTTGCGGTGCCGTCCATGATGCCGTGGATCTCTCGGAACTGACGTCGCACTTCCTCCACAACAGCTCCGGCGGCTTTTCCAACGGCTTCCATCGCCATGGCTCCGAAGAGATATGTGATGAGCCCGCCCAAGAAAAGACCAGCGATCACGCGTGGGTCAACAAGATTAAATACGACTTGCGTACCCGTCGCTTCGATCGTATGGACATAGTCTCCGAAGAGCACAAGGGTGGCGAGTCCGGCTGAGCCGATGGCGTAGGCTTTTGTGACTGCCTTTGTTGTGTTACCGACTGCATCAAGTGGGTCGGTCACGTTACGAACTTCTTCTGGGAGTCCGGCCATCTCGGCGATCCCACCCGCGTTATCCGTGATCGGTCCATAGGCATCGATCGCTACGATGATACCCGTGAGCGAGAGCATGGCGACCGCGGCGATCGCAATGCCGTAGAGGCCGGCGAGCGAGTACGCGATGAGGATGCCCAGGACGATTGTGAGTACGGGCAGGGCGGTGGCTTTCATCGAGAGGGCGAGGCCGGCAATGATGTTCGTACCGTGTCCGGACTGCGAGGCCTCCGCGAGTTTCTGGACAGGCATGTATTCAGTCGCGGTGTAGTACTCCGTGATCATGATGAGCAGGCCCGTTATGATAAGTCCCAAGAGCGAGGAGTAAAAAAGGTCACGGCCATTGCTCAGAGCAAAGGCATTGGTTACGAACCAGAAGCCGATAGCCGCAAGGACGCCAGCGGCAGCAAGGCCTTTGTAGAGCGCCCCCATGATGTTTTGGCTTTTACCGAGCTTAATGAAGAATGTTCCTAGGATCGAGGCGACGATGGCGATCGCTCCAAGGGCGAGCGGATAGAGGATTAAATTGTCATCTGTCGAAATAAGTCCCCCCAGGACCATCGCGGCAACGAGGGTCACGGCATACGTCTCAAAGAGGTCCGCGGCCATGCCTGCACAGTCGCCGACGTTATCACCAACGTTGTCGGCAATCACGGCAGGGTTACGAGGATCGTCTTCTGGAATACCAGCTTCGGTTTTTCCGACCAAGTCTGCGCCGACGTCGGCCGCTTTGGTGAAGATACCTCCGCCAAGTCGAGCAAACACAGAGATGAGGGAGCCTCCGAATCCAAGACCGATGAGGGCGCTCAAGTCATTCGTGACACCGTAGAATCCAGCAACACCTAGAAGCGCGAGACCAACCACGAGAAGTCCCGTGACCGTTCCGCCTTTCACCGCGACGTCGAGAGCCGCAGCGAGTCCGGTTTTGGCTGCCTCTGTTGTGCGGACGTTTGCACGCACCGAGACAGACATGCCAATGAATCCGGCTACACCTGAAAGAACGGCTCCCACCAAGAATCCGATGGCGAGCGTCCAACCGAGTGCGAAGCCTAAGACGAGAAAGATGATGGCACCGATAGCGGCGATCATCTTGTACTGACGAGCCATATAAGCGGAAGCTCCTTCCTGGATCGCCAAAGCGATTCCTTTCATTTTACCTTCTCCGGCGGGGCGTTTGAGAATCCACTGCGTTAGGACGGCGCCCCAGAGAATAGCGAGCACTCCGGCGGCGAGAGCGTACTGTATAATGGACATAGTTTCGTGATGAAACGATTTTAATGACGCGGATATACTAGGAAAATATAGGCTTCATGTCAACGAAATCGCCTCCAACCTTCAAGATCGAGCGAGAGCTGTTGGCACAAGGATTCCAGAGAATCGTTGGGGTTGATGAGGCAGGATGCGGAGCGTTGGCCGGTCCGGTTGTGGCCTCGGCGGTGATCCTGCCGATGGATTCGAGGATTGGGGCGTTGCGCGACAGCAAACTTTTGAGCGAGCGACAACGGGAGGAGTTGTACCCGCTTATTGTCGAGCGAGCTGTCGCATGGAGTGTCGGCATGGCGAGTGTGGAAGAGATTGCGAGATTGAATATTCGAGGGGCGAATCTTTTGGCAATGCGTCGGGCGGTGGAGGAGCTTGAGTCGATCGATTACCTGCTTGTCGATGCTTGGACGATTCCCGGAGTCACCGTACCGCAACGCGGAATTATCCGAGGAGATCTCAAGGTGAAATCCATCGCGGCCGCGAGCGTGATCGCCAAAGTGACACGCGATCGTTTGATGATCGAGCTTGCCCGCGAGTTCCCCGTCTATGGTTTCGAGGTTCATAAGGGGTACGCAACGAAAGTCCATCGTGACGCGATCGCCCTACATGGGCCGTGTCCACATCATCGATTGAGTTATAAAACATTTGCATCTTAACTACATGTGTCATCGCGAGGAGGAAGTTGATCGTCGACCGACGAAGCAATCCTTCGACGAGTTGGAGGATTGCTTCGGCCTTCGGCCTCGCAATGACACAGATGAGTATGACAAATCATCTCCCAGAAAACATCCGTCCGTGGGGTCGTTATGACATACTCGAGGTCATGCCCACGCACCAGGTGAAACGTATTACCGTGAACCCAGGAGCGCGACTCTCGTATCAGCGTCACCAGCGACGGGAGGAGTATTGGGTGATCATCTCGGGGCGCGCGCGATTGACACTCGACGATGTTGACTCCGATCATGGAGCAGGTGAAGTGCTTGTGGTGCCATTGCGCGCCAAGCATCGTGTGCAGAACATAGGCGACGAGCCCCTTGTCTTCATCGAAGTCCAGAGAGGCGATTATTTCGGCGAGGATGACATCGAGCGTTTCGACGACGACTACGGACGGCAGGGGACGACGACTCCACATTAATTGACAAAAAACCAATTTTTCAGTAGATTTGTTTTCGTCTGAACCTTTCTGTTAAACAATTTATTGTTCGCACACTGCTGGGCTTTTTGCGCGGGATGGTTTTCCTCAAGCAACATGGCGCCGGGTGGATGCAAAGCCTCGCCGTGCCATTCAAAGTGACCGGCTTGTTTTTTATCCGCTTTGTCGGGATCCCTTCGTACCGCGTGGTCTTTTTCGTTCGTCGATACATCCAGAAAGTACTGCTCCCAGCCAAGCACCGCCTGGTCTACTTGGTTTCAAACCGGTACACGATGCACGTTATGATGTCGTGTATCGTGATCGGGGTGATGTGGGTGAACCTTTCCGCGCGCGATGTGCGAGCAGAAGATTTTGGTCAAAAGAGTTTGCTCTATCAATTAGTTTCAGAAGACGACTCATCGATTCTTGAAGTCGTGGAGGCTGGGTCGACGACCATGATCCTGGGGACGAGCTCTTCCTATGTGTCCGGGACAGTCGTGGACGCGCACCGACAAATCGATTTGGATTTCCTTGAAGAGACGGCAACGTCGGAAGTCGGCGACGAGGAGACGACCCCGACGGTCGAGGTCCCCGAGCGAACGAGCATTGAAACTTATGTCGTACAAGAAGGAGATACGCTCGGGCGCATTGCCGAGTCTTATGGCCTCAGTCTCTCGACGATCCTCTGGTCCAACGGGCTCTCCTACACCAGCACGATCCGGCCAGGACAGGAGCTCTCGATTCTTCCGGTCGACGGCGTGCTCTATACGGTGAGGAGTGGGGATACACTCTCTCGTATCGCGAGGAATTATTCCGTCGATTTGGAGACGGTGATGGCGCAGAACGGACTTGAAAGCGCCAACCGATTGGCGATCGGGGACAAGCTCCTGCTTCCCGGTGGTGAACCTCCTTCCCCTGTTTCTACGTCACGAAGCTCGGCCTCGATCACGACGTTGTTTACCGCTCCATCGGTCAGTGCCCCGTCGACGGCTGTGGACGGATGGATCTGGCCCACCGACTGGCACACGATCACGCAATATTACGGCTGGCGGCATACGGGCGTGGATATCGATGGAGATTACACAACATCGAGTTACGCCGCGCGCGATGGGGTGGTCATCTACAGCGGGTGGAGAAGCGGCTACGGATTGACGGTGGAGGTCGACCATGGCGATGGATACGTGACGCGCTACGCGCACCACTCAAAGAATTATGTGGCCGTGGGAGATGTGGTGAGCACTGGCCAGGTGCTCGCCCAAACGGGAACCACGGGACGAAGTACGGGGACGCACCTGCACTTTGAAGTGATCCGTAATGGGAAGTTCCAAAATCCACTTGATTACGTCAGATAAGAAAGCAGGCCCTCGAGCCTGCTTTTGGTATACTGGGTTCGTATGAATCGTACATGTGTTTCGTGTAAGCGCGAGGTGGAGGAATGGAACGAGAAATGCGGGGGCTGCGGGTTTACGCTCGAGCTTGTTCCAGATGAGCGCCGCAAGGCTCGATTTTTGCGAGGCCCGTCGATGGGGGCGTTGTTGTTTACCCAGGGGTGGACGTTTGGCGCACGACTGTATTTTTGGTTTTTGATTTCTCTGATCCCCGCGTTTGGTCTGGTGGCGTTGGGTGTCTGTGTCGTATTTGGACGGCGGTTGAGTTGGAAGCATGGAGGGTGGAGCGACTGGGAGGAGTTTCAGGCGCGGATGCGGCTGATGGATATCGTCGGTATGGTTTGGGTGGCGATGTTGCTTGGAGCGTATCTCTGGGCACGATTCGTATGAAGCACCTTGCGATCATCCTGGATGGCAATCGTCGCTGGGCGCGCGACCATAGACTCCCCTCGCTTGAAGGGCACCGGCGTGGGTACGAGAACCTCAAGACGATTGGACTCGCCGCGCTCGAGCGCGGCGTGGAGTACTTGAGCGTGTTCGCGTTTTCGACGGAGAACTGGAAACGGTCACAAGAGGAAGTCGGTTTTTTGATGGAGTTGTTCTTGGGGGCTCTCACGCGAGAGCTTGATTTTTTTGTCGAGCATGATGTGCGGCTGCGGGTGGTTGGCAGGCGCGAGGGGTTGAGCGACAAGATCGTCGATGCGATCGATGCGGCGCAGGCCAAGACGGCTGGAGGGAAACGTGGGCAGATCAATGTATGCATCAATTATGGTGGGCGCGCCGAGATCGTTGACGCGATGAAGAAGCTCGCGACAGCTGGACGTGACTCGGACGATATCGACGAAACGCTTGTGGCCGCATCGATGTGGACAGTCGGTATCCCCGAGCCGGACATGATCGTGCGCACCGGCGGCGAGCGGCGATTGTCCGGTTTTTTGACTTGGAGCGGGGTGTACAGTGAGCTCAAGTTTGTCGACAAATACTGGCCGGACTTTTCCGTGGAAGATTTAGAAGAATGTTTGTATGATTTTGAACATCGCCAAAGACGGTTTGGTGAGTAAAAAGAAAAGCCCGCTCCGGAGTAGAGACGGGACGTCAGCCCTTGAGGGACTGGTAGCGGTGTTCGGCCTCCGACATCGCGAAGACCATGATGGCCGGAGGGACGACGAAGTAGAGAAACAGGAGCAGGAGATCGATCAGGTTGATCGCCTGAGGTGGTGGCAGAAGCATCGCCATTTCGGCAAGGACGTGGGGGAACATGGCTACTCCGGCTGTGGGTTGTCCGTGAGGAGCGGTCGCATGATCACATACCAGACGACCAGACACAGGGCGATGAGCGCCCAGAATTCGAGGGGCTCGGAATGACCGCCACGGTAGTAGTCCGGATCGGCTCGCAGCATGAACCAGGTCATCAGTGCCCGCATTGGAACCTCCAGGGTTACGGGGTTGACTGAGAGAAGGAAGATACATCCGCTAAGAGAAAGCGTCAATGTTTCGCTGAGGGTTGTCGTTGGCTGTTTTGGTGGTGAGAATGGTAAACAGGAATGGTAAACCAAGCCATCTGTCGAAGTGTGAACGTTAGAACGCATGTGTCCCGATCGGGACACATATGCACTTAGTTTAACTCTGTTCCAGAATACACTTTTACCCATTTCTCAATGCCAAGTGCTTTCACGAGTGCGAGAACCTGATCTCCAATATTTTTCATGCTAGACCAGACGCTGAGTTGTTGTTTGTGGAAGCCGAGAGCCTTCAAGAGCCGTCGCCAATTTGTTCTTGCGCTTCTTGCTGCCTCCGGAATGTCGAACACAACCAGGGTTTCTCTTGTTCCGGGGCGAGGGGGTTCTTGTTTGATCAAGCCCTTCAAATACTCGATGATTGCCTTGTTACTTAACTCAAAGACGACATCATTGCCCAACTGCCTGTCATTGATCCATTTTTTCTTTTTCAGTCGGCGAAGAGCAGCATTCCGTTTTTGATCACCAAAGATTTTTTCCCATTCCTCATGTGTGAGAATTCCTCGTACTCGTCGCCGTTGAGCGTGTGGATTTTCCATCCACTCAAAGAGAAGTTCGGTTCCCTCCAAAAGCATATCGAGAATTTCTTGAACGATAGCGTTTTTCTTACCAGCCATAGAGTTTATATTTGGTCCGATCGGGACACATATGCATCGGGTGTTAACTACATGAGCAACTCTTTGTGTTCTTCCTGACGGAAAAGTGAAATCAGTCCGTTAATCCAACCTCACCTGCTCTCTGTATTGCAGTGCCTCGGCCAAGTGCTCGAGGGCGATTTCGTCGCTTCCTGCCAAGTCGGCGATGGTGCGGGCGACTTTGCGCACGCGCATGAAGCCGCGGGCGGAGAGGCGGTTGGATCGCAGGGCGACTTCGAGGAGGGACTTGTTTTCAGATGTGAGTGGACAGAGTTCGTCCAGTTGCGAGGAGGAAAGCTCGCTGTTGGTAAACAGTCGAAGCTCGGTGAGACGCTCATGCTGGCGAGTGCGGGCCATTTCCACTCGGTCACGTATGGCGTCGGATGATTCTGGTTTCTGGTTTGAGAGGAGCTTGTCATGCTCCACAGCTGGGACCTCGATCACCAAATCAAACCGGTCCAGCAGGGGGCCGGATATTTTTTTCTGGTACTTTGCGATTTGGTTGAGTGTGCACGTGCATTGCTTATGTGGGTTGGTGAGATGTCCGCACGGACAGGGGTTCATCGCGGCGGCAAGGAGGAACCGCGCCGGAAACTGGATCGACCCCACCGCGCGCGAGATGGTGACGTTCCCGTCCTCAAGCGGTTGGCGCAGATGTTCGAGGACGTAGCGAGAAAACTCCGGGAGTTCGTCGAGGAACAGGACACCACGATGTGCGAGAGACACCTCGCCCGGCCTTGGCCACGTCCCGCCTCCAACAAGAGAAACCGCTGAAGAGCTGTGGTGCGGGGAGCGAAACGGTCGTACTTGGACGAGTCCCTGCCCTGTTGGAAGAGTGCCGGCGACGGAGGCGATGGCTGTTACTTCGATTGATTCTTCGTGGCTAAGAGCGGGAAGAATGGAGGGCAGCGATCTGGCGAGCAGAGTTTTTCCTGCTCCCGGCGGTCCCTTGAGTAAAATGTTGTGACCGCCTGCGGCCGCGATTTCAAGCGCGCGCTTGGCACCCTCTTGTCCCTTGATGGCGCAAAAATCGCTTGTCTGTGTGGGGGTCGTGAACGCGACCTTCGTGGCAGGTCCGATAGACTGTACCCCTTTGAGGTGGTCGACAAGCGTCTGGAGCGCATCCACCCCGAATACTTCCAGACCCCCGATCGCCGTCGCCTCCTGGGTGTTTCCCGTCGGAACGAAGATGGAACCGAGTTTCCGGCTTTTGGCCATAATTGCGGCAGTGAGTGTTCCTTGTACGGCCCGAACCGAGCCATCCAAGGCAAGCTCCCCAAGAAATACGCACGAGTCGATCGATGAACGTGAAAACTCTCCTGTTGCCAGAAGGATCGAAAGAGCAATGGGTAAATCGTACAAAGGTCCCTGTTTGCGGACATCCGCCGGCGCCAAATTGACCGTGACTCTTCCTCGCGGAAACGAGTACCCGCTGTTTTTGATGGCCGCGCGAATGCGGTCGCGTGCCTCTTTGACTGCCGTATCAGGCAGACCGACAATGCAAAACGCGTTTAGACCGAAGGAAACGTCCGCTTCCACCGTGACAGGTGTTGCGGTAATGCCGAGCGTTGCGGCTGTGGTGATGTTGAACATAAAACCCCCAACTCATTTAGAGAGGGGGTTTACTTATACTCACACTCTACGTGTTTTTTTCTTCGTTGTCAATGAACGGGTTCATCCGGGTGGATTTGTTTGTGTTTTTTCGTGCGACGACTTGAGAGGAGCAGTAGGACAACACCTCCTACAATCACCAGATCGGAGAGATTGATCGCCGAACGCCCAAACAAAATGAGGTAATCGACCGTAAAGCCGTACATGACCCGGTCGTAGAGGTTCCCGAGCGCCCCCAAGATAATGAGCCCCGTTGCAAGTGTGATGTCCGGATGTAAGAGACGATTTTTGTAGGCAATGTGGAGAAGGCCAATCCCGATCAGAATGGAAACGAGGATGATGAACTCGAGTCGAAACGGGATATCAAACGCAACCCCCCAGTTTTTGTGGATTGCGAAAGAAAGAAGGCCAGGATCAACAAGACTCCCTTCATCAGGGAGTCGCTGTAATCCTCTATACTTGAGCCACTCGTCGAGAGCAACGATCGCGGCGACTGGCAGGAGGTACCAGTACACGCGAGGAGATGCGGGTTTCACACTTCTTGGGTCAGGGTTTTTTTGCACTGGATGCAAGAGGTAGAAGTTGGGCGAGCAATAAGACGGCGCTCATCAATTTGCTGGCCGCAATACTTGCAGATCCCGTAGGTTCCCTTGCTGATTGTCTTGAGAGCTGAGTCTACATCTCGTAGCGCCTTTTCGAGCTCGTCCTCAAGCGAAAGGTTGTCCGAAAATTGGGCGACTTCCGAAGCACTTTCGTCCTCCTTTTCGCCGAGATTAGGGAAATCAGCATTGTAGTCCGCTTCAGGTGCATTGAGATTTCGATGAGCAAACGCAGCGAGCTCTTTTTCAAGGCGCGCCTTCTCCCCCTCAAGCAGGTCCTTCATTTTTTGTACGAAGTCAGATCCCATAGGTATTTTCTTAGAATGACTCGTAAAGAATAGCATTTTTTCTCAGAAAAAAGAAGAAGGGGCCCGAAGGCCCCAACGTTATTCGGATGGTAGGCCTACTTAGGCGTTGGGCTCTGGAACCAAGCTTTGGTTTCAGGACTCAACGCCCTAAAGGCACGAACTTCCCCGAACATATAGCGTACTCTGCCGTTCTTACCATTCATTGGTTTTACCCGCGGATCTACCAAGGGTAGATCATAAGT
>JACQSJ010000070.1 GCA_016205995.1 Candidatus Uhrbacteria bacterium | reverse complement strand
CGATGAGACCATGGTCGGCGAGGTCCCTATATTGCTCTATGACATCCGCATTTCAGGAACCGACGCACGCACCGGTGCCTTCGTCAGTCGAAGTGGTGCAACGGTCACCACCAACCTCCCGGGCGACTTGATGGCCGATGGAAAAGCCGTGGTGGAAAATTGACAACGCGCGCGAACCATGATTGAATGCAGTTAAGGCGAGTGGGTTTACACAATGAACCTAAACTCTCGGTGTCACAGAAGCGACCCCTGAGAATCATTGAAAGATGATTTCTCAGGGGTCTTTCTGTTTTCTCCCGGAAGAAAGCTGGGCCGATGGGAGTAAGGGTAACTCCGCCCGCCTTGACATCGGGAATTACGGGTTCAAGTCCCGTTCGGTCCACCACGAGCCAACGCTCGATTCCGGGACCAACCAACTCCGTCGGTGCAAGCCGACGGAGTTTGGGTTATTCAACGACGTAAGGACGCGACCAATCGAAAAAAAGAAACACCCCGCCAGTCGCGAGAACCAGTGAGGGTTTCTCGCTGACCGCGGGGTCAGTCGTTCGGAACTAGTTTCGTCGCTTGCTCCAGAAAGCCGTCCAACTCACGAATCCATTCCCGATAAGCCCCACCAGGATGGGGTTGATGAGTCGCGGCCAGTCCTCTGAGAGAGCCTGGATCGAGATGGCCACAGCGATGAGCTGGAAGATGTAGCCGAACGAGGCCAGGCCCCACGGAAAGGCTTCGTCCTCGAACTTCTTGGCTCGCAAGTCAAGGACCGTGGGAATGAACGAGGTGAAGAGAGCGAACGACAAGACCACGTTGGCCACCACACCATCGAAAACCAACCAGACGACCAGACACAATATCGTGCCCGCGAAGACCGCGATGTCGAACCGGTTGATTCGTCCGAAGGTGCTCTTGCGCCACCCCAGAACCGTGATGACGATCAGGCCGACTGAGATAATGGTTGGCACGATGATCAGATGCCACTCTCCTCCCACGGTTGGGTAGTAGGTGACATTCTGGATGAGCGTGGCGAACGTAGCGATCAGCCACGTCGACAAGTTCATGCCGATGTTGGCGTACAGGATGTTGCGAATGTAGATGAGGAGCACTGCAATCAGTACACCCCCTGCAAGACCTGCGAAGAGCATCTCCATCGCGGACTCCTGGAAGAAAGTTAGTTTCCCCGACCTTTGTGGCCAGAGCGAAAATCTAGCCAAAAACCCCCACTTTGTCAATGCTTTTCTCACCGGTTTTCTCACCGGCCCGAGATGACGACTATTGACAAAATGCCCATTTTTTGGTACTCTTTGCCGTCAATATGAAGATCGCGATGATTGGGCAAAAGGGAATTCCTGCCCGGTCTGGGGGCATCGAACGGCATGTGGAGGAGCTCTCAACCGAGTTGGTAAAGCGTGGACATGAGGTCCTCGTATTTTGTCGTTCTTGGTATGTCTGGCCAATCCGTGACCATCGCGGCGTGCGCTGTATCAAGACCTGGGGCATCGCCACCAAGCACCTGGATGCCATCACCCACACCTTCACCTCGATCCTGCGAGCCGCACGAGAGAAGGTCGACGTCTTCCATTTTCACGGCGTGGGACCCTCGCTGCTTGCCTGGCTCCCCAAACTCTTGCGCCCCAGCGCCAAGGTCGTCGTGACGTTCCACTGTATCGACCGTCACCACCAGAAGTGGGGACACCTCGCTCGGCTCATGCTGTACCTGGGTGAGCGGTTTGCCTGTACGATTCCCGACGCGACCATTGCCGTCTCCAAGACACTCGAAACCTATTGCCGCCTGTCCTACGGCATGACGGCCAAATACATTCCAAACGGAACGCAAATCCCGCTGGAAGATGCCGACGCGACGCTTCTCAAACCGTTTGATTTGAAACCTGGAAATTACCTCATGATGTGCGCACGGCTTGTCCGACACAAGGGAGCCAATACCCTCATCGCCGCGTGGAAGAAACTCAAGAAATCGCATCCCGACCTGGTGGGTGACTTCAAACTCGCGATCGTGGGTGGGAGCGCGTTTACCGACGATTATGTTCGCGAGCTAGAGCGTCTTGCCAAGAACGAGCCTTCAATCGTACTCACCGGCAACCAGTCAGGCGAAACACTCCATGCACTCTTCTCACATGCCTACGCGGCCGTGCACCCGTCTGAATCAGAAGGATTACCGATCGCAATCTTGGAGGCAATGAGCTACGGCAAGTGCGTCCTCTCCTCGAACATCCCAGAGAACCTCGAGCTCACACAGGATCACGGCCTCACGTTTGACGTGGGGAGTGTGAGGGATCTCACCACACAGCTCAAGATCCTCTTGGAAAACCCCGAGCTTGTGAAAGTCGTCGGAGCTCAGGCTCGCATCCACATCGCCAAACACTACGACTGGAAGGACATCGCCGAGACAACCGACTACCTGTACGAGCTCCTCTGGCTCGAACCCGAGCTCACCAAACAACCAACGTAAGTCCGCCTGTCGGACATTAAATGTCCGACCAGCTTAGAAAAAATCGACCTTCGGGTCGATTTTTTCTTAGCGCTAATCCTCTTCTTGCATCCAGTCCTCGACTTGCTGGATCTTCTCCAAAAGCTCCTTGCCCATATCCCCAACACGAAAGATCCGGAATATGTCCTCCTGAAGAGCGGTGAACGTCTGTTTCTGATCCCGAACAACAATTTGAGATAACTCTTGAAGTTGCTCCCGCAAAGAGTCATTCATGCGCCCACGAATAAATGTGTCTTCCTCGAATAACCCCACCACCCTTTCCTGATCCATCTCAGGGGTCACTCCACTAAGAATCCTCCCGAAAATTTGCTCGGCTTGCTTCAGACGATTGTTCAACTCCTGATCGACCAATTCCCTAATGGTCATCATGTCCGCCCGCGAGAGACGACCGCTTTTGGCTAGTGGACGTAGATCCATTTGATCGTACACACGATCCCCATGAAGTTTGAAATAGGCGACCTTCGCCGGATGCGAAATCTGAACGCGTGTCCCCCTCACATCCACGGACTGTGGCTCATACCATTCCTTCGGGAGCGCGACACCGCCCCACCCAACCGGCCGATGCTCCTCATCTCGACGGACGATATGCGTATCGATAAAATTCAAATCTCCTCCCTCTTGGATCATTCCATGCGCATCAATTCGGGCAATCATCGGATGATGTGTCGCCTCATCTTTTTCTGCCGCTTCACGAAATCGAGCCGCGGAAACACGTTCCATGACTTTCTTTCCTCGTGGCTGTGTAGGGTCTTTCAACGAAGACAGGAACAACGCGTACCCACGCGGCTCAAGCAACTTCTCAACAGACTCAAGATCGTCTGAATCGATCGAAAGGTCGATATCTTTATGAATGCCTATGTAGTCGCCGCTCAATAGAGAAATGTTAATCGCCCCGTCCAACTGCCAACGAATCTGTGCTCCCTCAAACAGATTCCCAAGCGCGACCAGGGAACGATCCATACGTTCGCGTTCCTCTGGGGTCGGTTCACGGCGTACTCCACCCTGATCAATATGAACAAGAAAATCATCGAACGGATCTCGCTCTTGAAAACGAATGGGTTCCTGTTCCTCATCTGGCTCCTGCTGCTCCAGACACGTAGAGCACCTCCCAGGGAAATTTCCGTGCGGACACATTCCGCTTGCTTTTCGTGGGTCGACTTCTGACTCTGACATAGAGTTCAATGGTTAGCTCGTAACACCTCCTCATAAATTACCATGAGCCGACGATAATGGTCGTCGAGCCCAAATCGGTGCTCCACGGTCGACCGCGCCGCGCGTGCCATGGAAAGGCGCAAGTCCTCGTCATAGGCAAGACGCATCATGGCCTCAACCCAGCCGGGGAGGTCGACCGGGTTCACAAGGAGCCCACTGACTCGATCGTCGACAATCTCGGGAACGCCACCGACATGAGCGGCGATAACGGGCGTACCCGCCGCCATCGACTCGAGTATAGCGAGCGGAAAATTCTCGTGCACGCGGCTTGGCAACAAGACGGCCATCGCCCCACGGTAGAGCTCGGCAAGCTCCGCGCCCGTCCGGAATCCGAGGAAGTCGATGTTATCGAGCCCATGCGCAAGACGGTGCAAGTACTCCATCTGCGGTCCACGGCCGACGATTTTAAACGGGACGTCTGGAATCAACTTGGCCGCCCGTACGATCGTCTCAATCCCCTTCTCTTCACTCAACCGACCAACAAACAGGAAGTAGCCGTCGTGGTCGTATCGAGGTTCAATCAGGTGCGGGTCGATGCCATAGGGGCTCACGCGAATTTTTTCCTGCGGGAATCCACCCGCGACGAGCTGTCGCCTCATGTACTGCGACGGACAGATGAACACATCCACGTTCCTCTCGTAGATCCTCAACCAACGATGGAACTTGTACACGGCCGTTTGGACGAAACTCGCGGCCGTGGACTGTTTGTGATACCGCGAGAACGTTCCCTTCAGGATCCCGACATTTCGATAATCTTCCCCACACCCTGTGGACCAAATGTTGTACTGCGGCGAGATGAGATGGTGGTCGTGCACGGTCATGACAACGGGGATGTGCTGATCTTTGAGCGTGTCCAGGATTGACGGGCTGATTTGCGTGTAGATGTTGTGAATGTGAGCGAGGTCGGGTTTCTCCTGGGCGATCAACGTCGCGAGTTTCCGACGGGCCTCCAGCGAGTACATCATCCGCCCAACGGTACGCAATGCCTGCCAAGGACTCGAGCGAGTCGACTCGGTCTGAACGTACGAAACAAACTGCGTTGCATAGGGGCTCTCACGGTTGTCGGGATGCTGCATCGCAAAAGGAAGTGCGGTGTGGCCTTGTGTTTCAAGCCAAGCAGAGAGCTCGAGCATATACCGCTCTGCCCCACCCTTGAGCGCGTAGAATTTATTGGCTTGGATGATTTTCATAGAGGTATATTCCGATCCTCCCCCTTTCCAAGGGGGAGTTAGAGGGGGTTGCCGGCAACCTCCCCAAGCCCCACCATAAAAATGTGGGGGATTCTTTAGACTCAGCCAACACATACAAAAACCCAGCGTAGAGCCAGAGGTTGTATGCGCGCGTACGGATTTCCAACAACCATGAGGTAAATGCT
>JACQSJ010000066.1 GCA_016205995.1 Candidatus Uhrbacteria bacterium | reverse complement strand
CGTGACAATATCAAGCCGGACCTGGACGTCATGGGCGCCGTGATCACGATGTACGATGGTCGTACGCGACTCTCCAAAGAAGTGCTTGAGGAACTCTACCGATATTTCCCTGATAAGATTTTCCGCTCTGTCATTCCACGCTCTGTGCGTCTGGCCGAGGCGCCAAGTTTTGGGAAAACGATTTTGGGCTATGACCCGACGTCGAAAGCCGCCAAGGCCTATGAGCGTCTTGCCCGAGAATTTTTATTACGTGAAGAAGGCCGTATTTAGCTATGACACATTCTGCATTAGGAAGAGGGCTTGGTTCCCTGATTCCACAAAAGCAAAGCATCACCGAGCAAGTGCTCCCGCAAGCTCGGACGCAAATTCTCGAGGTCGGGGTACATGAGATCGTAGAGAACCCGCGACAACCTCGGCATCATTTTTCGTCGGCTGAGCTTGAGGACCTGATCGCCAGCATCAAGGAGCATGGCATTTTGCAGCCGCTTATCGTCACTCGCGCAGGCGGGAAGTACGAGCTGATCGCGGGAGAACGGCGATTGCGTGCCTCGCGGACACTGGGATTCAAGACGGTGCCCGTGATCGTGCGCGACGCCAACGAGCAGCAGAAGCTTGAGTTGGCACTCATCGAGAATATCCAGCGCCAGGACCTCAATGCCATCGAGGAGGCGCTTGCGTACAAAGCCCTCGTCGACGAATTCAATCTCACCCAGGAGGAGGTCGGCAAGCGGGTGGGGAAGAGCCGCTCCAACGTGGCCAACATTCTACGGTTGCTTGATCTCCCGGAAGAGATGCTCCACGCTTTACGCGACGGGAAGATTACGAAGTCGCACGCCCGCACGCTCTTGGCCGAGTCCAACGAGGGGAAGCGCGAGGCACTATTTGAGGCTATGCTCCGCGGCGGCGTAACCGTGCGCGAGGCAGAGGCTCGAGTGACGAGTGCGCCTCGTAAGAGTTCGTCGAAAGTCTCACACAAAGACCCCAACCTCCTGGCACACGAGAAACGTCTGCGCGAGATCCTTGGGACAAAAGTAGAGATCAAAGAGTCCGGTGGGAAGGGGAACATTTCGATCGTATTTTATTCGCGAGAAGAACTGATTGATCTTCTGGATCGGCTGAGTGGTTTTTAAAAGAGATCCCTCGACAAGCTCGGGATGACACGGCAATGCCGTGTCATTTCTTTGCCTTTTCTCGTCCCTTCAGCACCTCCGCAAACCATCCTTTGACCGTGTGCCGTGTCGAGTCCTTGATTTTGCTACGTGCATGGCGCGTCTTGGCGAACTTGAGCCAATCCGGATTGGGGCCACGGCGATTCTTGTCCGTAATGACCTCAACGATGTCACCGGACTGCAGCGTGGTGTCGAGGTTGCGCATGACTTCATTCACACGTGCGGCCGTGCACTTATTGCCGACCTCGGTATGGATCGCGTAGGCAAAGTCGATAGGTGTCGCGCCTTCAGGCAGATCGATCACGTCGCCCTGGGGCGTGAAGACAAAAATGCGGTCGCGGAAGACATCGATCTTCATGACCTCTAGTTGTTCCATGAAGTCCTTCTTGCTCTGCAGCTCTTTTTGGATCTGCGCCAGCTCTTCCATCCAGCGCGTGTTTTTGACCGCCTTGCGGGAACCTTCTTTGTATCGCCAGTGCGCGGCGATACCGTACTCGGCGAGCTCATGCATCTCGAGTGTGCGGATCTGGAACTCCACAATCTCGCCGTTCTCCGTAAAGACGGTGGTGTGGAGGGATTGGTACCCGTTTGGTTTGGGCTGGGCGATGTAGTCCTTGATACGTCCGGGTACGGGTCTCCAATGTTGGTGCAGGAGTCCCAGGGTCATGTAGCATTCCTCCACGTCGCCGACGATAATGCGAACCGCGATGAGGTCATAGATCTTGCTCAAGTCCCCTTGGTACTTGTTGAGCTTCTTGTGCAGGCTGAAGAGACGCTTGATGCGCCCATGGACTTGGAATTCGGTGATCGACGTTCCGGTAAGCAGTTTTTCCACGGAATCGATGATGCGGCTGACGTAAGCTCCCTTCTCACGGATCTTGATGTCCATGATGTTTTTCATCCGTTCGTACTCTTTGGGCTGTAGGTAGGCAAACGATCCATCTTCGAGTTCTCCCTTGATTTCGCTCATGCCAAGGCGTCCGGCAATGGGTGCGTAAATTTCAAGACTTTCGCGCGCGATGCGCTCTTGTTTGTACTTGGGCTGTCCGTAGAGGGTCTCTAGGTTGTGGAGCCGGTCGGCGAATTTCATGAACACGACGCGCACGTCGCTGGCCATTGCTAAAAACATTTTCCGCATGTTTTCTGCGTAACGTTCTGTCCCACGATACTTGATTCCATGTTTGAGCTTTGTGACGGCTTCAACGAGCCCGGCGATATCTTCCCCAAACTGGTTCTTGAGATCATCGATCGTGACCGAAGAATCTTCCACCACATCGTGCAGGAGCCCGGCGATGACCACGTTGAGATGAAGTCCCATCTGTGCAAGACGATAGGCAACCGCCAGAGGGTGTGAGATGACCGGGTCGCCGGTAAGTCGAACACCTCCCTCATGCGCTTTGTCGGCTAACGCAAACGCCCGCCGGAGAGATTCAAGATCCGGGTTCTTGTACGTTTTTTGGACGAGGCGTTCAAGCTCGTCGTACGTGCGGACGCTTTCGCTCATACGCCCTACGATACCTTGAGCGATCACGGCCGTAAAGGGAGATTCACGTTGACGGCGACGGCTTTTTCTGCTATATTTTGAGCAATTCACATGAACATCTATGGCAAAAAAGCAACGACGCTCCCGCGATGGGGGACCAGATCGTCCAGAGCGATTTCCCGATTACATTCCTTATCAACGGAGAGAATCTGAACCTGTTCCAGAAGGAACTCCACATCTTGAGACGCAGAGTTCACCCTCACCCATTGATGACGCGGCTGCTGTTGAAGCCGCGCGAGCTCGTGCACTCGCTGTCAACGCTGAAAGACACGAACCGGAGGAAGAGGAGAAGAACGCTATGGTCGAGTTCGCCAAGACCGCTGGATCGTATACGGCGTCGGTTGGGAAAGGGGGGGTCAAGGTTGCGGTCCAGGCGGTTGGTATGATGGGG
>JACQSJ010000065.1 GCA_016205995.1 Candidatus Uhrbacteria bacterium | reverse complement strand
ATCTGGGACGATTTTTTGGAAGCGGATGGCACGGTTCAGGCTGCCTATGGATATCGGTGGCGGCACCATTTTGGGCGCGACCAGATGGAGAGCCTGGTCAACCACCTAACCGAGAACCCGGCCTCACGTCACGCGGTCATTATCACCTGGGATCCGTCTGATGACGGCCTGGGAGTGGACGCAAAGAAGAACCTCCCGTGCCCGTTCTCCTTTACCGTGAATATTGCGGGCGGGAGACTGCACTTGCACAACATCATCCGCTCCAACGACATGATGCTCGGGTGCCCCCACGACGCCGCTGGTTTTGCTCTTCTACAATGTATTTTGGCCGAGCGGTTGGGTGTGAAGCCAGGGATCTATACCCACTCGATCAGCAATGCCCACATTTACGACAACCATTTCGAGGCCGCTCGCGAGTTGATCGGCCGCCAACACACGCACCCAAGCATTGCCTTGCAGGTTCCCACAGGGAGTTATGGACGCGCCGTGGCAGGGGACAGTCAGCTTGTCGAAGAGCTCTTTGCTTCACTCAATTCTCAGTATCAACCTCTTGAACCGATTAAAGGCATGAAGATTACGGTGAATGTGTATTAGCCTATGAATGTGTGGCTTATCGCCGCGATGTCCGCGGACGGAAAAATTGCACAAGCAGAGGGTCAGTCTTCGCTTGATTGGACAAGTAAAGAGGACACGCGTTTTTTTATCGACAAAACAAAAGAGGCAGGGGTCGTGATCATGGGTCGCAAGACGTTTGATACGATCGGGAAGCCTCTGAAGGGGAGGAGGATAGTGGTAGTGACGCGAGCCTCGGTGCCACGGCAACCCCCCCTAGCCCCCCCTTGGGAAGGGGGGGGATCGGACGGCACCATAGAGTACTCGAACCTCCCCCCCCGTGAGCTCCTCTCCCACCTCGCCTCACAGGGTGTGACAACCGTTGCCATCGCCGGTGGCTCCTCGATCTACAGTCAGTTCCTGTGCGAGGGTCTCGTGACCGATCTGTACCTCACCATCGAGCCGCATCTGTTTGGCTCAGGCGTGCCGCTTGCTTCGGGGTTTGACCGTCTCGACCTGCACCTCCAGGAGGTCAGGCAACTCAACGCCCAGGCCGTCCTCCTCCACTACAAAACGTAAAAGCGCCCTTCGACAAGCTCGGGGCGCTTTTAGATTTAGATCGGGCGTTCCTTAATGTGGAATTCTTTCTTCATTTTCTCTGCGACGAACGATTCAAGCCGTGTCGTTTCCATTTTCACGCGGGCGTATTCAGGCGTTCGCGCCAGCCCCTTCTCCTCCATCTCTGAGAGCAGTGACTCCTGGCGAGAGAGTTTTTCTGCATCCCTCACAAATTGGCGGTAGTCGTTTCCAGGCGACTGGATAGGGAAGCTTGAACGATCCAGTGTTGGATTTGGTTCTGGATACCGCCCTGGATGGGACGTGTCGATCAAGGTGCCATCCATGTGTGTTCGAGCGGCGCCCTCAAAGAAGTGGGCTTTGACCTCCTTGTTTGTGAGCCCCCACTCTTGGAGCGAATCCTCGATATCCCGTGGCCGGGGCGTGTAGGCAGGAAGGAACGCATCTTTCACAACCCCGTCCTTGTCATAGACGAATTTGATCCTACCTGATTCCCCTCTGAAAATTTTAAGAGGCTCGCCTTCCACGACCATTTCTGGGGCAGCAACCGCAGCCGTCCGTTCCTCGACCACACGTCTCGTCGTCTCTTCGACCGCGGCCGCTGTGGGAACCTCTTCTATCATCGCGACGTCTTCCATGGCCAGAAGCTGCTTGTACTGCTCAAAGATGAACTTCGCCTCCGGGCTATCCCCATGTCCTTGCTTGTCGAGTTCTTGCAGGGCCTCATTGAGGCGCAGGAACATGTCGCCATCGCCCGGATCAAGGGAGGTGAAGTGTCCTTGTGCATCTGTGTAGAGGTGCAGGGTTCCACCGAGTAAATCGTTAGGCACGTCTGGGGAGTCGATGAGCGTTTCGGCCTCGGACGCCAGTGGAACATGTTCGACGATCTCTGCCTCGGTGGCGATGGCGCCAGGGGCGGTTCCGGATTCGTATGTGAATCCAGCCTCTCGGGCTTGTGCGAGCGTGAGTACCTTGTCAGTTTCTGTATCGAGGAATTTGATTTCGATTCCGCCCTCAGGTTTTGCCTCGGCAAAAACCGAGAGTCGACCAATGGCTTCCGTGGTGAGTCGAGTGTCTCCAGCTGTGCGGACGATTCCGGCCTCGCGTGCAGCCTCAAGTGCTGACTTTCCCTCGACGCCTTGTCGCTCCAGGATTTTGAGAATGCCATCGCCTTTCTTGACGAGTCCTGCTTCTATTTGGGCCTCGGGAATTTCAACCTGAGGTGTGGCTTCCGCTGCGGCTACACCGGCGGCACCTGCGGCTCCAGCAGCAGCCGCCGCTTCAGGCGAGCCAGGAGCACCGGCGCCAGTAGCGCCGTCGGGAGTCGACCAGGGAGCCGGAGGAGGTTCCGATCCTGTAACAGCAGACTTTGCATATTCCCCAAGATGGCCAAGTCGTTGCCACGGCGCCTTGATATTCTCCCAAGCCGCTGTCGCGTACCCCTTTTCTTCGAAGGCTTTAAGGCTCTTTTCGATGACGCTACTAACACTTCTTCCTTCACCGACCCACTCCGCGATCGCGAGGTCCGCAAACCCGGCCGCGCGTAACACATTGGTCGCGCCTTTCACGAAGTTCATGCCTTTACCCGCCCAGGTGTCCGCCTTACCGCCGCGGAGATTGTTAAGAGTTTCTGTGAACCCCTTCCAAATCCATTCCTTGAACTGGCCGCCCTCGCGCTTGCCCTCGGCCCGCTCTTGAGCGACTTTCTTGTAGCGTTCGTAACCAGCGACAGCGCCGTAGGCCACTCCCCGCATCGCTGAAAGTCCGGCGACCATAAGAGCCGAGTTAAGCCCTTCTTTGAGCAACTGGGTATTCTTGACCCGCGTTTGGATGGCCTCCTTGAGAAGGTTGAGAATCTTCCCGTCTCGTTCTTCGTGCAGTGCCTTGTCTTTACTCTCGTACTCGTCGACCGTCTTGTTGAGCCTTGCCAAAAGCTCAGCCTTCTTTTCCTTGGTCAAGAATTTTGAGGCGTTAATCGCCTCCTCGAGTTTAGCTTTTTTCTGTTCGATGGCCGTGGGCTCGGTTGTCTCTCCAAGCTCTCGCTCCTTCGCAAGGAAGATTTCTTGAATGCGTTTGCGCTCAGCGGGATTGCTTACGATGTATTGCCATCCTTTGGCTCCCAGATCCGCAATAAATTTGACTCCCGTGTAGCTGGCGACCACGCTCAACACTCCCATTGTCGCGTTGCGAGTAACATCTCCCCATGAGGCTTTGTAGCCATCCTCTTCCTCTGGCTGGATTTCTCCTTTGAATTTCGAGACGAACCGCTCAAAGGCGCGACGTAACCCTGACTTCGCTACCTCGGGGGAAGCCGGTTTTGTTTCGGGGGTCGCTTCAGCAGAGGCTTTTGGAGTTTCTGCCGCAGGAGCCGCTGGTGGCGTTTCCGGTGTTCCTGGCGGAGTTTCTGGAGGAGGAGGCTCGGCTGGAGGCGGTTCTACTGGTGGGGGTTCTGTTGGCGCTGGTTCTGGTTCCGCTGGAGGGGGTTCGACAGGAGTTGGTTCAGGTTCAGGCACTGGTTCTGGTTCTGCTGGTGGTGGCTCGACTGGTGCTGCTTCTGGTGGCCACGTTGCGGCGAGAATTTCCCGTTTCTTTCCCGGCTTAGGTGCTGGCCCTACGATTCCCTTTGCTTCCATTTCAGCCAGAAGAGCTGCGGCTCGCTGTGGTGAGACTTTAAGACCATCTCGAAGAGCATTTTTTGAAGCCCCTTTTTCCTTGGCGACCTCCAAGGCAGCCGCAAGATCAGTACCTGAGATGGTGTCTGCAGAAGGTGCTGGAGACGCCTCTACAGGAGGAGGCGAAGCAGGTGCCGCATCTGGTGGGGGTGCGGCGGGCTCTGCGTCAGGCGGTGCGGGTTGTCGGACTCTGGAAGGGAGTTCCAATTTTGGTGGAGATCCAATGGGCATAGATTTAGAGTTGTTGGATTTTTATTCGCAAATCCTCAAGGTGTTTTTGTCGTGCAATGTCGTCGGCGATCGAGAGGGCAGCTTTTTGACTCCCGGCGTTGAGAGCGGTTTGTGCAAGCTCGTACTCATTTGTGATGCGTTTGATGCCTTCGATAAGCTCACGTTGTGTCTGGGCTTCTGCTTCTTCCCAAGCAAACACGAAAGAGAAAATTTCCTCCTCCAGTTTTGAATCATCCACCGCAGCCAAGAGATCAATCAGCATGAGCTTTGTCTCTCGATCCAGCGGGCGCGTCTGCAAGATATTGGTGAATCGTGACCAGCTCATAGGCTAGCCTGTTTTTAAGAGGCTCTCGATCTCGTCGAGCTCCGCCATTGTCTTTTTCTCGGCGGCCTGGCGAGAAGCCTCGTAGTGTGCCTGAGCGCCCTGGACAGCCTTGCCCAGCTCTGCCTCCTGGGCCACGGCTGTATCGTGGACGTTTGCCTCCAGGATTTTAATGAGGCGATCGAGCTGTTCAGGTGACATCTCTGGGATCATCGCCGCAAAACCGGCTTTGACGTCCTCAGGAAGGTCGGCAGCGACCAGGAGCAGGGCGATACGCTCGCCTACGGCCTTTGCCTCTTTCTCGAATTCTTCTTGTGAACTCATAGGATCTTATGTTAGCTTTGATGAAAGTATAACATGATTTATGCCAAACATTGAGTATCCCTACATGCCAGAAGGTCATCAGTTAAAGTATGCGTCCGTAGATGAT
>JACQSJ010000064.1 GCA_016205995.1 Candidatus Uhrbacteria bacterium | reverse complement strand
CTCCTAGCGAGGGCGGGCTGGGCAAGGTCAGGACCCAAACCCCCTGACCTGCACGCTTGCCCCGTGCGAAGAAGAGTCCCGACGATTTCGCCGGTCAACTCGACTTCGCTCGGGGCTCTTCTTTTTTAGACCACCACAAAACTCGCGATCTTTGCGTTCACGGGCGCCCAGACACCTCTTCAACGTCCGTTTCAGGACGTTTTCAGAGGCTGCCAGCCCGTTCACGCAAATCTCATCGAGTTTTGTGATGGTCTCTTAATTTTCTTATTCCTCCCCAGACTCTCCCGCATCCTCATTCTTTCTCGCCATCATCCTCTCAATGTCCGCCCCCAGAAGCTCTCGAACCTGGGCAAGCGAGCCTGTTCCAAGCACCTCTTTTGTATCGATAAATTTTGGGTTCAACCATTCTGGCACGGGATACCCGGTTACCGTATCAAACAAGTACATGAGCATGGTCGTGGCATAGGCGCCCTTGGGGAGACTAAACGTGATCGCCAGGCCCTCGGGGATAATTTTGTAGCCGTGAACCTCCGGCCGGATAACGGGAACAAACGTCGGATTGCGACCCACACGGATAAAGTTGTACTTCTTGAGCGAGCCCATGGGATTGCGTAACCCTTCCCTCTCAAGAAACGCGGCATAGACTCGAAGGACACTCGGGTCCGGATTCAGAAGCTGCGGCATGGGATCTGGAAGTGCCTCGCCATTTTGTTCCGCTTGCGAAAGTCGCTCGTTGGCCGCATAGCTCGCGTACGCGCGCACCCACATTCCTCCCTGCTGCCCGACTTTTTCTAGCGCGCTCATAAAGTGTCCACCTGTCTTTTGGAGGCTCTCGAGCATATCCAGCTCATGCCTAAATGTGTACGGGAGATCAGCAAGCACCTCGGCCATTTTCTTCCAATCTCCCCAGACAGCTGTTGCCTGGGATCGACGCTGTGCAAAATACGGCAGCTCGAACGGACTTTCCATGGTGATGTACGCCTTTACTCCGGCCTCGGCCCCTTGCAGGAGCATGGCCCGACCAAACTCGTGGGCAAGGAAACGCGGCGTCCCGAACCGTTGCACACCAAAGTAGTTCATGATTCCGTGAGAGTTGATGTAGGCCATGCGAGCATCTAGCCGCGCTTGGCCGAGCGACTCGGACGTCCGGATGAGGAGCGTAAACCGATTTCCCTTGAGGCCACCAATCTGAACAACTCCCTTTCCCTCATAGACGTTGCGAACGATGGTCCCTGGGACTTGGAGCATGAGCACCTCATTCAAAATGCCGCTACGCAAACTCATGCGTTGGGAGGTCAGCGCGACCGCGTCCTTGATCCCGGCGTAACCGATGTCTTTTTGTGGGTGCCCGGTGATTTCCGAAATGCGATTCCCCGCATCCATGGTAGAGACCCCGACTTTGGTGAGATCGAAATAGACCGTCCCCTCCCCGCCTTCCATCTCTCGTGGCACGTCCTGCCCATCAACGGTAATGACTGACCCGTCAGGCCGCACTTCTTCAACAATGAAGTCCTCGGGGCGATACTTGAAATAGCCCTTGGGTAAATCCCGAGGCGCGCTCTTGATCCCAATCTGCTCAAAGACGGCGTAGGGGTCCTTCACGGAACCGACAAATTTCTCCGGCTCCGCCTCTCTCGCCGCCTGCACAACTTTCTGTTCTCGCTCCCAAAAATTTTGATCTTGCACTTGAGCCATAGAACTGTTTCAGCTGTGTCATTGCGAGGAGGGAGTCTATCGTTGACCGACGAAGCAATCCTCCGACCCGCCGAAGGATTGCTTCGCCCCTCGACTACCTCGGGGCTCGCAATGACACAAATTCTTTATCATTATCGTTCGTAGGAATAAAGTTTCGGTGCCCCCTCGAGTTCATCGACTCTCGTCGCCTCCCACCCAGGGATCGGCCACACGTAGGACACGACACGCGCGCCGGGCTTGAGCTCGGTCTCGAGCTTGGGGGCGATCTTGCCGTACGTCTCGGGCATGAGAAAGAGATAAACCGCGTCGTACCCAGAAAGGTCATGCTTAAACGCGTTTTCGAATCTCATCTTGACGCCAGACCCCGCGAGCCGATTCTGCAACCAGCCGATCCCGTACTGCAAGATCGATAGCTCAACCCCTGTCACGTCTGCCTCGGGTTGTTCTTGTTTCAGATGCCGACACACGCGTGCATTTCCGCACCCAAGCTCCACAAACCGCTCGCCAGGCTGGAGCCCTAACAGCTCCCCGACCCGCTTCATATCCCGCTTCCACGTCGGCACCCACGGCGCGCCCTGCCACCCAGCGTAGGCTGCAGAGGCAAGCAAGACAAACCCGACGACAAACACAATCTGCCAAAACATATGGACGATTATACCAGATTCGCGTATGATTTTCCCGTTATCGGGCCATAGCGCAGGGGTAGCGCGCTTGCATGGGGTGCAAGAGGTCGTGGGTT
>JACQSJ010000061.1 GCA_016205995.1 Candidatus Uhrbacteria bacterium | reverse complement strand
TTCTGGATCTGGGGTTTTCTTCTGTCCATGTGGACGACCCAGATCGTGGATTTTCTTTCCAGAATGACGGACCGCTAGACATGCGCTATGACCAGTCACAACCCCTCACCGCCGGTGAGGTGGTCGATACCTGGTCTGAAGAAGAGCTGGCACGGATTTTTCGACAATACGGCGAAGAAGTGAATGCACGTGCCATCGCTCGTTCGATCGTTCGTTCTCGAGTCGAGGATCCTCTCACTCGCACCCTTGCGCTTGCTGCGCTCATCGCGTCAACAACGCGACGGCACGGCAAGGTGCACCCTGCGACGAAAGTATTCCAGGCCTTGAGAATCGCCGTGAACGATGAATTCGGTGAATTAGAGCGTGCGCTTCCAGAGTGTGTGAATTTGTTAAAACCGGGTGGTCGCCTGGCGATCATCAGCTTCCACTCCCTTGAGGACCGGATCATCAAACAGTTTTTTAAAAGCACCCCGGCCCTCAAGGTGGTGACGAAGCGTCCCATCACTGCCACGCGTGAAGAGCGGCTCGAGAATCCTCGGGCACGCAGCGCCAAGCTCCGTGTGGCGGAAAAAATCTAAACTATCCGGTCCCCCTCCTTTTTAAGGAGGGGCTAGGGGTGGTTACTCATCCGTAGTCGATGAGCTCGTAACCCCCTGTGGTCCCCCCTAAAAAGGGGGACGTCCACAAATGAGACGACCCCACCGTCATCTATGTCCCCAGTTGCTGCACAAACTGCTGTCTTTTCGCCAACCCATGTTGTGACGCGCCGCGTCAGTATTGGCGCATGGATTGCCAATCATGTTGTTGCATTGAATATCGCCTCCCTCGCTATCGTCGGCCTCTTGGTCGTGTCCTACATCATCCAGGTGAATGCCTCGATCTCCCAGGGGTACCAGATTCGTGAGCTCGAGATGCAGTTGGATCAACTTAGCCTCATGAACCAGAATCTCGAACTCGAAACACGCAAAAGCCAATCGCTTGATCATGTAGCCAAGTCCGTAAAGATGCTTGGTTTCGTCGAGGCCGAAATGCCAAATTACATCTCCGGCTCCGAACCCGCCTTCGCCATGGCGGAATGAGATTGTCGAAAAAGCAGTCCAAAGATGGGCTGTTTTTGGTTTGAGGTATAATTGGTTTGTCTATGCTCAAATTAATCCGGCTAACAACCTGGGAGGAAGTCTTTCAAGATTGGAAACAGCGCGAGGGGAATGATCCTGGCTGGATTCACTGCGCGACGGTCTTGAAGGGTTGGGATAGCTGGGAATCGTGGCGGCGGTTTACGGCGGAGCAGATTAAGGCCACCGACCGGGAGTGGTCGCTCTACGAGCTTACCGATCCCATGCACGAGATTCCCGCGATGCTCGTCGGTCCGTTTACGGGCTGGCAGTCGAGATTACCTGCGCCTAACAAACATACATTTGCCGACCTCGTTCGCATTCCGGAGCAAGAAGATTTTTTCCGCGCTCATGAGAAAGTCACTTCCATGGTGAAAGACTTTCCGCCTTTGACAATGTTTATCGGCCTACGACTCGAAGGAAACGATCGCATTGTCTGCATGGAAGGCCATCATCGTGCCACGGCTGTTGCGCTCGCTGCCCTCGACAAAAAGTCGATCGACTTCGGTGGTTCGGTTCACATCGCCCTGGCAGCACTTAGGACTGACGAGATACATCTGCTCGACAATGTTCTCGCTCGTGGGACCTCGAAGGATCCACAAGGAACGTACAAATCGTCATCCGAGTTCATCGCCCGTTCTTGACGTGATATACTGGAACCAATCTAGGAGGATATGTTTCAGACCGCCATCTTTGACCCGGACACCGTCGTGAACGCGGTCAACAACGTGAACTGGCTCGAACCCACATGGGATCTTTTTATCATCCTCTTTTTTGTCGTGGCCTCCCTCATCTACGGCATTTCCCTTGGGCGCGATCGCATCATTGTCATCCTCGTCTCGATCTACATGGCGCTGGCGATCGTCAACTACATGCCGTTCCTCACAGGTGTGAGCACGGCAGAAGTTTCCCTCAACGACACCTTTGCCTTGCGCGTCTCGGTGTTCCTGGGCGTGTTCATCCTGCTTTTCTTCTTTCTCTCCCATTCGGCCCTCATGAAAGCGTTTGGCCATGGCGGGCCTGGGCAGGGGAAATTCTGGCAGGTGATGATCTACTCGTTCCTGCACGTCGGACTCCTCATCAGCGTCACACTCTCATTTTTTCCCACCGACCTCGCCAATGTTCTTTCGCCGTTCACGCAGATGGTTTTTATGAGCAACATCGCTCGTGCTGTCTGGGTGACGCTCCCTGTTATCGCGATGGCCCTGTTTGGCGGGGGAGACAGAGACGATTAGCCGTATGCTATACTCCAGGGCGATATGATCCACCTCTATAATACGTTGACTCGACACAAGGAGGAGCTCAAGCCCATTCACGAGGGGAAAATCGGGATGTATAGCTGCGGTCCGACCGTCTATTGGTTTGCACACATCGGGAACATGCGCAGCTTTTTGTTTGCCGATGTGTTGCGTCGCACGCTTGAGCTCAACGGCTACGAGGTCAAGCAAGTGATGAACATCACTGATGTCGGCCACCTGACAGGTGACACGGACGAGGGCGAGGACAAGATGATCGTGGCGATGAAGCGGGAGGGGAAGAGTGCCTATGAGATCGCGGAGTTTTACACAGGGGCATTCAAGAAGGACCTTGAGGCGTTGAACATCAAGCCGGCCAATATTTACCCAAAGGCCACGGACCACATTGCCGAGCAGATTGAGATGATCGAGGCGCTCGAGAAAAATGGGTTCACGTACCAGACTGGCGACGGCGTGTACTTTGATACCTCCAAGCTTACCGACTATGGGCGACTTTCCGGTCAGAAGTCGCAGGAGAAGCTCGCAGGCGCTCGAGTTGACATGGGCGAGAAGAGAAACGTGACGGACTTTGCCCTCTGGAAATTCTCAGCGCCCGGTAGTGATCGAGACATGGAATGGGAGTCTCCTTGGGGGAAAGGATTCCCGGGCTGGCATATCGAGTGTTCGGCGATGTCGCTCAAGTACCTCGACGTCCCGTTTGATATCCACACCGGCGGCGTCGACCACATCGCCGTGCATCACGAGAACGAGATCGCCCAGACCATGGGAGCCGAAGGCGTGCTCGAGGCAAATATCTGGATGCATAACGAGTTCCTCACTGTCGACAACGGCCGCATGGCGAAGTCGCTGGGCAACATCTACACCGTCGACGAGCTCGTGGCGAAGGGGTATGACCCGCTCGCGTATCGCTACTTCGTCCTGGGTGGCCACTACCGATCCAAGCTCAACTTTACGTTCGAGGCGCTCCACGCGGCGCAAAACGCGTTGCGCAAATTGCGTGAGACGATCCGCTCGTGGAAGACGCCTGGGACGATCGGATGCGCTGATCTGGAGAATGAGTTCCTCGCGGCGCTTAACGATGACCTCGGAACTCCGCAGGCGCTGGCCGTCGTGTGGAAACTGATCGATGTTGACCTCCCGACAGAGGTGAAAGCCAAGACGCTCCTGTGGATGGATCGCGTGCTTGGCCTGCGATTCGAGGAGACCCTCGGTCATGCCCTGGACGTCCCTCAGGAGATCCAACAACTTGTCGATGCCAGAGAAGAAGCGCGAAAACAGAAAGATTGGTCGCATTCAGATGAGCTGCGGGCCAGGATCTCGGAGCTCGGGTACTCGGTCGAGGATACCGACCAAGGCCCACAAATCAAACAGCTATAAGAGGACGTGCGCAGGCCGCGTCCTCTTTCTTTTGTGGTAGAATATTTGCGATATGGCAAAAGATATCCTCAAGCAAGAGGCTGGGGTTCAAGCTCCTGAAATAACAGAGGTACCCCGGGGTCCTGAACAAGCCGCAGAGGTTGAGGTTGCGCAGGAGCCTGTCTTGGAACAACCGGCAGAAGGAGAGCCATCCACGCCAGAGTCGGCTCCGGTGGGAGATGCTCCTGTGTCCGATAAGCTTGTGACAACGCGCAAAGCAGCAGCAGTTGCGCCCAAACAGGTTGATCGGCTCGAGGAGGAAATCGAGGACATCCTTGAAGAAGACCTTAAGGAACTGTACGTGTCGATGCCCCCAAACAAGCAAGCCGAGTTCCGCCAGAAAGGGGAGGAGACGCGTTCGAAGATTCGAGAGATCGTCGCCTCAGCCAAGGTCAACGCCAAGAAGATTTTTCAGCTCATCCGCGGCTGGCTCAAGATTATTCCAGGCGTGAACCGATTTTTCCTGGAGCAAGAGGCAAAAATCAAGACGGATAAAATTCTCCTCGTGAGCGACGAGGAAAAAAAGCGAAGTCAACCCCTGTGATGTCCCTGCTTCAATTTGGACTTGCCCAAGACCCGCAACCGGTCCGTGCCGTGGCCCAGGGGGATCTTTTTATTTCCGGTATCATCCTCTGGGTTGTCTTCGGGCTCCTCGTCCTCATCGGGTCTTTGTTCGTGGCGCGGTTTTTTCTGCGACGGATGACCTTGGCCAGCCAAGCGACGTTTCGTCGGGTCACGCTCCTGGTTACGCTCCCAAAGTTTCGTCGGGAAGAAGACAGCGAGCGGGGGGGCACGAAAGATCAGGTGAAAGAAGCCATCGCTGCCGCGGAGACGTTTTTTTCTTCCATCGGCGGATTGACGGCGCAGCGTGGGCTTCGCGCGTGGCTCCTTGGGCGCCACGACGAGATGTCCTTTGAGATCGTCGTGGAGAAAAAGCTGATCAAGTTTTATGTGAGTGTCCCCGTTGGGATGCGCGAGTTTCTCGAGCAGCAGCTCTCCGCGGCGTATCCGGATGCCTACACCGAGGAAGTCGAAGACTACAACATCTTCCAGCCCGACGGTGTCATCCTGGGGAGCTACCTCGTGTTCCGACGTCAGAATGCGTTCCCCATCAAGACGTACACCGAGTTAGAGAAAGATCCCCTCAACGCCATCACGAATGTCCTCTCAAAAATTCCGGAAGGGGACGGCGCGGCGTTTCAGTTTTTGGTGCGGTCGTCGTATGGCAAGTGGCGCAATAAGGGCATCAAGATCGCCAGCAACATGCAGCAAGGAATGAAGCTCGACGAGGCGATCAAGGGGAAGAAGAAAAGCAAGACGAGCATTGCCGAGTTGACGGGGTTTGCGGGAGATACGCCCAAGGAGCCAGAGAAAGACTATCGATTGTCTCCCTTGGAGGAGCAGATTGTGAAGGGGCTCGAGACAAAAGCAAGCAAGGCCGGCATGGACGTGTGTATCCGTTTGGTGGCTGCCTCACGGTCCGCCACCAATGCTCAGACGCTATTACAGAACATGCTTAACGCATTTGCCCAGTTCAACATCTACGAGTATGGCAACTCATTCGTGAAGGTCGTTCCACGCGGCAAAAAGAAGGTGATCCGTGATTTCATTTACCGCGGCTTTGACGAGCGTAATACGATCGTCCTCAATGCGGAGGAGATGGCGAGCCTGTGGCATCTTCCGCTCCCCTGGACCGAGACGCCGAATATCAAATGGCTAGGGGCACGCAAGGGGCCAGCGCCATCAGGGATTCCTGGACCAGAGGAGGGGGACATTGAGCTTGGCTACAACATGTTTCGTGGGATTCGCACGCCCATCTGGATGAAGTCCGTCGACCGTACGCGCCATATGTACGTCGTGGGAAAATCCGGTTCGGGTAAATCCCAGCTCATCGCTGCGCTTGCTATCCAAGATATTAAGGCGGGTCATGGGGTGGCCGTGGTGGAGCCGCACGGGGATCTCATTGAACTCATCTTGGCGAATATCCCCAAGGAACGCATCGACGACGTGATCGTCTTCAACCCGTCAGACATGGAGCGCCCCATGGGCCTCAATATGCTCGAGGCACCCAACGATGCCATGAAGGATTTTGCCGTGCAGGAGATGATCTCGATTTTCTACAAGCTCTTCCCGCCCGAGATGATCGGCCCGATGTTCGAGCACCAGATGCGTAACTTCATGCTTACGCTCATGGCCGATCCTGAGAATCCCGGAACCATCGCGGAGGTTCCGCGCATGGTGACGGACAAGAAGTTTCAGGACGCCTGGCGCGCAAAGCTTAAGGATCCGGTCGTGCGTTCGTTTTGGGAGGACGAGATCGACAACACCAGCGATTACCATAAGTCCGAGATGATGGGCTACCTCGTGTCCAAGGTCGGCCGATTCGTGGAGAACGAGATGATGCGCAATATCATCGGACAGAGCAAATCGAGTTTCAATTTTCGTGACATCATGGACAACAAGAAGATCCTGCTCGTGAACCTCTCCAAAGGAAAGACAGGGGACGTGAACGCCGAGCTCTTGGGACTCGTCATCGTCTCCAAGCTCCAGATGGCGGCGCTCACGCGCGCGGACCTGCCAGAAGACCAGCGCCACGACTTCTATCTCTACATTGACGAGTTCCAAAACTTCATTACGGACTCAATCGCGACGATCCTCTCGGAGGCGCGCAAGTATCGGCTGAACCTCATCATCGCCCATCAATACATTGGCCAGCTCGTGAAGAACAACGACACGAAGATCCGCGACGCCGTGTTTGGGAA
>JACQSJ010000068.1 GCA_016205995.1 Candidatus Uhrbacteria bacterium | reverse complement strand
GGGCAAGCTCGTCAACGATCTCTCCTTTTTGTGCACGTGTTTTTGGCATAAGAGAGAATAGAGTAAAGGTTCGACCTTTAAATAAATGAACTACGGACTTACGCCGTAGAACAAGGTCGAAAAAGTGAGGCTCTTTCGTTGTTCACCTCGACGGGACTTATGCCATGACGGCAACCCGTTGTCTACGGTAAATCTTCAGTTCGATGAAAAGAATACTAAACAGCTGGTTTTCTGTCAACCGACCGCAAAAGAAAACCCGCCGTCGCCCTGTGGGCTATGGCGGGTAAGCAGCTGATTGAAGCGACTGTACGTACCATCGTTCCGTCAGGGACGTACGATTGTTGCGGAGACTATCCCTCCTCCCTTGAACGCATCCCCGGCGGCCGTTCCGGTTGCGAAGCCAGTGCGGATTCCCTCCGCGGTCCACTCGCCAGAGAAGAAACCTCCCGTGGGGCAGCACTCCCAGCCCATGCAGCCGACGAAGCCGTTGCACGTGCGCGTGGCGCGCGCTTCGAACCCTTCGGGCAACTCGTCGGCCATGGGAGAGTACGTGCTTACCGGGTCGCCAGGGAAGATGACCTCGTGGCAGTACGCGCACTCGATCGCTCCCTGGAACTCCGCGACGAAGCGACACGCCGTACACTGCCCGGGAACCGAGGTACGGCGCAACCAGGCGAGCAGTCCGTCGTGCTGCTCGAAGTTGGGCTTGCTCGTGAACAGGACCTTGCCGTGAAGCATCAGATGCTCCACCCGCCAGACGGTGTGCCCGCAACGGGCCGTCAACGACGGCTGGCTCTTGTCTGCCGGCTCGACGACGAAGGGAAGCTGCGCAGGGCGGCTCAGCACCGGAACCAAGAACGATTGTCTTTGATCGGACATGGCACCTCCAACCAGGCCACGCTACCAACCGAGTCACGAACGGTCAAGGTTGGCCGCAAGACCTGGATACCTTTCGGCTCTACGCAGCACCGGGACGTTCCGAGTCCTCCCATCGGAAGCAGATCGCGGTGGCGTCGTCGTCGTGCTCAAAGAGGAGACCTTGTTCGAGGAGTGCCTGCACTTCCCCCATCTCCACCGTCGGGACGCGGGAGCGGATCCGACCGTACATCCGCGCAACGGCATCCATGGCCCCGTCCGAGCAGATGGTGAAGAGCGTCCTGGGAGGAAACGCTGATAGGTCGAAAGTCAGGATCTCCGGCTCGGCCGTGAGCGCGGAGCGGTAGGGAGCGTCCCCCAAGGAGCGGGTCACCATGAGACCATGGCGACTCCATCCCCACGGCCACCGGCGATGATAGAGCCGATGCGTGACCTGGCCGTCACGCACGTGGACGCGCACGTGGAACCGTCCCGAATGCAGCGCCGTCTCCATGCGTCGAAGCTCGTCGGGATTCTCTGCCGTGTGCACGGGGGTGAGTTTTGCATAGCCGCTCGCGTTCCAGACGCTGCGGCAGAGCCTGGAATCGCCCAGCTGCGCCACGAGCATCCGCGAACCTCGGACTTCCACGGCCGTTGCGACGGCACCGAAGTCGGGATGATGTCGCAGAAGAAACTGATCAGCCGCGGCCAGGCCGCGAACCAGCCGATCTCCAAGGACTTCGGCTCCTTGCCGAAATGCCTGGGCTGTCGCTTGCGCAACCGCGCTGGACTGCTGGTGCGTGAATGTTCCCCCGTGATGCGTATCGATAACGGCGCACAGAAACGTCCCGTGCGAGTCTACGACGACGTAGGCGTCTTCCGAATAATCCTCTCCACTTCGGGGAGAGGATACGACCACATGTTCCATGGGGATCTCCTCTCTCAACGTAGGGAGAAGTCACTCTAGCACAACGCGCGGAACAGAAAAGAGCGCCGAGGCGCTCCTAACTTTTGATAACCGTTCCCGTGAATCGTTCCCCCTTAAGCAGACCATCGAGATTCTTGAGGTTCTTTCCATTAAGGATCGCCACCCGAATGCCGCTGTGATGCGCCAGGCGCGAAGCCACCGGATCAAATGGGGCATTCATGCCAGGATCCCACTCATTCCCCACCATCTTGCGAAACTCCTTCCAGGTGATGTCACAGATGGCCTCGGCATCGGCGTGCTTACGAGGGTCTTTGTTGTAGACGTAATCGATGTTGGAGAGGTTCACGACCACCGGACTCTTGAGACGCTTGGCCAGACGCGTGGCCACGTAGTCTGTCGACCACCCTGGCTTCCATCCCGCGGCGACGAGTACAGGCTTTGTCCAACGATGCAGGGGCCCGGTTGGATCCTTAAGCATGATCGGATGCGCCACATCACGGAAGACCGTACGCATGAGATGCCCATTGAGACGGGTCGAGTGAATGCCCAGCCAGTCAAGGTCATCGCGTGTGAGCTTTCCCACTTTACGCGCCGCCTCCTGATACTGCCTAGCCGTTCCTCCCCCACCCACCACGATCACGAAGCGCCACCCCTTCTTAATATGCTTGACGATGAGCGTTTTGAAGTCCTTAAGAAACTGGTAATCAATTCCGCCATTTGGCACCACGAGCGAACCGCCGACCGAGATGATAAGCGTGGTGGGCTTAAGCGAGTTGGAGTGATCCATACGGAAAGACGCCACGAAGGCGTCTATGATTCTTTCGATTGTTTAATAAGCCAGTTCGTTCCCAGTGAGATGACCCAGAGCAGGAGAGCGGCTAAGAGGGCAGGAATGAATCCCTCAACGGTAAAGCCTTTCACGATGGTGGAGACCAGAAGAATCATGAGCGCGTTGATGACGAACGTGAAGAGACCGAGCGTCAGGATCGTGACTGGGAGGGTCAGAATAAAGAGAAGCGGACGAATGAGCGCATTCACAAGTCCCAAGACGAGGGCCGCAATGAGCGCAGAGTAGAACGTATCGACCCCAAAGCCTGGAACGACGTTCGCCACGACGAGTAGCGCCACAGCGTTGATGACCCAGCGGAACAAAATATATGCCATAAACTATTCTGAAAATTTTTCTTTAATCTCTTCGACTTTGTTCTCCACCTCCGCGAGCTTCTTCTTGAGCTCAGAGGCAAGCTCGAGACCACGTTCAAATTTCTTGAGACCAGCGTCGAGGTCAAGTTGCTCCTGCGAATCAAACCAACGGGTGATCTCTTCAAGCTCCTGGAAACTCTCAGTGAAATTGGTGGTCTTTTTCTTTGCGGTCATACGAGTTTCTGCTGGCCTTTGTTGTTGACGCGAGATACTCGCGCATCGGCGCAACCCGCGGCGAATTGTACCGTGATCTCGCCTCCCACTTCAAGGGTCGACGCATCGCGTATCACATGGCCACCAACCGTCACAAGGCTATATCCGCGCGCAAGCACGCGCTTGGGATCGACTTGCCGCAGCACTCGAGTTGAGAATTCGAGTCCCTCGCGCAGGCGAGGCAGCCAGCTGTTCACCAGAAGCAGAAGCCCTTCCTTGGCCCGCGACAAGCGTTCCTTTTGGCGCTCTAGAATAAAGCCAATGAGATTCGTCGCACGCTCAAGCACAAACGCCCGGTCCTGGATCGTGTGGCTGAGCCGCGACTCCATGTGACCGGTCAAGGTTTCAAGCTCGTAGGAAATGTCGCTTCGAGATGGCACGATGCGCTCGGCTGCGTTTGAAGGGGTGGATGCTCGCACATCAGCGACAAAGTCTGCGAGCGATTCATCTCGCTCATGCCCCACCGCCACCACGACAGGAATCTTTGAGGCATAAATCGCACGAGCGACTTGCTCATCGTTAAACGCGTGCAGATCCTCAAGTCCCCCACCACCCCGCGTAAGCACCAGGACGTCAGGTCGATCATCAAGTCTGTTGAAATACTCAAACGCGCCCACGATCTCCCCAACTGCCTCTCTCCCCTGCACATGCACATGCGCGTGAAGAATCTTCACGCCACCCCAACGGTTATTCAGAATTCGCAAAAAGTCGCCGTACGCGGCCGCATCGCGCGAGGTGATAAGGCCAATCCGTTGCGGAAAGCGTGGCAACTCTCGCTTTCGACTTACATCAAACAAACCCTCGGTCTCCAGCTTTCGTTTCAATAATTCATACGCTCGCCGCAATGCCCCTTCCCCAACCGGCTCAAGCGCCTCCACATTGAGCTTGAACGTCCCGAATCGCTCGTACACGTTTGGATGCCCCTTCACCTGCACCCGCATTCCGTCCTCGATGGCGACCTTAAGTTGCCACGTGGTCATGAAACATTTAAGCACGGCCTGTGCCGTCTCATCTTTTAAATCAAAACTGACCCACTTCCCCTGGGCCACGCGGTAATCCGAAACCTCCCCCTCTACCACCACTTGGTCGGATGGAATAAACCGTAATGTGTCGTTGACGAGTTTTAGGTACTCGGCAACAGAGAGGGCTTGGATGGGCATGTGAACAATCTTAGTGGCCGTCTCCCTTTTTAAGATGGACGAATAACCACCCCTAGCC
>JACQSJ010000059.1 GCA_016205995.1 Candidatus Uhrbacteria bacterium | reverse complement strand
ATTGCGAGGCCGAAGGCCGAAGCAATCTTTCTATGAAGTATTTGTTGGCAAGTTTATTGCTCGTAGGCGTCGGGTGTTTTACATCGGCAACCCCCTCTAACTCCCCCTTGGAAAGGGGAAGGACCGAAACGACTTCGACCCCCCTCCTTCCCAAGGAGGGGCTGGGGGAGGTTGCCGTTGAGCAGACGCTTCCTATCGACGGCGAAATTCTCTACAAAGGGTTTGGTGAGTACTTCGGGGATCGTTTTAGCGGGTACCATGTCGCCATCGACTTTGAAGCGCCGGCCGATACGCCGGTCTATGCGGTCGAGGACGGTGAGGTGACATACAGCGGTTGGGTTTCCGGGTATGGAGGGGTGATGGTCGTACGATCAATTATGTCCGACCGGACACAATCGTATATCTATGGGCATCTCGATCCGTCGTCCATGCGCGCGGTCGGTGACTCACTGGCGCAGGGAGATCCGGTCGCGGTGCTTGGAGAAAAAGGTGAGGAAACAGACGGCGAACGTGAGCATTTGCACTTTGCCATGTATGAGGGAGAAGAGGTGCGGCTCAAGGGCTATGAGGCCAGCGAGGAGTCTGTCGAGGACTGGTTAAACCCATACGATAATGTCCGGTCGGACAAAATCAGTCATGCTTCTACCAACCTGACCTATGACGGTCGTGATGTGTTCCCCCTTGAGTTCACTGTTCCAGCAGGTTGGGATGTGGAATTCATCCCCTCGATCCAGTCGCTTAACCTGTACGCGCTCGCCGGGACAGGAACGGCTCGTGAACGCTCGCAGGTGCTTATTCGTTACTTCGATGCGAGCTCGTTTCTTACGCTTTCGACCGTGACGATTTATTCTACAGAGGATCTGGTCGTGGGAGTCGGTGGCTACACGGCCCGTCGGTACGACATTGAGAAGAAGCCTGGCGTCGCCGATTTTGTTGATCAGCCCTCATGGAGAAGTGAGCGGCACGTGGTCACGGACTTCCGAGGAGAAGACGGATACACGCGTTACTTCGTCGTGGCAGCCAATCCAAACCTCTCACCTGAAGTCTACGACGCCCTCCTCGCGAGCATGATGACTAAATGAAAGAACGGGCCGTGGCCCGCTCTTTTGTTACTCGACAATCAGGGTCCCTTGCATCCCCATCGATCGGTGTGAGCCGATCGAGCAGTAGAATGGATATTGGCCTGGCTGGCTGGGAGCCGTAAAGATTACAGACTCTCCCGTCGTGGCGGCAACCTCCACATCTGCTTCTTCCAGCGTGAACGTGTGTACGCCTTGGACGCCGCTGAACCTCACCATCACGACGTCGCCTGCTTTGGCGGTAATCTTGCTCGGGGTGAAAGAAAACGACTCCACTTCTAGGTCGACCTCCACGTCCGCTGCCTCGCCAAGGATCACCTCTGTCACAGGCACACCGTTTTCATCGACGGTCGTGTTGGTCTCTTGGGTGACCACCGCCTCACCCTCCGCCGTGACTTCTACCTCAACGGGGACGGGTTCTTCTTCAGCCTCTGTTGCAGGCTCCGTGTTTGAAACTTCTGCCTGTACGTCCGCCTCGACGTCAGTGGTCGTTGAGACCTGTGCGCATCCGGCACCGGCCAAGGCCACCATGGCCAAAAGCGAAAGAAGGTATTTCATAAGTTATACTTAATGTGTTATGGCTACAGCTTATCTATGATCCCGTCGTCGATCAAGGTCAAGAACCGAGAACTTCCAGATGCCCCCGGGGTGTACTTGTATTTCGACAAAACTGAACAGCTTCTGTACGTAGGGAAGGCGACGTCCTTGAAGCGGCGGGTTGGATCGTATTGGTCGAAAGCCCATGAGCGGCGCATTGAAGAGATGGTCGCGCAGATTGTCCGAATCGACTATATCGAGACCCCAACGGTGATCGAGGCACTGGTTCTGGAAGCCAACAAGATCAAGGCGTTGCGACCCAAGTACAACATCCTGGCTCGTGACGATAAGACGTTCATGTTTCTTGTCGTCACCAACGAACCGTTCCCAAAGCCACTCTTGATTCGGGGGCATGAGTTGCGGCAGATGGGAGTGAATCCGTTTCAAAAAGAGCTCACCGGGATAGCCAAGAGAAAGTTTCTTCGCGTGTTCGGTCCGTACACGAGCGGCCACTCCCTCAAGATCGCCCTTGAACTTATCCGTCGGATCATTCCTTGGTCGACGTGTGAGCCGCCTGAAGTGATCGGGCGCATGCGCGGGTGTTTCAATTCGCAGATTGGGAAGTGCCCAGGTGTGTGTCGAGGAACCATCTCGCGGACAAAGTATCGCCGCTTTATCCGTCAGCTGATCTTGTTCTTTGAGGGAAAGAAGCTGCAGCTTGAGCGTGAGCTTGAGCGCGGGATGAAACTCGCGGCCAAGGAGTTACGGTTCGAAGACGCGACTTTATATCGTCGACGATTGGGAGCGCTCCAGCACATCCAGGACATCGCCCTGCTTTCTCGCGAGGATCATGAGCTTCCGTTCTCGCGTGAGTCTGTCGGAGGGATCAATCTCGAAGGACGCGTTGAGGCGTATGACATTAGCAATATCTCGGGAACGTCCGCGACAGGATCCATGGTGGTGTTCGAGGAAGGGAAGCCGGCAAAGGAGAAGTATCGGAAATTCAGAATCAAAACCGTCGTCGGACCAAACGATGTAGCGATGATGGAGGAGATGATTCGTCGGAGACTTCATCGGTCAATGTCTTCACCAAAGTCTTGGCCACTTCCGGAAATCATGGTGATCGACGGGGGATTGCCACAAGTAAATCGCGTTCAGGAGATTCTCGACGAACTGGGTGTGAAGGTGCCGATTGTGGGACTGGCGAAGGGATTTGATCGGAAGCAGGATCGACTTGTGTTTGACCGATCCAATGAGGAGCTTGCTCGAGTCGTCGTGCGTGGCAAGGAGCTGTTCCAAAAAGCCCGCGACGAGGCACACCGATTTGCGGTGAAGTATCATCGGATATTGCGCGCAAAGAGCCTGTTGAGGTAGGGTAATGGGCCATCTACCAACGAAGGGAGAGAGTGATGGACGAGCGACTGTACATTGTCAACGACATCGAGACCGCGGGGCACCGAGTGGGAGGACATGCGGTGCTCTCCTGGGGCGCCTGCGTGGTCACGCGGGAGGCACTCACGCCTGCAGAGCGACGTGAGCGGGGGCTGACGTTCTACGTGGAACTCAAGCCGATCTCACGGGAGATTGAGCTCGAAGCCATCCGCGTGGGATGCGTTGGTCTCCACTGCCTGCGTCTGTACAAGGGTGACCCGCGCTACGACCCCTCCTCGACCTCCTTCGATCCACGTCTGGTCTTCGATGCGCTTGAGCGCGATGGCCTGTGGATATCGGAAGCCGTGGAACGGTTCCTGTCCTGGCTCGAGCGTGTCCGCGAGGGCAAGAAGGTCGTCGGCGTGTTCGACACGGTCCTCTTCGATCCCGCGTTCATCCAGCTCCTGTTCATGCATGGGAGCATCGCTAGCCCGTACGGGCACCACGGGATGGACCTGGATGCGCTCCACAAAGGCTTCGCCAGGAACATGGGCGCGAAGTTACGAGATCTCGGGGTTCCCGATACCCGCGAGACGGCCCACTGCGCCGACGACGATGCGATGTACCTCGCCGACATCGCTCGCGTGCTGATCTACGAACGCATCGGAGCCTGAACCACCCCCAGTCCGCCACGCTCGGCGGATTTTTGCTTGAAAGAAAAAGGACTCCGTTAGGAGACCTGGCGTGGGAAGAGGATTTCGTGGACGAGTTTGGCTGTTTCTTGATTTGACGGGAGCAGGTGATGGCAGCCGGCCTTGCGCATGAGGCTTCGCCATTCCGCAACGTTGCCGATGGCGACGATCGGTCCGTTGAACCGTTCGCGGAAGTGACGTACGAGCCCGGGCGACGTGCGGGGGATACGCCATGCGATTGAGCTCATGACGATCATGTCATAGACGTCCAGACGTTCCAGCGAACAGACCTGCTCGATCTCTTCAGGGGTTCGAACGGTGATGACCGTTGCGTGCCTCTCGACGAGAGAGAGCGTCTGACGCAGACCATTGGGCGTCGCGCAGACGGCGAGGATGTGTTTCATGGACCCTCCCGATTGTGTGAACTCGCCCACGCATCCTATCGGGCGCGCGATAGCGGGTCAAGGAATGATGGGTTTATCCACAGTGTAAGATATATGTCTCAAAAATATGGCGTTTACGCTGTTTTTTGATGGGAAAAAGTGGTTGGACTATGTTGACCGGTGTCACGTGGTGGAATAAAATGGTTGCAGGTGGAGAAAAGTGGGGATCGACCGAGAAGTCTCTCGGT
>JACQSJ010000060.1 GCA_016205995.1 Candidatus Uhrbacteria bacterium | reverse complement strand
TCCGGGACACCGAAACGCTGCGGATCTTTGACCCGAGATAAGGCGATCAAACAATCGAGATGCTCCCGCTCAAATCGTTCTCGCATGTGACGGATGCCTCCCAACAAAATGTTGTCTCCCAAGAAATAGATAAATGAATCTCCTTTCAAGTATTCCTCGGCATTTGCCACCGCGTGAGCAATTCCCTTGGCCCCACCCTTTTGTTCGATATACGTAATGTGCACGCCTCTGTCCGATCCATCTCCCAGCGCCGCGCGCATGGAATCCACCTCGCCCGGATTCACGTTCACAAAAATTTCCGTAATCCCTGCGTCGATCACCTTATCGATCACGTGTGCGAGCATCGGCCGGTTGGCGAGCGGGATGAGGTGTTTGTTGCGCGTCCACGTGATGGGGCGCAGGCGAGTGGCATGACCGCCAGCAGCAATAAGTGCCTTCATAGTGGCTCGAGTTTACGCTTATTTCCTTAGAAAAGTCAAAACCGAGCCGGAGCTCGGTTTTGACTTAGCAGCTACACTGACAATCCATCCCGCATCCTCCTTCCCGTTTCATCCAGGCGTACTTTTCCATCGTGTCTCGTAACGCCTCCTCAATCGGCCGCATAGTGATGCCGACCTTGGCAAGATTTTCTGAGGCGAGGAAATTGTTTGAGCGTCCTTTTGCCGCGAGTCCCTGGCTCACAAGCTCGTCATTTGAGATCCACTCGCAGGTATGCGCGGGGTCGACGAGTTCCTTGTAGAGCGCAAGCAAATCGCGGTGGCGCATGGTTCCTGGGTTGGTCACATGGAAAACTCCCGCCGCGCGCTTGGCGAGCAACTGATAGAACACGTCGATCATGTCATCGAGAATCGTCACGGAGTTTTCTACGTCGATCACTTTGGCAAAGCTGGAGAGTTTATCGATAAGGTTCCCCGGAGCCGGCATCCAATCAATCGGCATGCGGATGCGCGCGATGCCGACGTTTGGAAGCGTCGAGAGTGCAAGGTCTGCCGCCCACTTACTGCGTGAGTACACGGGCTTAGGATTTCCAAAGTCATCTTCACGCCACGCCTTATCTGAATGAGGTGAGTCGCCGTAGAAGATACACCCCGACCCCATGTGGAGCATGTAGACACCTGCCTGCGCACACGCATCTGCGAGCAAGAGCGGCATGGTCGTGTTCCCGCGGATCGTCTCGAGCTGATGGTCCTCACACCAGTCGACGTTGGGCCTGCCGCGTATCCCGGCGGCATTCAGGACCGCGTCAGGCCGCACACGATTGATTTCATCCAACGCATCTCCGACCGTTTCAACCATCACATCCGAAAGCACCGCCTCCTCTCCCCACTCCTTTGCACACCGCTCCCCCATGTAGCCTTTTCCAAAGATGAGAATTTTCATATTACCGTTTCCCGTATTGTTTATCGTAATACTCTTTGTAGGCGCCGGTGCGACATCGGTCCACCCACTCTCGGTTGCGCTTGTACCACTCCACCGTCTGCGCGAGGCCTTCCTCAAAACTCACTTGTGGTTCCCAGCCGAGCTCGGCTCGTAGCTTGTTGGAGTTGATCGCGTAGCGGCGGTCGTGGCCAGGACGATCTTTTACATACTCGATCGCGTCCGTCCCTCGTCCAGTCAACTGGAGCAGCTTCTTGGTCACGTCAAGGTTGGGCACGCGGAAACCGGTTCCAATATTATAAACCTCACCGAGATTCCCCTTACGAGCGATAAGATCAATGGCTCGACAATGATCCTCTGTGAAAATCCACTCGCGCACCTGCATGCCATCGCCATACACCGGAACGGTCTTGCCTTCGAGGAGGTTAAGTGTGAACAGCGGAATGAGTTTCTCAGGAAATTGGTACGGCCCATAAAAATTGCACGAGTGCGTGACAATGACCGGCACACCATAGGTAATCGCATAGGCCTGGCAGAGATGGTCGCCCGCCGCCTTGGACGCTGAATACGGCGATCGAGGCTCGAACTTTGACCCTTCGTCACTCTCCCCTTCCAGCACAGCGCCAAACACCTCATCGGTCGAAATCTGAATGTACCGAGGCGTCTTGTGTTTGCGCACAGCCTCCAGGACATTGTACACGCCGTAGACATTGGTATCGATAAACGCCTTGGGTTCCAAAATCGACCGGTCGACGTGCGTCTCGGCCGCATAGTTAATGACGAGGTCGACGTCTGCAACCACCTGGTCGACTGCCATCGCGTCCGCGATGTTCCCCTTCACGAAGGTGCAGCGAGGATCATCGGCCACGTCCGCAAGGTTCTCGAGGTTCCCGGCGTAGGTGAGATCGTCAAAGTTTACGATCTTCACGTCTGGATACGTGCGCAACAAATAGTGAATCATGTTGGAGCCCATGAACCCAGCTCCACCTGTCAATAAAATTTTCATAAATTGAGAAACTGTTTAACTCGGAACCAGGCCGTGATCGTAATCCCATCAATCACCTCTCCATGCGCAATCGCCTCATCGATTTCTTCTGAGGTCAAAATAGCCGGTTCGATTTGTTCATAGGCTTCTGGACGTGGCGGCACGGGTTGCAGATCTTGCGCAAGGAATACTTCGACATACTCGGTCGAGAGGGCAGGAAGCGAGAACTGTCCTCCCAGACGAACCAATGTCCCAGGGCGATATCCGGCCTCCTCTTCCATCTCCCGCGCGGCCGCACCTTCGGGTGTTTCTCCTGGTTCAATACTCGCCCCGATATGTCCGAGAGACACCGCCTTGCACAGATGCCGATACTCACGCACCAAGACAAATGCATCCTCTGAGAGCTGGCCGATCACCGCCACCGCGTTCTCCGGATTGTCGACGTACCAGTACTTCCCCGCGACCCCATCACCCGTTTCAAAATCATCAACATTAAAACGCACGTAC
>JACQSJ010000058.1 GCA_016205995.1 Candidatus Uhrbacteria bacterium | reverse complement strand
TCTCCTGCACCGCCTCCGCGCCGATGTTCGCCTCAAAGATGTGTCCATACTTGAGGGACCACTCATGATAGGTCTGCTCCGAGATGATCGACATGACCTTCATGTCTTTGAGGTCTTCCATGACGGACGTGAAATCCTCTTCCAGTTCTGCCAGCTTGGTATCACGGATCTCTTCCAGGCGCTTGGTTTCTTTGGTGATAGACTTCGTGTCCTCCCCAAACTTCTGCTCCAAGCGTCCAATGTCGCGCTTGAACTCCCCTTCGATCATCTTTTCCTTGCTCTTCTTTTCCTGCTTTACCTGCTCGATCGTTTGCTCCTTGGCCACTTCATTGACGTCTGTCACCAGGAAGCTCGCAAAGTAAATGATCTTCTCGAGGTTCTGGATCGAGACGTCCAGGATCGTTCCGATCTTAGAGGGCACGCCACGCAAAAACCAGATGTGGCTGATGGGGGCGGCAAGGTCGATGTGCCCCATGCGCTCGCGGCGGACCACCGAGTGGGTGACCTCCACGCCGCACTTGTCACAGACGATGCCCTTATAGCGAATCTTCTTGTATTTGCCGCAGTAGCATTCCCAATCTTTGGAAGGCCCGAAGATTTCCTCGGCGAAGAGGCCTTGCTTTTCTGGCTTCTGGGTTCGGTAATTGATGGTCTCAGGCTTGGAGACTTCACCGAAGGACCAAGAACGGATGGTCTCAGGTGAAGCGAGGCGCAATCGGATCGAGTCGAAGTCGGTGGATTTGAGAGACTCTTGTTGTTTGAACATACGGTTCTCGTTTTGACTTCGTTATTTCGATGACTTGACTGTTTTCTTTTCACCCGGGAGATCGACCTTGTTCCCGTCTTTGAGCAGTTCCACGTCCATACAGAGCCCCTTGAGCTCTCGCACCAGCACGTTGAACGATTCCGGAATATTTACTTTACGGATCGGCTCGCCCTTGATGATGGACTCGTACGCCTTTGAGCGGCCAGGCACGTCGTCGGATTTGATGGTAAGAATTTCCTGCAGCATATGCGCGGCGCCATAGGCTTCCAGCGCCCACACTTCCATTTCTCCGAAACGCTGTCCGCCGAACTGGGCTTTTCCTCCCAACGGCTGCTGGGTGATGAGCGAGTACGGACCGATCGAGCGCTGGTGCATCTTGTCCTCGACCATGTGGGAGAGTTTGAGGATGTACATGTAGCCCACGGTCACTTGGTTCTCGAACGCGTCGCCCGAGCGACCATCAAACAGCGTGACTTGGCCGGAGCGGGGGAAGCCCGCGCGCTCAAGCTCGTCGTAAATCATTTTTTCTGGCACCCCGTTGAGAACCGGCGTGTTGACGTTGTAGCCAAGCGCGTTGGCGGCAAGTCCCATGTGCACCTCAAGAATCTGCCCGAGGTTCATACGAGAAACGATACCCAACGGCGTGAGAATGACGTCCACCGGCGTTCCGTCTGGAAGGAACGGCATATCTGCTACAGGCACGACTTTTGAAATGACTCCCTTATTTCCGTGGCGTCCAGCAACCTTGTCTCCGACTTGGATCTTGCGAAGGTCGGCGATCGTCACCTGAATGGACTTGATAACGCCTGGAGAAAGCTTGTCGCCCTCCTCTCGGGAGAACACGGTCACGGCCACAACTTTTCCATGCTCGCCATGTTCAAGGTAGAGGGAGGAGTCACGCACGTCCCGAGCCTTCTCACCGAAGATCGCGCGTAAGAGTTTTTCTTCTGCGGAAAGCTCGGTCTCTCCCTTTGGTGTGATCTTCCCAACCAGGATGTCGCCGGATTTCACTTCAGCGCCGACACGAATCACGCCTTCGGAATCGAGGTTACCGAGTTTATCCTCTGAGACGTTTGGGATATCCGAGGTCACGACTTCTGGTCCGAGCTTCGTGTCGCGCACGTCAAGCGTGTAGTGCTCAATGTGCACCGAGGTGAACCGGTCGTCTTGGACAAGACGCTCCGAGAGGATGACCGCATCTTCGTAGTTGTAGCCGTCCCAGGCCATGAAGGCCACAAGACAGTTCTGACCAAGCGCGAGCTCCCCCTGGTCTACGGCCGAAGAATCAGCGATCACATCGCCCTTTACGACCTTTTGCCCGCGATTCACGACTGGGCGTTGGTTGATGGAAGTGGAGTTGTTGGAGCGCAAGAATTTCTTGAGCTCGTATTGCGTCTGATTTCCATCCTCGTCCTTGATCTCCACGATGTTCCCTTCCACGCGGGAAATTTCTCCCGACTGTTCTGCGACAACCACGTGACCAGAGTCTCGCGCTGAGCGCTTTTCTGATCCGGTTCCACAAATAGGCGCGTCCGGTTTGATGGTCGGCACGGCCTGGCGTTGCATGTTCGTACCCATGAGCGCGCGCGTGGCGTCGTCGTGTTCCAAGAACGGGATCAGCGCGGTTCCAATGGAAACAATCTGTTTGGACGAAACATCCATGTAGTCGACCTCGTCTTGTCCGACGACTTTCGGCTCGCCGTACTTACGGCCTCCAACGAAGGCGTCGACAAAGTACCCATCCTTATCGATTGGGATCGTTGCTGGGACTGTCACGGAACGCTCCTCCTTAAAGGCGTTGATAAACTCAATCTCGTTGGTCACCCGGGTTACGGTCTTTCCGTCCTTCTGCTCTTTCACGACCTTGCGGTACGGCGTCTCGATGAAGCCGTAATCGTTGATGATGGCGTAGGAGGCAAGGTGGCCGATGAGTCCGATGTTTGGTCCTTCAGGCGTGGCGATCGGACAGATGCGTCCGTAGTGGGTGGGGTGCACGTCGCGCACTTCAAATCCGGCGCGCTCACGGGAAAGTCCACCTGGGCCCATCGCGGAAAGACGGCGCTTGTGTTCAAGCTCAGCCAGCGGGTTCGTCTGGTCCATGAACTGTGAGAGCTGCGAGGACATGAAGAACTCGCGCACGGCGCCGATGACGGGACGAGCGTTGATGAGGCGTCCTGGGGTAAGGGTGTCGATGTCGCGGGTGGACATACGGTCGCGCACAATGCGCTCCATCCGAGCAAGGCCCACGCGGAACCGGCCCTGGATGAGCTCTCCCACCGCACGGACGCGACGGTTGCCCAGGTGATCCACGTCATCTGGTTCGCCTTGTTCGATGTTGAGCTTGATGATCTCGCGAATAATCATCACGAGGTCCTCTTTGCGGATGATGCGGTTCTCTTCCTTGGCAACGAGCTCATCATTGATGTCCTGATCGAAACGCAAATTGAATTTATAGCGACCCACCTTGCCCAAATCGTATCGGTCGAAGTTGAAGAACATGGAGTGAATGAGGCTCTTGGCGTTGTCGGCTGTGGCGCGGTCGCCTGGGCGGATGCGCTTGTACACCTCAATGAGTCCCTCATCTTCATTTTTGGAAATGTCCTTGTTGATTGTCGACTCGATGTAATGGTTCATCGGATGGATATCGATGTCCTTGAACAATTCTGTGATCGCCTCATCGTCTGGAATTCCGAAGGCGCGTAAGAGCGCGGTCACAGGCACCTTGCGCTTACGATCGATTTTTACCCAGATGACGTTCTTTGGATCTGTTTCAAACTCGAGCCATGCACCACGGTTTGGGATGATCTTGGCTCCGTAGTAACGGCGGCCGCGATAAACGTCCGCAGTAAAAAAGGCACCGGCAGAGCGCACAAGCTGTGACACGACCACACGCTCGACGCCATTGATGAGAAAGGTCCCTCGCGGGGTCATGATCGGCAGGTCGCCCAGGTAAATCTCCTGTTCCTTCACGTCCTTGGTGCGGAGGTTCACGAGACGGGTCTTCACGCGCAGGGGGGCTTCAAAGGTCACGTTCTTTTCACGCGACGTCTTCTCGTCGAACTTGGGTTCATCGAGATAGTAGTCGTCAAAATAGAGCTCCAAGTCACGGCCGATAAAGTCGGTGATGGGCGTGACCTCCTGGAACAGCTCCTTGATCCCCTCCTCGTAAAACCAACGATAGCTCCGGCGCTGGACCTCGATGAGGTCTGGCACATCCATGGCGTCTCCCACGGCATTGCTGAACAGCTTTCGTTCCCGGGTTTTGACGGGAGTGCGGCGGAAAATAGGCATAGGGCTCAAAAAACAAAAAATCTTTCCTTGAGAGGAAAGTGCTTTTATGACTGGTTAATAAGGGGGGTGCGCACCATCAGAGAATTGGGTGGTTAGTCCGGAATCAAGGCTCCACAGCCATGAAACCAGACAGTTCTCTTAGAGTGCCCCTATCCTGGTTGACCGATCCGCCAGATGCGAGGTCAGGGGGTTGTCACGACACGTCGTTCGCGAACGACGTGTCAAGTTTTGCTAAATTTAGCTAAACCCGACGTGAATGCAGGGCGATAATAGCACGCACCCTAAACTGCGTCAAGAACTTATCCACAAAACAAAAAAGCTCCTAAACCCGAGGCTGCGAAGAGAAGCCACGATAGGTCAATCCGGATCAGAACGTTTGAGCATGAGGAGAGAGATTTTGGTCACTCAGCTTTGCAGCGAATGACCTATGCTCGCGATTTAGATCAGGGTTGAATCGTACCAAACTTCGCAGCCTTGGATTCAGGAACCGATAGGATTTTAGCAAGGTTACGGAAAGAATCAAGGGCGTGACTGTCTCATCTGTGCGCGAGTGGTTCGTGAACGGATGAAATAGTGGGTCCAGAGCTTTGGGGCATGTTGCACCTCCATGTTGTCTCAGAGCTGGACCCAGCCTCTGAGAATGGTTTACGTGATCGCCGGAAAATCCAGCGAGATGGTGGTCAGTTCGAGGGCCGTCGTCTGGTCGTCGATGATGACGTCGCTCTGTTCTTCCTCCTCGTCCAGTACCGGTTCGACGAACCAGCAGAGGAGGTCGGGGAGGTTGAACTTGCTGCCGTTGCAAACCAGTTCCAGGTCAGGACACTGATCCATCCAGGACGTCAGCCCGATGACTGCCCAACCGAAGGGCCTGAGCTCCCAGTCGAACTGATGGTGCTCGCTCTGGCTGTTCTGGACCTCGTAGTCGGGGCCGTACTTCTGCCCCTCGGGGTAGATGACCCGCGGGCGCGGATCCTCGTCGCCGCCGGGGAGTGGCGGGTTGGGGACCGGGAACGAGCTATTGGATCGCAGGACCTCGACCGCGTAGAAACGCGGCTTCCTGCCGCCCTTCTCGTCCCAGTGCTCGGGACGCCGACCGCCTTCGAAGGCGTCGATCGTTTCCGACATGCTCCCAGGCTTCCACACCCAGGTCGACGGCTTCTGGTAGACCATCAGGCACAGAGCCACGAGCTCTGCCTCCGAGGTGCCAAGCGTCTGGAGGATCCCCTTCCTGTCGCGCTGCGCGTCCAGGCTGACCGCCTCGTCGAGCTTGGCGACGAAGGTCTCCATTCGTTCCCAGACCTCGCTCGTCGCCGCGTTCTTGCGGATGCGGGCGAGGGTGAGACGGAGGTAGAAGATGAGCTTCTCGAAAGCTTCGGCACGCTGGCGTCGACGCTCCTGAGCGCGTTCCTCGATTCCGGCCCTCACAGCTTCGAGCACGGCGGCGTTGTCTCTGCTCTTGCTGATCGCTCCAGTGAGGTGCCCAACCTCGCGCGGGGCGCGGGGAAGGCGGGGCTCGCTGGAAGGTGGACGGCCGGCGTGAAGCGGTGGGCCTCGACGATCGCGCACCCGAGTCGGGAGCACGAGCGACGTCCCCAGGAGGGGGTCAAAGATCGCGACCTCTCGCGGACGACCTGATTGGACCACGACCGCCCCGCGCTGCCGGGTCGGTTGTTCGTCGCGGGAAGCGACGACGACTGCGCCTCGGGAGGCGGGGGTGATGGCGGAGTCGAGGTCCTCGGCTCCCAGATCCTTGAGGACCCGATAGAGACCTCGGTCGGGCGACCCCGTCTTGCCGAGGCACACCTGGCAGGTAGCTGCCTCGAGGGCTTCTTCGATGCTGCTCACGCCCCCAGGGACAACGAGCAGCGGGATCGAGCGATCGCCGAGGTTCATCTCGGCCTTGACCGGTCGGATCTGATGACACTGGCAGCAGGTTGCCTGCGCCGGCATCGGGATGCTGCTGTTTCCCATTCTGTACTCCGGGTAGATGGTGATGTCGTAAGAAACGACCGCGAAAATTATCAGAAACATGGGTTTCTGTCAATTGTGATAAAATGAAGTCACCTATGGCACGAAAAAAGAAACGCTCGGCCCCAAGATCGGAAACGTACAAAACGTTATCGCTCAACCCAGAAGCCAAGCGAGGTATTTATGTCATCCTCCTCTTCGCCGCCGCGGCGCTCATCTTCCTTTCGTACTTCCACATCGCCGGGTCCGTCGGCATCTGGATCAACTCGTGGCTTTCTACTTTTTTTGGCCTGGATCGATACCTCGTTCCCTTGGTTCTTATCATCCTGGGCGCTACACTCGCTTACCCCGACCGTGGCCAGCTCTCTACCTGGAACTATCTCGGGCTCCTCTTTTTCTTCCTCTCGTTCAACGCCCTCCTCAACCTCTTCCTCGTTAACCGTCCCGAGCCGTTCACGACCGACCTCACGCTGGCTGGCGGATATCTCGGACAACTCTTGGCAACGCTCCTTTCGACCTTCATCGGTTACTGGGGATCCATCGTAAGCACCGCGGCCCTCCTACTGGTCTCTGTTCTTCTCACGTTCAACACCTCCCTGCGCTCGCTCACGGGTGCACACTCACACCTCACTGGATGGTTTGGTGCGTGGCTACACCGCGAGAGGCTTCCAGACGAGATGGGTGAACAAGAGGTTATCGAGGACGTTGATGAGCTGGGAGAGCTTGAAGATGAACCCATCGAAACGGACATACCTGGTGAGTCAGATGAACAGGAGGAGCCTGAATTCACGACAAGACCCGTGGCCGTCCCCATGCGGAAAGAAACGGCGCTTGTCTCGCATGAACGTCGAGAGATCGAAATCCCACTCAAACTTCTCAGCCGTTCAAATTCCAAGGCCCAATCTGGCGACATCGAACGAAACAAAGAGATCATCGAAAAAACCTTCCATGAATTTGGGATCGATGTAGAGATGGGCAAGACCTCCGTGGGCCCGACCGTTACGCAGTACACGCTTCGGCCATCTCAAGGAGTCAAACTCTCCCGCATCGTAAGCCTGCAAAACGACCTTGCCCTGGCCCTTGCCGCCCATCCACTGCGTATGGAGGCACCTATTCCAGGAGCATCGCTCGTGGGCATCGAGGTCCCGAACAACAAGGTCGCGACCGTCACCCTGCGTGACGTCATGGAAACACCCGAGTTCCAATCGGCGTCGGGCAAGTCCCCGTTGGCGATCCCACTGGGAAAAGATGTATCTGGCTCCTGCTACTCGATCGCGCTTGAGAAGATGCCTCACATGTTGGTCGCAGGTGCGACGGGCTCTGGAAAATCGGTCTGTCTCAATACCCTGATCGTTTCTTGGCTCTATCAAAATGGGCCCGACGACCTCAAGCTGATCCTGGTTGATCCCAAACGCGTGGAGCTCACCGCGTACAACGGCATCCCCCACTTGCTTGTCCCACCGATCGTGAGCGTGGACGATACCATCAATGCCCTCAAGTGGACGGTGCGAGAAATGGAACGTCGCCTCGACCTGCTCTCCAAAGTGGGCGCACGCAACATCGAAGGGTACAATGAGAAATCTCAGGAGCGCATGCCCCGCATTGTCGTCGTGATTGACGAGTTGGCGGACCTCATGAGCGCGAGTGGCCGTGAGGTCGAGGGGGCTATCGTGCGGATCGCCCAGATGGCCCGCGCCGTAGGGATACACCTTGTCGTGGCCACGCAGCGCCCGAGTGTGGACGTCATCACGGGCCTGATCAAAGCCAATGTCCCTGGACGCATCGCTTTTGCGGTCGCCTCCCAGACGGACTCGCGCACCATCCTCGATCAATCTGGAGCCGAGAAACTTCTTGGCCGCGGGGATATGCTCTTCACTTCCGCCGACGTTGCCAAACCCAAACGTCTACAAGGTGCGTTCATCTCACCCAACGAAGTCGAGGAAGTGGTCAAGTTCCTACGCCGTCGAGGCGAGCCCGATTACAACCTAGCCATTACGGAGATCACAAAGGCAGGAACGGTTTTTGATAGCTCTGGCGATGGAGACGCTATGCTTGAGGAGGCGATCCAGGTCGTGCTCGAGTCAGGCAAGGCCTCTACGTCGTTCTTGCAACGACGACTGCGACTTGGCTATGCCCGCGCCGCACGTATCATCGACATGATGGAAGAGGTGGGAGTCGTTGGGCCTGGCTCTGGTGCCAAGCCTCGGGAGATCCTTGTCGACGCATGGCCACCAGGGGGTCGTGTCCCAGAGGGAATTCCAACCGCGCAGGATGACTATGACGAGGCCTACGAGCGTGATGCTCCCAAAGAAGAGGAGGAGACCGAGGAGATCGAAGAAACGGGAGAGGAGGAGCAGGAAGAGGAAGAGAAACCGGATTGGGAAAACCAGATCGACGACGGGTGGATTGAAAAAGAAGACGAGAGCGGCGTAAGATAGGTTCGATCTATGGCGTTTGTCATCCGAAAATTCGATTACAGCGAGTCATTGGGCGAGAAGCTCAAAGCGATCAGGAAATCGGCTGGCTTAACGCTCTCCGAACTTTCAGCGACGACAAAAATCCGCAAGGCGTTCCTCCAGGCCTTTGAAACGGGGAACTACGCCAAGCTTCCTGACCCAATCTACGCCCGCAACTTTCTCAGGGTGTATGTGCGTGCCCTGGGGGGCGACGTCGAGTACTTTCTGCAGCAGTTCGAGACCGAATGCGGAACCTGTGACTTCACGAAGAACATTCGCCTCCCGCGCGCCCGCGCGCGCGCCCTGCAGTTTCTCGTCGCAAGCCGATTTATCAAAATCTTTGCTCTCAGTTTCGTGGGCCTGGCGATTGTGGCGTATCTGGGTATGCAGGTACGATCGATTCTCTCACCTCCTGATCTGCTGGTTTTCTCTCCAATGGACGGGATCAAGACAGACGAAGCTCTCATTATCGTGACAGGCCAAGCCCAGGAAGGCGCGCGCGTACAGGTCAATGGGATGGACGTGCTTCTGGAACAAGACGGAACATTTGAGGTGGATGTCGCCCTTGAACGTGGACTCAATGTGATCGCGATCGAATCAACCAAGCGCTACTCCAAACCAGCAACCGAGTACCGCCGCGTGGTGCTAGGAGAGGACCGAACGGTGAGTTTCAATCAGTAGAGAACAGCTCAATACGGGGCTGTTTTTGATTTCCACAATTTGTCTGACAATTGTTTGACAAATGTCTGACAACGTGGTTTGATGGACAGGTAAGTCATGATCCCCTCTTTCTATGACTTCTAAAATCAAGACAGAACCTATCTCTGTCCGCGACTTCTTGCGAAACTTCGCCAGCCTGGTGGCCGGCACGTCGTTTAAGCAGTACGTCATTATGAAACATGGCAAACCGATTGGTGTCTTCACACCTTGGGAGGCACAAAAAACAGAAATGAAAAAAGGCTATCCCGGATCGTTCTTGGATTGGCTGAAGGCAAACCAATTCTCCGGAGGACCGGACTTAACTCAAAGAATCGATGAAATTGTCTATGGCATCGGCCGCGATTCCGTACCTGATTGATGCCAATGTTTACGTTGGTTTTACAAACAATGAGGACTCACTTCATGCTCAAGCAATGGCAACTCTTCTCGAACTTCAAAACAAGGGAAGTCTCTTCATCTTGTTTGACCATGTCATTCAAGAGATCCTAACGGTATTCTTGTATTCCTCTCAGAATACTCTCGTTGAGTTATTTCTTGATGAAGCAATGAGCGATCTAAACGTACTCACTGTTGATACACCCATCGAATGGTTAACGGACGCTATGACACTAGCCGCAAAGCATCACTTCAAGCCAAAAATGTCCACAATAGATTGGCTCCTCCTCTCTCGCTCCATCGCCACCGGCGCGCCCATCCTCACCTTTGACAAACAGCTTCTGGCCGCTTCTAAAAAGCTCTGTTAAGCTACCCGCTACGTAACACTATCTATGGCAAAGCAAATCACCAAGGAGGTAGAAACGGACGCTCGATCGCGGGCGGCACTTGATGCAATTTCTCAAATTAAACAGCGGTTTGGCGAGGGATCGATTATGCGCCTGGGAGAGGCTAAGACCATGCAGGTCGAGGCTGTCTCCACAGGATGCCTGTCGCTGGACTTGGCCCTGGGGGTCATGGGAGTTCCTCGAGGTCGCATCATCGAAATCTACGGCCCAGAGTCCTCGGGAAAAACCACACTCGCCCAGCATATCGTGGCTGAGGTGCAAAAGATGGGGGGTCTCGCGGCATTCGTAGACGCCGAGCACGCCCTCGACCCTGAGTACGCACAAAAAATCGGCGTGAACATTGATGAGCTTTTTATCTCTCAACCAGATAACGGTGAGCAGGCGCTCGAGATCGTCGAAACGCTGGTGCGCTCAAACGCGGTAGATGTCATCGTGATCGACTCGGTCGCAGCTCTCACTCCCAAGGCCGAGATCGAAGGTGACATGGGGGATTCCCACATGGGACTCCAGGCGCGCCTCATGAGCCAGGCCCTGCGCAAGCTCGCCGCGATCGTGAGCAAATCCAAGACGACCGTCGTGTTCATCAACCAGATCCGCATGAAAATCGGGGTCATGTTCGGGAACCCGGAGACAACCCCAGGTGGCAACGCCCTCAAGTTCTATTCCTCCGTGCGCATCGAAGTCCGCCGTGCCGCGCAGATCAAACAGGGAGAACAGATCATCGGCAACCGCACCAAAGCAAAAATCGTCAAAAACAAAGTCGCACCCCCGTTCCGCACCTGCGAGTTCGACATCATGTACAATGAGGGGATCTCCATCTCGGGCGACCTACTGGACATCGGCGTACCTTATGGCGTCATCAAAAAGAGCGGCAGCAATTACTACTTTGGCGAAGAGAAGCTCGGTCTTGGACGAGAGAATGCAAAAGCGACCCTCAGGGAGAACCCCAAGCTCATGAAGGACATCCGATCCGCGATTGAGAAAGCCATTCTTTCACCGGGAGCAGAACTGATCCCTTCAACCGAGATGGTAGCGGAGGGTGAGTAGGTAAGCGGGGCGATGCCCCGCTTTTTGATTTCTTGAGGAGGAGGGGTTATGCTGGCTGTGGTTCGAGGGATCAAGGGTATGCACCCAAGTTTGCTTCGCCTCGCTCGGCAATGTACGAGCTGACGCTCGTACATTGCGCTCGCTTCGTCTCGCAATCAACCACAACGGGAGGAATGCGTGAGAGACGCTGCGCTACATCGGAGTCGTCCCTACAAGGCTGGGCTCGTGCTGGAAGAAGCCGTCTCTGATGGCCTGACCACACTGGGGATCCTCCACCGACGGACCCCGCATCGCGGAAGGGAGGACGTGTTCGACCATCTGGACTTCATCGTCGTGAATGGCGGAGGCCGTCCCCCGCTGGAGATTCAGCTGACGCTGCGTCCCAAGCACCACAACAAGATCTTCACCTACGCCCATCGCGCGCTCACGACCGCCACGCGCGGCATCCGTCTCTACATCGAGGTGGTTGGCGCACACCGCCACTGCGCGGATCTCGCGGCCATCGGCAAGCGCGTGGCAGAGGCGATCAAGACGATCTCCCGCCGCTTCCGCGACTTTGGCAAGGACAACCTCCTGGGCGTGCGCATCCATGCCGTGACCGGAAAGATCGAGAAGTTCGACCTTGTCGCGTTCTGTGGGCACAAGCTCATCAGACTCGTAGAGGCGTGGCAGGAAGAACGACGTCTCGCCCAGGAAGAACGGCGTGCGGCGGCCCGACGGGCGCTCAAGGAACGCTCCCTCGCCAGGAAGACGGCGCCGTTCTGGCGGATCCTGCATGGGACGCTCGTCTCCATGGGCCTGGACGTCGCCTCGACGCGCTTCACTCCGCACATCGACACTCGCAACTTCTTCATGCCTCGGCGCCTCTGCTGAGCCATGAAACGCAAACGCCTCCGACCATCGCCGGAGGCATTTTCATTTTCGGTAAGTAAAAAGAGCCCGTGGGGGGGCTCTCGTGAGTGAGACTAGACGTCCCGACGTTCGGGGTTCAGTCGGCGCAGGGAGAGGTAGATCCTCGTCATGTTCCCGACGGGATCGTACTTGCCGCCGCGAGACGCGTGCAGGTCCTCGGCGATCCAGGCGGCGAGCTGCCACCAGACGATCTGCATGAGTTCGTCGTCATCGGGCCCCACCGTGAGGAAGACCTCGTGCGACGGATCCAAGAGGAGCGGCGGCGCGGTCTCGGTCGAACCCGAGCCCTCCCAGAGCACTTGACCGAAGCCGCCGGCGATCTCCTGGAGATCGGCGCAGCGGATCCGGTAGCGGCGCCCTTCGTGGAAGAACCCGTCCTCGCCCTGGAAGTCAGACATAGCCGACTCGACCGCCTTGCCCAGCCTGCTCATGGCCAAGCCGGGGACGTGGGCATACAGGAGCATGCGAGCGAGATTCGCGCATGGCCCGTAGGCGCGCGCCACTCGCTCATCCAGCTCCGCGAGCAGCCGAGTCGGAGACAACTCAACGGGTCGCGAGTTATACATCACCCTCATCTCCATCACGCCCTGCAGCCAGGGGTGTGTGAGGATCTGCAGCTGCGGAAACTCCGTGCGTGGATCGACCGTCACGCGAGCAAGCAGCTCGCTGACAGGCACGCGGACATGGCCGAACTTGACCACCAGCCCATCGCCCCACCCGATCATCTTCTCGGGCAGGTCGATCTCCCAGGCGCCGACGCGCAGCGTCGAGGGTGGCTCCTTGAGCAGGCGGTGCTCGTTGCCGTCCTCGTCCACGAGAGTCGTATGGGCCGCCTCGAAAGGCGCGAGGAGCTTGGGCAGCTCACGCATGAGCCGCTGCGCCGACCGATCCTGACGCGGGTTGACGCCCTCGCCCTCACCCAACCCATTCATCTCGTAGCGGTGAGGAGAAAGCACAAGCCTGCCGCTGTGGTGGACGAAGGCCAACCCCCAGCGCATCATCAGGTCGTCCACGAATTCCTTCGTAGCTATGGCGGCATCGGTCGTGCGGAACTGCACGCTCTGCGCGCTGCCGAAGCGGACAATGCTGCAGTAACGCCTATTCCGCCCGTCCTGGCCGATCTCGACGCGGGTCGTCTCCGCCCCGGCGTCGAACATCGCGCGCACGACCGCGGCGACCGCGGCCGGGAAGGACTTGTAGGGTTCGGCGAGCCTTCGAAGCTCGCTCTTGTCGATGCTGCTCATAGCAGCTCCTTGTTGAGAGGATTCCGTCCTCTCTTCGGCTCCGGCAACCGGTGGACTTACGCAGTACCAGGATTGGTAGCAATGCTTGGGTTACCTGCCACGGAAGACACTGAGGCTATCAAAAAACCAGCCTTCTGTCAATGAATGGCTGGTTTTCTTTGTTACTTTGTCACTCGCTCCGTATACGCACCCGACTCCGTGTTCACAAGGATCTCGTCGCCGGTTTCGATGAAAATAGGCACGCGGACCTTGAGACCATTGTCCATCTCCGCATCCTTGAGGACATTGCCCGAGGAGGTGTCCCCTTTCACGGCCGGTTCCGTGTAGGCCACGGTGTACTGTATTTTTTGTGGAAGTTCGATCGTGAGCGCGTTCTCGCCATGAATCACCACCTTCACTTCCAAGCCCTCTTTCATGTAGGGAACAGCCTCCTCAATGTCGCCCTTAGCGATCGAGATCTGCTCGTACGTCTGGTTGTCCATGAACGTGTAGAGATTTCCGTCGTTGTAGAGGTACTGCATCTTTTTATACTGCACGTCCTCGAAGGTGAGGTTCTCGGCGGACTTGAAGTTCTCTTCCTTCACCTTGCCGGTGGTGAGATGCTTCATGCGCGTGCGCACGAACGAGCTACCTTTCCCGGGAGCCACGCGCTGAAATTCGATCACGAACCAGAGCTCACCATTGCGGTTGATGACCGTGCCTTTCTTAATGTCATTTGTTGAAGCCATAGGGATCGACTAATTGAATGTCATGAATGTCGCGCACAGCGTACTTGAGCATCACCAGCCGGTCAAGACCCAGTGCGTTCCCATACAACGAACCTTTGATGCGTCCAAGCGCCTCAAGCAGTTCCTCGTCGATAGGGAACACTGTCTTGCCAAGCTGTCGACGTTCTTCTTGTTCGAGGACAAAACGTCGTCGTTGCTCGACAGGATCGAGAAGTTCACAAAACCCGTTGCATAGCTCCATCCCATCTCCAAATGCCTCAAAACGTTCGGCATACGTTCCGTCGTCTGAGACTCGAGCGAGAGAAGCCTGCTCCTTGGGATAGCGCGTCACAAAGAACCGCTGAAGGTCTGTGTGCGGATCTCCGAACTCATCCACGGCTGCCTGTTCATAGGTCACAGAGGACCAATCGGACCTATCTTCTAAAACGAATTGCAAAAGCTCTTCCGTTTCCTCCATAAGATCCTCATACGTACCAGGCGCGTACCATTCAAGCATTGAAAACTCTGGTGTGTTGTGACTACCTGTCTCGTGGTTACGGAACACCGGCGTCATCGTATAGATCTTTTCGAGTCCACTACCGACCAGTTTCTTCATGGAGTACTCGGGGCTTGTGATAAGGGCGTGCCGTTCCCCGTTCACCCAGACTTCAAGCGGATCGAGATTTGGCTCCATGCCAGGGGCACGGACGACAAGCGGCGTGCGGACATGAACAAAACCACGCGCCTGGAAAAACGCGTGGATTTTGTTTTCGACGTCCTGCCACATGGCAAGGCGTCTGTGGAGGTCTTCCCGAGACAGCATGCTCTAGCGCTGAACGAATGGGAGCAGAGCCATGACACGGGCACGCTTGATGGCACTGGTCAGTTCGCGCTGATGCGCCATGCAGACTTTGGAACGCTTGCGTGCCACAATCTTCGCAAACGAAGAAAGGAAGCGGCGCAGGATGTTCACGTCCTTGTAATCGACGTGATGGATGTTGTTGTAGCAGAAGTAGCATTGCTTCTTCTTCTGGACAGCAGGGTTGGTTTTTTCCATAGGTTAAAACGGAATGTCTTCGATCTTAATCTCGTCGTCTGGATTGGGGGCACGGTCGTCTTGCACGGGCGCAACGGGAGGCGTGAAGGCCGCTGGACTGAATGGCTTTGCCGCGCTTGATCCCGAAGTTCCACTCGAAGGACGGTCCAAGATGATCATGTTCTCCGCAACGATCTCGGTGCGATAGCGTCGGACACCATCTTGTCCCTCCCAGTCGCGAGTTTGCATGCGGCCATCGATGTAGACTTTGCGACCTTTGGTGAGGTACTGCCCACAAATTTCTGCGAGCTTTGCCCAGGCGACCACATTGTGGAAGTCCGAAGCCTCTTGCTTGGTGCCGTCCTGGCCTGTCCAACTTCGGTTCGTCGCCACCGAGAACGAACAAACGCTCTGCCCCGTCGACGTCTTGCGGACCTCTGGATCTCGCGTGAGATTGCCGATGACCATGGCGCGGTTAAGAGAATACATACACGATGGTGTTAAATGTTCTCAGCAATGTCGCCCTCGAGAATTTTGTCGAGCTTCTGGTCGAGCTCCTCCATGCTCATAGCCGGCTCTGAAGCAGATGCGGGGGGCGGGGAAGGAAGGAGCGGTTCGGCCTTCTTGAAGGTCTTCACGGCCGGACGCTTCATCTCCCTCTCGGGTTTTGCTTCCTCCGAGAGCGGGGCAACGTAAGACGTAAGCTCGAACTTGTGCTCGAGCGCACCGACTGGACGCTCGAGTAATGTGTGGCGAAGCATCTCCTCGCGCAAAGCCAGACGGCGATTGAGATCTTTGACCGTTGACGGCTCTGCGTCAAAGTAGGTCAGGATGTACGATCCGTGACGGATCTTCTTAATGGGGTACGCAAGCTTGAGCTTCCCCAGGTTCTCACTCTTGAGAACCTTGGCGCCCGCTTCCTCAAGAAGGGTATTGATCTTCCCTTGGATGTCCGCGATCTCTTGATCGGTGAACTGCGTACCCACGATGTAAAGGAGTTCGTATCCCTTCATAATGGTACTGGTTCCGGTGGTCCGGAACGACCCCACATGGGGGCCATGGACAGTTAAGTATTAACGGCCGCAGCATAGCCATCTTTGTAAAAAAGGTCAATATTTGAGAGGATGTCTCCATACTTGTGTCATTGCGAGGCCAGCGCAGCTGGCCGAAGCAATCACTCTATGAGTCGTAAGGTTTATCACGTCTACATCATGACCAACCAAACCAACCGTGTCCTCTATACGGGCGTAACTGGTGATCTTGCCCGTCGAGTATGGGAACACAAGCAGGGGAAAGTGGATGGCTTCACAAAGAAGTATCACGTTAACAAGTTAGTTTATGCCGAGCCATACGACTATGTTTACGATGCTCTCCAAAGAGAGAAGCAAATAAAAGCTGGTTCGAGAAAGAAAAAGATTGACTTGATAGAATCCATGAACCCTACGTGGCAGGACTGGTACGACACTCTTTAACCTGTATCTCTGTAAGTAACAATCTGCGTCATTGCGAGCCACGCGAAGCAATCCTCCGGCTCATCGAAGGATTGCTTCGTCGGTCGACGATAGACTCCCTCCTCGCAATGACACAAACTGAATGAACACTATGATCTACTTCATCCTCGGTTCGCATCCGGAACTTTCGATCGCGGAGATACGTGCCGTGCTTGGGCAAATGTATCATCCCGTTTTTGTATCTGACTCAGTCGTGGTGATCGAGCCGATCGACTGGAACCTGGGTGAACTTCTGGAACGCCTCGCAGGAATCGTGAAGGTTGGTCGTATTGCCGGCGAGCTCAACTCGTGGAACAAAACCGAGGCAGCGGATCTAATCGCAAGCCTGGCAAGCGGGGCGGCCGGCAAAAATAAAATCAGTTTTGGATTGAGCGTCTACGAGCTTGGTGACAAAAAGACGACTCGGTTCCTGGAGCGCGACCTTGACCAGCTGGGACTCGAGATAAAAAAACGACTGAAAGAAACGGGTCGACCCATTCGCTACGTGAAGGGCAAAGAACCAAGGCTTTCATCGGCCATCGTGGAGACAAACGGCCTGCTTGAGTCCGGTGGTGAGTTTGTCTTGCTTGCGACGACGAGCAAGATTCTCATCGGACAAACGGACGCGGTCCAAAACTTCAAAGCCTGGTCTGATCGTGACTACGGCCGCCCAGCGCGCGACGCAAAGTCCGGCATGCTCCCTCCCAAGCTCGCCCGCATAATGATTAACCTCGGCGGCATTGATCCTCGAGGATCCGTTCTGCTCGATCCTTTTTGCGGCTCGGGTACCGTACTTATGGAGGGAGCCCTCATGGGGTTCGAGCACCTAATCGGAAGCGATATCTCAACCAAGGCCGTCGCAGATACAAAGACAAACATGGCCTGGCTCCTAGAGCAGTTTAATCTCACGCCACCCAATCTCTCTTTGCTTGTAACACCAGCGGCAGACTTACCTTCGGCCCTCACCTCTCCCTCCGGTCCCCCCCCTGCCCGAGGGGGGGCTAGGGGGGGTGGGAGCGCGAATGTTGCTGTCGATCTCCTCGTTACCGAAGTCTTCCTGGGCAACCCTCGTGTGAAAGCCCTCGACCAAGCCGATGCTCTCCGACTCGAATCCGAACTCATTCCCCTGTTTCGAGATTCCTTCACGTCACTCGCCACACTCTTGAAACCCACGGCCCGCGCCGTCGTCGCATTCCCTGCGTACAAAGCAAAAGACGGTACATGGCACCGCCTTCCTCTGAAATCTTTACTTGAAAGTCTTGGCTACAAGATCCTCGACACTCACCTCTACTACCGAGAGGACCAACTCGTCGCCCGCGACATCTACGTACTCACCCTAAAATGACACACGTCGCCGTCTTGCATGACGTACTCCTTCCCTTCCACACGCAGCTTCCCCTGATCGCGGGCGCCGGACTCGCCACCACACGCCACGAAGTCTGCATAGCTGATGACCTCGGCGCGGATGAATCCTTTTTCAAAATCTGTGTGAATGACGCCCGCGGCCTGCGGCGCCTTGGTCCCGCGCGTGATTGTCCATGCGCGGGTTTCTTTTTCGCCTGTCGTGAGGAAGGTGATGAGGTTGAGGAGTTCGTAGCAGCTTGCGATGAGACGGTCGAGGCCTGACTGCTTCAGTCCAAGCTCCGCGAGGAACATCTGTTGATCTTCCGGTGACATCTCCATGATCTCAGACTCAACTTTGATGGAAATAGGCATCTGAACGTGCGTAACCACCCCCAACCCCTCCTTAAAAAGGAGGGGGGCTGCTGGAGTCTGTCCTTCGGCGACGTTGAGGACGTAGAGGACCGGCTTGTTGGTGAGCAGGCTCACGTCGCGCACGACGGCTTGTTCCTCGTCCGTGAGCTCCACGGTGTTGGCCATCTTTCCCTGTTCGAGCGCCGCGAACCACTTAGCAAGTGCGGACTCTTCTAGTTCGAGATCCTTTGTGCGCCCAGCCTTCATCTTGCCACGAACCCCATCAAGCCGTTTCTCCACGGTACCAATGTCGGCCATGGCGAGTTCGATTTCGATCGTCTCCACATCCCGTGCCGGATCGATGCCGCCCTCGACGTGCACCACGTTCTCATCCTCGAATGCGCGCACGACGTGCACGATCATGTCGACCTCGCGGATGTTGGCAAGGAACTTGTTGCCCAAGCCCTCTCCCTTGTGCGCGCCTTTCACGAGTCCGGCAATGTCGACGAACTCGATCGCCGTTGGGATCACTTTCTCTGACTTCGACATCTGGGCAAGGACTTTCAACCGCTCGTCAGGCACTTCGACGACTCCCACGTTTGGCTCGATCGTACAAAACGGAAAATTCGCGCAGTCGACCTGCTTTTTTGTGAGTGTTTTGAAGAGGGTGGACTTGCCCACATTGGGAAGTCCGACGATTCCAACTTGCAACATATCGAGGGCGAGTATAGCTCGACGGGAACGGTCATGTCGAGACACATCGAATATAAAACCCCCGACTCGAGAGCAAGCTCTCAAAGTGGGGGGCGCGTGGGGTGGGGCCGTGCTTCTCGTTCAGGCCTAGGCCTCCTCGTCCTCGTCCTCGCTGACGACGGGGTCGCTCGCGGAGGGAGCGTCCTCGCTGGACTCGGAGGTGGGGTCGTCGGCGGGGGCGGACTCCTCGGACG
>JACQSJ010000063.1 GCA_016205995.1 Candidatus Uhrbacteria bacterium | reverse complement strand
TCGACGATCACGATGAATCCCGCATCACGCGCCGGGCGCGTGGCAAGATCCAGCCCAAACTGGAGGTGGCTCTTAGAGTAAACCGGTGACTCGGCCGAATTCTTGTCTTTCGGTCCCTCGAAGGTCTCCCCCCATTCCAAGGGGGGAATAAGGGGGGTTGCCGTGGGCATACTCCTTCCTGTGAATCCAACCGTATTTCCATGATGGTCACGCAGCGGGATCATGAGACGATGGCGAAATCGATCGATGACCCCAGACCCCTGCTTGCGTCGCATCGAGAGTCCCGCCTGCACGAGTTCAGCTTCGGAGAAGCCACGCTTGAGGAGAAATTGTGAAAGAGTGTCCCAGTCGTCCGTGGCAAAGCCAATACCGAACCGCTCGGCAAGCTCGGACGGAATGTGGCGCGTCTCAACGTATGCACGAGCCGAGGAAGCCTTGGGAGAATCGGCGAGGACTTTTTGATAAAACTTTTGTGCGAGGTCATTCACCTGAAGCATCCGTGAGCGTGTGTTCGTTTCTGCGGTCGGGAGTCGACGGACCTCGACGCCCGTCTTCTTTCCCAGGTGCATTAGTGCCTCGGGAAACGTCATCCCCTCCATCTTCATCACGAAACTAAAACAATCTCCCCCCTCGCCGCACCCAAAGCAATGCCAGTTCTGGCGGTCTTGGGAGACATGAAAGGAGGGAGATTTTTCCGAGTGAAACGGACAAAGCCCCTTAAACCCGGTCGAGCCCGATGGCTTAAGGACCACGTACTCGCTCACCAAGTCCATAATATCGAGCTTTTGTTTGATTTCATCTTTGGGATCCATGGGGAGAGCTTACCAGCGTCGTCATCAAGACGCCAGGCTCTTGGCCGCCAAGGCGATCAACAGGATCCCCAAAAAATTTGAGATGTACGAAATGAGGACGAAGATCCTAGTCGGAAGCTTTGTTACGCCCAGAAATGTGACGCCGAGTTCGTCAGGGAGTGGAGAGGCGATGATAAGCCCACCGACGAATGGAAGCAGCCAGGTAAAGGACCGAAGGCGTGAAAGGGAAAAGATGGTGCGCAAGCGGCGAGTTTTCAAGAACTGTTCGATGTCCTTGTTCACGTGACTCTTGATGAAACGGAAAAGGACAAGGTCGCCGACCACGGCTCCTAAACCGCCCACAAGGGCAACGAGCCACGGGGAGTTGGCAGCGCCGATCTCGGCGAGGGTAATGATCGCTGCCGGCGTGGTCACGACCGAGGTAAAAAAGATGCCCGCGACAAAACTTGCCAGGACTTCGATCTCCATCGAGGAGGTCAGGACGCGTTCAACAGAGGGGGTGACCAACAGCAGGACGGCGACGGCGATGCTCAATACGAACAAACAAACATCTTTGAAAATGTGAACTCGCGTTGCTTGGCGCATAACGAATGAGGTTGAAAACAGATATAAGATACCACAAGCAAAACAACCCGACGATCGGGTTGTTTTGGCGGAGAGGGAGAGATTCGAACTCTCGATACCTTGCGGTATGCACGCTTTCCAAGCGTGTGCACTAGGCCACTATGCGACCTCTCCATGTGGGTTGCGGCCTGAACTATAACAAAGCTTCATCAAAATGAAAATCCCCTCTGCATGAAGCTTCGGGGACAGGTCCGTCAGCGACGGGGACTACTTGCAGCCCTTGCTTCCCTGCGCGCGGTTCACGCGCAAGAGGTTGAGTCGGTCGACGTTCTGGAGGGTGGGCTCCACCGAGGCGGGCGTCGTTCCCTCCTTGGGGGTGTAGCCGTAGAGGATGCTCGCGAAGAACGCGCGATCGTCCTCGGCCTGGAACCAGACGTTGTAGCGGGCGTAGACGCCCTGCTCCACCCGCGCGAGCTCGTCGCATGTGAGCGGGGGGAGCCACTCGTTCTGGACGACCTCGCCGTACGTGGCCGTATCGATCACGAAGGCAGGGATCGCGTAACCCTGCATCAGCGAGGGACGGCCGTTGGACCCCGTGGTGGGCACCTCGGAAAGCTTCGCGAACTCGCGCTGGGGCTCTTCCGGCTTGGGAGGCGAATCGGTTGCGGGCGCTGACCCCTCGACGGACTCGTCGCCCTTGCTCTCGAGTTCCCTCCAGTACTCATGGCAGCCGTACTCCGACTCCATTTGGAGGATCAGTTCCGCGGTGGTGCGATCGACGTCCGTGAGCCTCTCGCCCACGGTCTGCTCGTTGATCGTCGGATCGGGCTTGTACTCGGGGTCGCGCAGCATGTGCTCACGGACCCACTCGTTGCCGAAGACGTAGCCGTGACGGGCGTACACCCCGTTGCGCAGGATCCGCAGATCCTCGCAGACCAATGCCATCAGGTGGTTGGACTCGATGGGCTCGCCAGCCCAGACACGGTCCTGGACATCGGTCCAGGCCGAACCGCCCCCGCACTCGATGTCGGCGTCGGGGGATATCTCGTCCGCCCGCGCGGAAGGAGCGGATGAGGCCGACAGCCAGGCGGCCAAAATCAGGAAGCGGGACATGAATCAATCCTCCAGCTCGGAATTTGAGCCTCACGACCGTGCCAGAAAATGGGCCGGTTGTCAACCATTGTCCACAAAAAACCTTGACGGTTCCAAGCACTCATGACCATGCTGGAGTAATGAACCGTATGAAGAAACTCCTCCCACATCCCCTTTCCGATGCTCCCGATGCCCTCATGGCAAAAGCCGGCTATGTTCGACATTGTGTGGAAGCAGGCCGCGCGTGCTATCATCGACGTCTGAATGATCCACCGTTTCCTCGGTTCCATGCCTTGGTCGCCATGAGGCCACGCGGCATGGAGATTGATCTCCACTTCGACGCTCTGGACAGCATCACCCACAAGGGGAACCACGACCAGCCATGGGCGTACGAGGGCGGACGGATCAACGAAGAACTGTTTCGAGTCGTGGAGGCCATGAGCGGCAAGGCATGTCTGAAAGAAATCTATCGTCCGCCAAGCCCTGCTTCGCCGACAGGCGCTCTCCCTCCCAAGAAAAAACCCAGTCTGTTCGATCTCCTCTTCAAATCAATGTAACTCGTATGAAACAGTTCTTTGCAGGCCCGCTCAGTGACAACGCACGTAACCTCCTGCGACGGCTGGGATACGGCGAACAACGGACGCGAGCGGGACAGATCAGTTACGTGAAACGTGTCGGGGGGGAACGGTTCCCTCGCTACCACGCCTATGTTGAAGATCAAAACGGCGGGATCCAGGTGAACCTCCATGTCGACCAGAAAGAAGCAAGCTATGAAGGGACGAGCGCCCATGCGGGAGAATACGATGGCCCGCTCGTGGAGCGGGAGATGACACGGATCGCGGGGCTCGTCGTGAGCTTGAAAGGCACGACCCCGTCCTCTGCCTCGACACCAGTCACGGAAAAGAAAAAAGGATTCTGGGGTACCCTGTTCGGATAAAAAAATGCGCCTGGTGCCGAGTTCAGCTCGACCGTGCCGGGCGCGTTTTCGTTTCTCCCTCGCCTCTAGAGGGAGAGTTGGGGGCGATGGCACAGAGGGTCGTAGACACGCCTAGTACCGTAGACTCCGGCCAGGTAGTCCTCGAGACCTCGCCGTTCGTTCTCATGAACCAAACTCGAGGGCTTCGGCCCTGTGAACACAGAGGCAGGCTGCACGAGGATCGAGCGATGGAGAATCCGCTCGAGCTCCCCCGCGAGCATGGCGCTCGCGCGCTCCATGTGCCACCAGTCGGTGACGAGGTGGACGTGGTTCAGGCGCTCGAGCCGGAGCTCGAGAATCTTGGCAGCGACTACCTGCGCGTCTGCGAGCGTGCAATGCCGCGAATCGAAGGCTGCGACAGCCGTTTCCACTCCTGCGTTCGAGGCGCGAACCTGGAAACGTCGAACCTCCTCACCACCCAACGCATCGCCGGCGATGAAGAGCGGGAGCGCTTCACGAAGGGCGAGCCGGATCGCATGATCGATGCGACGGGTGGGCGTCTTGTTTCCTTCATCATGGGGACCACAGAACATCACAACAGCAGCCGTGTGCACGTCTCCTCCAGGTGGGGGTCAGGGACTACAGAGAAATAATTTCTTGGCCCGGCTTTGCCAGCAAGAAATAATTTATCTGTAGTCCCTGACGCCTGGTTCACATCATTTTCCACAACGCATCGAAGATCATCTCCTGCGTCGCGGCGATCGCCTCGTCCTCGATGATGACGCCGAATAGCTGCCGACGCTCATCCAGTGACACGAAGGCGGTCTTGCTTGGATAGATGAAGATGTACGATGGCGCCTTGTTAGATTGCGTGAGCCACTTACGCTCGTCCAATCCATGGGTACGACCCCCCTCCCCGATTGAGATCGTCTTCACCCGAACGCCTTTGCGCACACGCAACTTGATGAACCCGGGCCAGGCGTGGGCTATGAGGTCGCGGATGCCCTCCGACGAGTAGATGCGGAAGAGCTTATCCTTGGCATGAACACTTGTCTTGAGAACATCCGTAAGGATATCTCGCACCCCAGACTCGCCCTCGTAGTAGCGCACGCTCGGACGATGACTACTTGATCCCAGAAGCTCTTGGAACTGCGGCACGACATCTTTGAGTTTGAGCTGAGCTTCTTGAATCGCGACCTCGCGTCGCACGGCAAGGCCACTCAGTTTCTGCGGATCCTCGGCCGTAAAGTAGCGATGCGTCTTAGCATCCATGTGGGAGACGAGCCCAACGTCGATGAGACGTTTGAGCGCGTCGTAGGTGGTTCCGCGATTGAGGTTGGTCACCTCTGCAATGCGCCGTAAAGGCGCGGTTCCCAGTTTGAGAAGGTG
>JACQSJ010000062.1 GCA_016205995.1 Candidatus Uhrbacteria bacterium | reverse complement strand
TCATTCAGCAGTGTACGCTCGCTCATCCTGAAGGATGGCTCGCCCGGGGTTTTGCGGTCTCGCCCCTGCTCTCGGGGCTCGACATGGCAAAACCCGTTCTCGCGAATTCGGAGTAAAGCAGTTTACTCCTCATTCAGCTCGAACCCAAAACCCCCGGTCATATGACCGGGGGTTTTGTTGTCGCTCGCCTGTCTTTAGCACAAGCGAGGCCGTAGAGAACCGCTTAGTAGACAATCGTGCCGCCGGTCACATCAAGGTTCTTGACCAAGTAGCCAGAGATACCGTTGATGGTGCCAGAGGCGCCGTCATCATCCCAGTAAAGGGTCGAGGGCATGCGATCAAGATCATCAGCCGCATCGTTGGCTGAAGTGGCATTAGCAACGGTGCCAAGATCGCCGCGATAGACCGTCAGGGTGGTGCCGGAGGGGATAGCGGTGAGCAACATAATTTCATCGCCAGAGGCGCAACCATCGTCAGCTGTGTCCATACAGAGGAGGTCGCCAACCGTGTAACCGGTGCTCGTAGTCACCGTCAAGGTGGTGTCAGTCTGGGTCAGATTGTTCTCGTTCAAGTCGCTGACCGAGAGGAAGCTGGCCAAAGCCACAATCGGCTCGCCGACCATATCCACGCGGAACGAGTCGTCGTTCGCGGCGCTGGCTCCCGTGGTGTCCACCTTTAGACTGTAGGTCTTGGTGGTGCCGGCAGCCACAACCTCTTCAGAACCGGCGGTAAAGGTGAGCCGAACAAACCCTAAGGTTGCCGCATTGTCGCCACAAGCAGCGCCGGTGGCGGCAAGTATGGCCCAGTCCGAATCACCCGCTTCCTGCGGAGTGGACGGATCAGCCGTGTCAAAGAGACTGAAATCAGTGGCATCTAGTTGACCGGAGGTCGCCGAGGTGCGGCAGGTGTTCCATTCGCTGGCAATACCCGCGGTGCCGGAATCGCCGTTGTTATCGGTGGAGGTGAGCTTAAAGGTCAAAGTCTTTAAGATCACGTCTTCACCGGCAGCGGCCGAAACCGTGAAGCGGAAGACTTCAGCCAGACCAGGCACGCCGGAACCGGACGGACTGCCCGAAGCCAAAGTAATGGTTGGCTTGGTTTCGCGAACCACCATTGGATTGGCGGTCACACCGGTATTAGCGTTGCCGTTCACCGTTGCCGTGTAGCCGGTAATATTGTCGTCATCCAGGGTCACGCCTGACGAAGCGCCAATGATTTCTACTTGGTCATCATTGGTGGCATCGAGTTCCAGATCAAGACGCGGCTTTTCCCCGGTGGTTGCCCGGTTATCAATGGTCGGCAAAGACATCATCACCGTCAGCACGCGGCTCTTGTTGGCCGGAACGTAAAACTCGGCTCCGCTCGGCAGGTTAAAGATGGACTGACCCGCGGTAAGGAATCCGGTTTGCGTGGCCGTCGTGCCATCCTGCTTCTGGTAGGAGAGTTTTACCGAACTGATGTTGTTGTCGTAATCGCCGCCCGTTCCGGTCTGGGCAAAGGCATTGGTTTCCGAGACAGTAATGCGCTTTACCAGCATGCCTTCGTCAGTGGCGTCAAAACGGAACTTGGACATGGTCACATCGGTTGCGCCGGCCAGCACCAGATCAGCGTTTGGCGAACCGGCGTCGCGACTCGCGGCAATGGTGCCGGAGTTGCTGACCCGCACGTAGACCGTGGGAGCAGTGGCCGTGCCGTTATTGGCGGAAATGGATACTGAGGCTGAATTGCCGTCCTTATCCTGCACGGTCACATCGCCGATCGCGGCAATGCGCAGGGCATAGGCGTCCGCTTCATTGGCCACGCTGTAGTTGGCAATGTTGCCCTTCACCAACAGCTTCTTGGCCTGACCCTTGGGAATGGTCCAGACAAAGTTGCGGAAGGTGATCACGCCGGTGGTGGCGCTGGTAACAGACTCTGGACCGGCAATCAGGGTGCCCGTGTCTCCATCGTAGATGGAAGCGGACGAAATCATGTCCAAAGAGTTTACCGTTGCCCCGCCATCAGCCTCGGTTTCGGTGCCAACCACGAAATCATTGACGTCGGTGGTTGAGTCGCCGTCTACGCTGGCTGTCACTGAGATCAACGAAACTGTCAGATCCGAAGAGTTGCTGGCGGCAAAGGAGTAAGCCACCGAATCCTTGTTCGAGGTGCCGCGCACGGTGACGTTGTTCGCGCCATCCGACGGCGGCGTGGTGTGCGAGAGGGTAAGGGTGGCCGCGCGGAGCGTCTGGTTGTTGCCGTTGATATCGGCGCTCGGCACAATGTTGGCCGCGGCAATGCGGTCGCCGTTCGAGTCCTCGGAGTTAACCTCACTCATGTCAATGGCCACCCGGAAGGCTTCGGCAGCCGTAGCGTTGTTGTCAACGTCGGCGGTGACCATCAGATCCAGCGTCTGGCCAGCATTCATGGTGAAGTCATCAGTAAAGGTGAGCGATTGCGAGGCGTCTGAACCGGTCACAGATAATTCCAACGGTCCCATGACCAGCGAACCGTCACTCTTCACGACACGAATGTCTTTCAAGTTGGCCTCGGTGGCCAGGCGGATCAAATCGCCGTTATCCGTGGCGTCATCGTCACAACTTTGTCCCGATACCTGACAGGAAACGACCACTATCAGATCCTTGACCGTGGTGAACTGTTGAGCCGTCAGCGAGAACTTCATAAAGACCTGGTTCTGACTGTTGACGGAAATGTCTCCGGCTGACGGGCCGTTGAAGGCAAAGGTGAGTTTGGAACCCTGCACGGTTGAGAACGAACAATCGTCGGTGGTGGCCGCGCAAGTTCCCTTGGCCGCGCCGTCACCGGTGCCGCCGTTGTAACCGCTGTTTACAATCTGCATGCCAAATCCATAGCGGCCGCCAATGGCGCTGATATCACCGCGCTCTTCCAAGCGAATACCAACCGTGCGTCCGGCCTCCCCGCCAATGTCACCCTTTAGACTGAAAGTCTTGGTGGTGCCGTCGGCCAGCGCATAAGCCGGATTCAGGACAAGGTTGATCATTCCCTTTGAGCTGGCGGCAGCAACGGTGGCGAGTTTGGTGGTGCCCTGCCAGAGCGAGAGGTTGGTAAGATCAGGATTGTTGATGGTTCCTTCAAGATCAAAGTTAACCTGTTTGACCGAGGCGTCTTCCGTGGCCGTGGCCAAGGTAAAGCGGGCAATTTCCGCTTCCTTCTGACCCAGGGTTGGGTTGGCTATGGTGCCGGAGGCGTCAATGGTCAGGGTGCCGGCCGTTGCCGCGCCCACGGTAAAGAGATTGCCCGAAACCGGGAATGATCCGGTCACCGAGGCGGCATTGGAACCGACACTCGCGCCGGCTGTTATCTGGAATCCGTGCGTGCTGCCCGAGGTAAGGCTGGTGCCGATGTCGGCGCGCACCCAAACCTTGGTCGAACCGCTGGCAGGAACCGCGATGCTCAAGCCGGCAAAGGTCGCGTCCTGTGTTGAGGAGTTGACCGTGCGGCCGTCAGTCATGCGGCTGCCGTCAGCGTTGTAGAGGTAGACGTTCGAGAAATCAGTGGAGTTGCCCACCCCGAATCGCTTAAGCACCAAGCTGGTAACGGTTACCGCCGAAGAAGAGGCGGAGAAGTTCAAGGCCAACACGGGAACGCTTGAAGCGCCCTGTGGCACGGTTGCGCCCACCGGATTGTCGCTGGAAAGCGAGATCATCAGACCGCCGCCGGTCGGCACTACCACACCGCCCTTTTGAGAGGTGTCGGCCAAGGCCGCTTCATAACCGGTGACATTGGCGCCATCGGTATAGACGGCCAAGTTTTGGCTGGTTTCCACCACATATTCGGAGCGGAAACGGTTGGCGCTCATGGCGTCGGCATTGGCCAGCCAACGCTTTGAGGCGCCGTCAATGTAATAAACATCTGGATCGCCGGAATTCTTAACTAAACTTCCCGTTGGGTAGCGAGAAGCGTCGGCCACAGACGCGCCCGGGGTGTAATCAACAAAGAAAACATCCGGCACGTCGTCAACGCGGCTGGCCCAGCCCGCTCCGTAGAGCGCCGAGGCAACCGATTCGGTCTCAACCCATCGGATCTTTCCGGAGGGTTCCACGACATACACGCGCGGATCAGTCTGGATTTTCACCAAACGGGCGCCGCCGCGGTAGACCACATTTCCTCCGATCGGCATGGCGGCGATTTCAGCGTCAGACATTGTCTTGACCAGGCTGAAATCGGCATACCATGTTTTATAGGTTTTCTCATTGGGGAAAACATAACGCTTTCCGTCGCCGCCCACGTAATAGACCGCGGGCAGGGATCCCTTGACGAGATCGCCGGCCACAGCCGCGCGAGCGGAGAGAGGTTGGAGCAAGGTAGCCAAGCCTACTGACCAGGCAATCGTTGCGCCGACCACTCCGATCGTAACCGCCTGTCGTCCCCATCGTAATGCATGTGTCATAATTAAAACTTTGAAGTAAGCGATTAAGTAATTAAGTTGATTAAGCGATTAAGTTTTCTTAATCGCTCTATCGCTTAATCGCTCGATTAACTTTCAAACTAACGTGCCGCGGCCCTCACGAGCCTCGACCTTTTGCGTCACGTGTGTTAACAAAACTTTGAGCCGGAATCCCCAGCTCTCTCATCAAGCTTTTTCTAAAAAAGTTAGGCGAGAGAGCTGATAATTATTCTCCTCCCCCATCAAGGGGAAGGGATTGGCTGTTCTCCAACTCCTTCATTTTCCTCGGAAGCTTTTGGCGCTTCCTGCGCTTTCGCGTTAAGTTCGGCAATCAGCGCTTCATACAACCCCACGCCCCAATGCAGTTGATTGAGCGAACCAACCCCCTCTCGATACTTCAAGAGCGCGGCCTCAAAGCCTCCCCGCGCGAACAGATCCTTGCCGTCGTTTAAAATCTCCCGCGCCTTGGCCGCCTCTGCCCGCAAATTTTCCAAGGTCGGACCTTTAATTTTATCAATCTCGGGATAATTTCCATTGGGGATCACCGCTAACCGATGCTCCACGTCCTGAATCTGTGCCTCCAATTCCTGCAATCGTTCGCCTACCCTCTTCTGCACCTCAAGGGAAACCTGTCCCTTCTCGCCCTCAAGCAGTACGGTTACCGCCACAAAAGAAGTGTCTTCCACCGCTTCTCTTGCCTCGCGCACCTGCGCCTGCGCGGCTTCCGTTGCTCCCTCTTTTCTCTGCGCCAAGGCCGCTTGATATTCGGCCACCTTTCGATCAACAATCTTGGCCACGGCCACTGCTTCCGGTTGGTCCGTCTCCTTGAGAGTGCGCAGTTGCGTTTGGGTGGCATTCATTTGCGAGGTAAATTGTTTCATCGCCACCGCCAAACGGTCTTCCTGATCAGGAAAGTCGTTTTCGGCAATCCGGTTGGCCTCGTCCAAACGGCGGGCGGCAAACTCCAATTCCAATTGCGCCTTGGATTTTGGGTTAAAGGTAAAGCTGGCATGGGCGCGCTCGGAAGCTAATTTCACGCCGTAGAGCGAATCACCCGGCAAGACTCCCACAAACACGCTACCGGCCACCACCCATCCTCCCAGGGCAATCAGAAAAATTCCGGCCAGCGCCCCGGCCGGACGAATGACCCAGCGAGCCGATTTTGGCAGAAAAGAAGGAAAAGAAAATCCATGCAAAAAAACCAGGCCCAGCTTCCCGATCCGACTGCCGGTCTGTTCTCTCACGGCCGCGAGCGCCTGATGTACCCGAGCATCCATTCGCGCCTCTCGCTCTGCGGAAATATCAATAGTACGGTTTCGATACGCCGCTCCGATTGTCTCCAGTTGTTTGATAAGGTCGCGCATAAGAGCTATTCAGCTATTCATGAGTTCTTTTTCCAAGGCGCGGAGGGCTCGATGAATCAGAACCCGCGCCGCTCCCTGACTTTTTTCCAATATCACCGCTATTTCTTCGATGGAAAAATCATCAACAAATCGCAGGGAAATCACCTCTCGATATTCAGGCCGAAGGCGTAAAACCGTCTGCCAAAGTCGTTGCCAATCCAAGCTGGCATCCATTGCCTGAGCGGCTGCCTCTGTCGAATCTGCCAGGCGCGAAAAAAACGGATCATGGGGTTCAAGAGTCACCTCGCGTTTCCCCTGCCGACGGTAATGATCAATAATCAATGACCTGGCAATGGAAAAGAGAAACCCCCGCAAATGCGTCACCGGCCGTTTATCCTCAAAAAGGTACTGACAGACACGGGTAAAGACCTCACTCGTAAGATCCTCGGCAAGTTCCGAAGCGTTGACGCGAGCCAGAATAAACTGATATACCTCGGTTTTATGAACCTGATAATACTCGCCAAAGGCTTCCGTGTCCCGGAGCGATAAAATGCGAAATTCAAGGATTCGATTACGGATGGCTGACATGGAGGTGACGCAGAAGGCC
>JACQSJ010000056.1 GCA_016205995.1 Candidatus Uhrbacteria bacterium | reverse complement strand
GAAACCTTGTTTGATCATGATACCCATTTCGTCGAACCTCTGGTCCACGCTTTCAAACCGCTGGTCTATGCCATCAAGTCGCTGGTCTATGCCATCAAGTCGCTGGTCTATGCCATAAAACCGCTGGTCCACACTGTCAAACCGTCGGTCTATGCCGTCGAACCGATTATTCAACTGATCGCCGAATTCAGCGAGGGCAGAAACCAATTCTGTTTTTGTGAGATGTTTTTCCTCCATATGGTGATATCGTGTCACCACGAAAAGGCTTCGTCAATGTTGAATACTTTTGTGAACACATTTTGCCGCTTGGTTTAGCCAGAGGCGAGGTGTATTCTGTGCTCACTATGAACAACCCATTTCAAAATGCGCTGGCCCAACTTTCCCGCGCGACGCGCCTCACCTCGTTCCCTCCCGACTTCCTCGAACGCATCTCGCACCCCGATCGACAGATTCGGATTTCAATTCCTGTAAAGATGGACGATGGGAGTCTGAAGGTTTTTGAAGGCTATCGCGTTCAGTTCAACAACGCGCGAGGTCCGTACAAGGGTGGAATTCGCTACCACCAAGATACGGACATCGAAGAGGTGAAGGCGCTCGCGTTTTGGATGGCGCTCAAATGTGCGGTGGCGAACATCCCCATGGGAGGTGGCAAAGGTGGGGTGACGGTGAACCCAAAAGAGTTGTCCAAGCGCGAACTCGAGGCACTGTCTCGTGGATGGATGCGGGCGATGTCAGATGTCGTGGGACCACAAAAAGATGTGCCGGCACCAGACGTAAATACGACTCCAGAGATTATGGCGTGGATGGCAGATGAGTTTGCTAAGGCGACGGGGGATACGACTGGTGCGGTGATCACGGGGAAGCCACTTGAAGTCGGAGGATCGGAAGGTCGTGGCACAGCAACAGCCCAGGGTGGGTTCTATGTGTTTGAAGCGTTACAGGAAAAGCTCGGGTTGCCGACGTCGTGTCGAGTTGTCATTCAAGGGTTTGGAAACGCCGGCGAGCATGCGGCTGATATTTGGAGCAAAGCCGGACACAAGATCGTCGCCACGTCGGATTCAAAAGGTGCGGTTCGAAATCCAAACGGGATGGATATCGCCGCTTTGTACGATCACAAAAAAGCGACCGGTTCGGTCGTTGGGTTTGTGGGCGGAGAGACAATTGATGGAACGGAGTTATTGTTCCAAGAGTGTGATGTGCTTATTCCGGCGGCACTCGAGAATCAGATTCGAGAGGATAATGCGAGTCGTATTCAGGCGAAGGTCGTGTTCGAGCTCGCCAACGGCCCGACGACCCCCGAGGCCGATGATCAATTGTTTGGTCGCGATATCCCCGTCGTGCCAGACATCCTTGCCAACTCCGGTGGCGTGACCGTCTCCACGTTTGAGTGGGAGCAGAATCTCAAGGGCGAACACTGGAGTGAGGCGGATGTATTTACGAAATTGAAAGACATGATGGAAAAAGAGGCGAATGGGATTTTTGAAAAGTCGGTGAGTCTCAAGACCGATCTCCGCCGCGCCGCGTTCGTCATTGCTCTGGAGAGAATTCAAAACGCCATGAAGCTCTAAAACGCAGAGACCCGCCGTCGTTCGTGAGAACTCCGGCGGGCTCGTTGCTTTGGGGGTTCGTTCAACCCCGTAGAGCGCGTGATACTTCGACGCGGGTGCGTCGGGTGATCGTCGTGAGGATCTGGTCGGGCCAGGTGAGGCCTTCCCAGTCTCGATCCAGTTTGATGGGCCCGTCCACAGGCTTGGCCACGTAGACGAGGACGGGGACGCAGGGTCGTCCCTCTTGGGAGGCGAACTGTCGTGCGCCGTTGTGGATGCGGCGCATATCTAGACTCACGCGGTCGGTGAGGTTGCGAGGAGGCCTCTGGGTCACGTGCCAGGCCAGGACGTGCTTGTCCTGACCACCGACACACTTTACGCTCACGGCGTGGCATGTCCGGCCTTCGATCCAGAAGAGGTCGATGCCGAAGTTGGCATCCTCATGGGCCGTGGGGAGGTAGACCGTTGCTCCCTCACGGGAAGCGAGGGCCATGAGGACATACGCCGCAGCAGACGCTCCGGCGATGTGGATTTGCCAGAGCCTGGAGCTCAGACCTTCGGCGAAGCCGAAGTTGTGGAATCGCTGCCACTGGTCCAGGTCGACATCGCACAGGAGCTGGGTGAGTCCCCGTTGGATCATCGTCCCCAGCGCGGCGCGCGCTGTCTCGAGCTCGGGCTCTTCGGTGCCCTGCAGTGCCTCGAGCCACTTGCATAGAACCACAAACTCCAGAAATGTGCCGTCCGGCTCTCGCCAGACGTTGCCGATGTGCTGCTTGATCGCGCGACGCGCAGCCAGTCCGTAGAAGGTTGAGTTTTCTCCGACCGAGCGCGTCCCCTCGATGAGGGAGCGGCTCGGGAGGGGAACCTCGGTTCGAGCGAGCGTAGCAGCCCGTCGGAAGCCCTCATCCCAGATCCTTTCCCGCGATTCGTCGCGGAAGGTGACCTGCCTGTGGCTCAGGATAAAGCGATCTAACATCCCCTATTCCTCCAGTCTGGGCGTAAGCCCTCGAAATTCGGGACCGGGCACACTATCAAATAAACTCGAAAAAGTCAATCGTTTGGCCAAAAAATCGCTATTTTGCTATGCTGAGTGGGCTATGGCGTACAATCATCAACAAATAGAAAAGAAATGGCAGGACCGGTGGGAGACCTCCGGTGTTTTTCATGCCAAAGACGGAGGCGAGAAACAGAAATTTTACTGTTTGATCGAGTTTCCGTATCCGTCAGGCGCTGGCCTTCACATCGGACACCCACGTTCCTACACGGCGCTGGACGTCGTTTCTCGAAAGCGTCGTCACCAGGGCTACAACGTCTTGTACCCCATTGGCTGGGATGCCTTTGGACTTCCGACCGAGAACTACGCGATCAAGACTGGGCGCAAACCGCAGGACATCACACGGGAAAACACGGACACGTTTCGTCGTCAGCTCAAAAGTCTGGGGCTCTCGTTTGACTGGTCGCGGGAGGTGAACACCACCGACCCGTCGTACTACAAATGGACGCAGTGGATGTTCCTGGAGTTTTTCAAAGCGGGACTTGCGTACAAAACCAGCCAGCCGATCAACTGGTGTCTTTCATGCAAGATCGGGCTCGCCAACGAGGAAGTCGTGAACGGGAAATGTGAGCGCTGCGGGGGCGTGACGGAGAAGCGCGACAAAGAGCAGTGGATGATCGCGATCACGAAGTACGCCGAGCGACTCCTCGAGGGCCTCGACACCGTCGACTACCTCGAGAAGATCAAATCGCAGCAGCGCAACTGGATCGGAAAGAGTGAAGGCGCAGAAATAGATTTTTCGGTCCCCCCCCTGCCCGAGGGGGGGCTAGGGGGGGTGGGAGATTCCATTCAAGTTTTCACCACGCGTCCGGATACAATTTTTGGCGCGACGTTCCTCGTCGTCTCGCCCGAGGTCGGGAAGAAGTGGCTGGACGTGGGCTGGCAGGCCAGCGAGGAAGTTCGTCGGTATGTCGTAGAGTCACTCGCGCGCGAGGAAATGGATCGCACCGCAGAAGGCAAAGAGAAGACAGGTGTCGATACAGGTGTGGTCGCGATCAATCCAGCCAACGGCAAACAGATTCCTGTCTGGATCGCCGACTATGTATTGGGTGGGTACGGCACGGGAGCGATCATGGCGGTGCCAGCTCATGATGAGAGAGACTTTGAGTTCGCACAGAAGTTTGGTTTGTCGGTTGTGAAGGTTATTGAACCAGAACCGCTTCAAGAAATCATCAATCCAGACGTTGGGATTTCACACGCCATGCAGAGCAACGTGAAAATCGTTAGTGACTGTTTTATTGGAGATGGAGTGATGGTTAACTCGGGGGATTTCAACGGCATGAAGAGCAAGGAGACCATGTGGGCGATCGTCGACAAGATTGGAGCTCGTCGATCGGTGAAGTACAAACTCCGTGACTGGGTTTTCTCTCGTCAGCGCTACTGGGGCGAGCCGATTCCGCTCGTGTGGTGTGAGAATCACCAGTGGGTTGCCGTGCCCAATGAGCAGTTGCCCGTCGTATTGCCAGATGTCGAGAAGTACGAGCCGACGGATACAGGGGAGTCACCACTTGCGGCCATGTCCGACTGGGTCAACACAACCTGTCCGCAATGTGGCGGGCCTGCCCGTCGCGAAACAGACACCATGCCTAACTGGGCAGGGTCGAGCTGGTACTTTTTGCGTTACATCGACTCGCACAACGACAAAGAGTTTGCCTCACGAGACAAGCTAAAGTATTGGATGCCGATTGATCTTTACAATGGTGGCATGGAGCACACGGTTCTGCACTTACTCTATTCTCGATTCTGGAACAAGTTTCTATTCGACCGCGGCCACGTGCCAGTGAGCGAGCCGTATGCTCGACGACACTCTCATGGACTCGTGCTTGCAGAGGACGGGACAAAAATGAGTAAGTCCAAAGGCAACGTGGTGAACCCTGATGAGATCGTACGTGACTACGGAGCCGACTCATTGCGCATGTATATTCTCTTCATGGGGCCGTTTGAGGAACCTGTGCCATGGAGCTTGAACGGACTCATCGGCGTGCGTCGATTTCTAGATAAGGTTGAACGGTATGTGGGCGACTGGAGAGAGGTTCAAACAAACAGCGAGGTCGCTGGAGTCGTAGAGCGTAGTCTCAAGAAAGTCTCGGATGATATCGAGTCCTTCAAGTTCAATACCGCTGTGTCCGCGTTCATGTCGCTCTTCAATGAGATTGTCGAGAGTCATGTTACGCGCGAGCAACTCAAGAAGATTCTTGTGGTGCTTGGACCTTTTGCCCCACATCTTGCGAACGAATGTTGGGAGAAGATCGGAGAGACAGGCATGGTCGAGGAACAGGCATGGCCAGAGTTTGACGAAGCGTTGCTCGTCCAGGATGAAATCGAGATGGGCGTGCAAGTGAACGGCAAAGCGCGCGTGACGATTCAAATCTCGCCAACGGCTGATGAGGCTACGGCTAAACAGCTCGCGTTTGCCGATGAGAAAATTCAGAAGCACCTCGAAGGCAAAGAGATCGTGAAGATCGTGTACGTGCCCGGTCGCATCTTAAACATCGTCGTGAAATAAGTATGG
>JACQSJ010000067.1 GCA_016205995.1 Candidatus Uhrbacteria bacterium | reverse complement strand
TCGCTGCGCTCCTCGGGATGACAGAATGTATGCTGCTACCTGCGTCGATATGGTTTCGACGAGGTCCGTACGGGTTCAACACCCGCGGGAGTTCGTATGAACGGCTGATCCCAACCCCCAGGAGATACCCCATGAGCAGCAAGTCCCTGTCCGCAGCCGCCGCCCGCGCCGGGCACCTCGTCCGTTCCACCACCCGCCCGGATGGCTACCGCCGTCAGCCCCTCGACAACGACACCGCCGGTGCCCCCCTCTTCAAGGAGGTGGAAGACCGGTGGAGCCGCCTCGCGGCGGCGATCGAGTCGGTCGAGAACCACCCCCTGGTGAAGCAGTTCGGCTTCGCGCCGGACAGCCTCATCACGGCGGTCGACACCGACTTCCCGGTGGCGATGGGCTTCGAGGTCCTGAGCATCACGCTCGCGGCCTGCAACGCTGCCGACGAGCTCGCCGACCTGGCCGGCCCCCTCGAGGTCTGCAAGGTGCTCGGCTGGACCAGGCTGACCCCCCCGGCCCTCAAGGACTTCGGCGCGGACAACCTGTTCCGCAACGCGGGCGCCCTTCAGGCCCGCATCGCGGAGATCAAGGCCGCCCGCTCCCGCCCCGCCCCGGCGAAGGTCGGCATCAAGCCGCGCCTCGCCCTCCCGACCCGTGCCTCCTCCACGGCCCCCACCCCCCGCGCCCTCCCGCCGATCCCCGAGGAGATGCCGGAGGAGAGCGACTGGCTCGGCCGCGTCACCACCGACCAGGGCCCGGCGTACGTCTGCACCTGCGGGTGCGGCGTCCGCGTCCTGGAGTCCATGGCCCTCGTCCCCCCCTTCGAGGTCATGCGCGACCGGCAGAACGGGCGCGTCAAGGCCGCGGACCTCTGGGCCCACGCCTTCGCCCCCCGGTGCATCCGCACCTGGGGCCGGGGCTTCAGCCTGATCGAGACTCGGGACCGGGCGTTCCAGGCCGAGCAGGAGGCCGCCGCCCGTCGCGCCCCGGCGCCCCGCGCCCCCCGCCTCTCCTCCACCTCGAGCCGACGCGACCCCGTCGGCGGCGTCAAGCGGCTCGGCAAGACCGAGCGCGACCGCTTCAACAAGACGATGCGCGCCAGCCGTGAGGAGCAGAAGTAGGGGGCGCAACGCCCACCACGGTCACCCGACCCCTGTGGTGAAGGCGCAAGCTGACATCATGGGGGTCGGGCACGGGCTCGAAGAAAACGCTGAAGGGATGCTCCCTGATGCCGCTTCTTCCGAGCCGACCGTTAGAGCACATCACATCAGTGGTGTTCTGCAATGGTCCTCAATCCCTCAAACAGTACGAGATCTAGACGACAAGCGTCTCCCCTAGAATCCTCGTACCTTTTGAGGGCTTAACCGCCCAAACTCTCTCCCAAACTAGAGAGGAACAAAAAACCAGCCACATCGATGGCGGGTTTTTTGTTTGGTTCCGACAACACGGATCCTTGACGCTGGGCTGTGGCGATGGTAGTCTGCGCTGTCGCTTCTGTGGTGGGAGCGATGTGTGAGGACGGCCGTTACGCGGCCAAAAAATTCGGAGTACGAGATGCGAGAAGACATGGGATACGAAGCCATCGAGACCGACCACGAGCTGGAAGCTCGTCGGGCGGAACGATACGCCATGGGCCGAGTCCACGATGTGGACATCGACCCTCGACGCTTCACCCCAAGCTATCACTGCCCGGGCGGCAGCTAGCTAAGATCATCTCTCATCTCCAAATCAAAAACGCGCCCGCAGGCGCGCCTCACACGTTCCAAACCACCACCACGACTTCTTTCCTACGCGGGGACCACAAGGTCCTTCTTCTATTTAACACCCCTTCGACGGATAGCCTTGTGCCCCATCCCATGCAAGCTCGAAGAGTGCACGGACCGCGTCGGCAATCTCTTGGCTTCTCAGCACAACCGAGAGAATGCCCGACTTATATGAGAACAAAAAGACGTAATCCTTCCGCACGACGATACTTCCGTGGATCGGAAACTTCTCTGGTGGAAGCATCTTCCACGCTCCCTCACCCATATCTGGTAGGCACAGGGGATCTGTATTCTTTGTGATCGCAAGCACGCGATACTTTGTCCCTCGGGACCGCAGGACGGCGTGATGTGCCTCGCGCTCGCTCCCCATGAGTTCTCCTGTTTCGTGCACGTCGTCCAGAGGGGCAATCTCAATAAAATCTCCGCTCAACTTTTCAAATAGCGCCCGCACAGTCTTCACCCCTTCCCCGCCTTCCAGATATCTTACTTGTGGCTTTGCGCCTTCCGCATTGTAAAGCGCCTCAAGCATGGGCATGGCCTTCATCAGCTCGGCTTGTTTTTCCGCTAGGACTTTTTGCTCGCGGTCGACAATAGTCATCAATCGGTCCGGACTTTCAGCCGCGTAAAATCGTTTCTTTCCCTTTTGGAACGTCGACATGAGTCCCCGTGCCGAGAGAGATTCAATCATGACGTACGTGGTCGCACGATTGACCTTGGCCTTGTGCGAGATGTCCTGCACGGGTGAAGGTCCCATTTCAAGCGCCGCCAAGTACACCCGCGACTCCTTGTCCGTCATGCCTAGGTGCTCAAGCTCTTTTTTGAGTTCGTCCATACTGTAGTCATGTCATTGCGAGGAGGAAGTTAGTCGTCGACCGACGAAGCAATCCTCCTATTCGACGAGAGACTGCTTCGCTGGCGCTCGCAATGACACAGACATTGAAGTAATTATACCAGACTCCGTAGCACCCCCCACGTTTGCTCGGCGGTTTTCTGCCAGGAGAATTGTTTGACCCGCTCGGTTCCCTTGGCGATCAACTCTGTGCGCAATGTGCCATCTTTGATGATTCTCTCCAGCGCATGCGCCCAGGCCTCTGGTTCTCCAGGAGGAACGAGGAGTCCTGCATCCCCTACCACTTCCTGGTGAGCTGGAATATCTGAGCTGATGAGTACCGTACCCGCCGCCATCGCCTCAAGGTTCGGAATCCCGAATCCCTCGTACCAGCTTGGAAAGAGGTAGGCGATGGCTTGGCTCATGAGGGGCGCAACTTCTTCATCGGGGAGATACCCCAGCTGGCGAATCTGCGCCTTATGAAGCGAGAGCTCAAAATACTTTTTCATCTCCCCGTACCCATAGCCAGGCTCGCCAACAAAAACCAGCTCAAAGGGATCCCCTACCCCACGACGACTCTTGAACAGCTCAAACGCACGGATGAGGTTCGTGACGTTTTTCTTTTTCTCGAGTCGGCCGACGACGAGGAAGTAATTCGTCCCAAGGCGGTGTTTCTGGAGAGCGGATCGTGCTTGCTCCTGGGTGTAGCGCCTATAGAGGGTCATATCAGCTGCCTCTGAAATCACGACCACGCGGGCGGGATCGACTCGGTACAGCTCCACGAGATCCTGCTTGGTGGCCTGTGTGGGGACGATGATCCGCGTAGCTTTTTTGATGGACTCCTTCGTGACACGTCGCAGGCGCTTGCGGGTGGCTGGTTCGTACAGGTCGGGGCGACGGGCAAAGGCGAGGTCGTGGACGGTCGTGACAGTCGCTCGAGGACACAGAGCAGGCAATGCCTGGCCAGGGACGAACAGTACACGTGGCTTGCGACGATGCATCTCCCAACTTACCCGCACGCTCATCCACCCGCGGCCTGGCGGCCAACCAAGAACCGCCGAGTTCCACCCCTGCGGAAGGGTTCCCAGTGTTTGATCTAATTTTGTGTTCGAATATAAAACCACGCGCTCCCCCTCCTTGAGTGCGTGGGTCTTCATGGCCTCGATGAGTGCCCGGCTGTAATTCTCCACCCCCGTGCGCTTCTCTTTGTTGGCCGACAAAGCATCGATGCCATAGACGATTTGACTACCGACTTTGGAAGTGAGGAGATTGAGATCTGTAGACATAATGTTCTCCGGCTCGGCCCCCCTCCTTTTTAAGGAGGGGATGGGGGTGGTTACGCAGTCGTCACTAACGTATGCGTAACCCCCTGTAGTCCCCCTTAAAAAGGGGGACGCGATTCCGGAATTAGGATGTAAAAATCGATCTCTTGTACGCTTCAAGATTTTCAAGTGCGATACCGGTCCCCTTCGCCACACACTGCTGCGGATCCTCCGCAAGGAAGGTCGGCACGCCAGTCGCCTCAGCGATAAGCATATCAAAATTGCGCAACATGGATGACCCTCCCGAAAGCACAATCCCCTTGTCCATGACATCTGCCGAGAGTTCCGGCGGCGTCTTGTGAAGTACTTCTTTGACGGTGTTGATGATCCCCTCAAGCTCGGCTTGAATCGCCGCCGTCACGTCGTCGCTGGTGACCTCGATAATCTTTGGCAGGCCCGTGACCATGTCCCGTCCCTTCACTTCCATGGCGAGCTTGTCGGGCAAATACATGGCCGCGCCGATCTGAATCTTGATGTCCTCGGCCGTGCGCTCCCCTACCGCAAGACCATATTTTCGACGGATATACTCGGAGATCGCCGCATCAAACTTGACACCACCGATACGAACCGACTCTGAGGCAACGATACCTCCCAGCGAAATGACGGCCATCTCAGCCGTACCCCCTCCGATATCGATAATCATGTGGCCGGACGGCGAACCGATGGGGATGTTCGCCCCGATCGCGGCGACGATCGGTTCCTTAATGACGTAGGCCGCTTTGGCCCCGGCCGCAAGTGTGGCGTCGATCACCGCACGACGTTCGGTGGAGGTAATCCCCCCCGGCACGGCCACCATAACTTCTGGACGAAAGAGTCTGACACCACCCAACGCCTTGTTGATGAAGTAACGCAGCATTGCCTCGGTCGTACGGTAGTCCGCGATCACGCCGTCCTTGAGTGGTCGACGTGCCACGATTGAATCGGGAGTGCGGCCGATCATGTCCTTGGCCTCTTTCCCGACCGCTAGTACTTTCTTGTCGGTATACGACACAGCCACCACGGAAGGCTCATGAATAATAATGCCTCGTTTAGGGACGTAAACGAGGACGGTGGTGGTTCCCAGGTCAATGCCGATCTTTCTTTGAAACATAGCTATAGCTCCACCTGAATCTCGATATCTTGATCTAAAATCGTGTTCAAGCGATACACATCGTCACCCCACTCATCGGAATCTTCCCCCGGGGTCTCATGTGTCACATTCTTACAAAAATCAAGGTCTAGCGTCAACGCATTGTTTTGCGCTCCGGCTTGTTTCATCACGGTGAGTGTGTAGGCATCTGATTCAATCGCCTCTCCAACCTGTGGAGCCAGGGCAAATTCAAAAATGAGCGTATGTTCTTCCCCTGGCTCCACCGACGTAAACGTGCCAAAGGAAACAAGCCCGAGTTCTTCGGCGATATCGACAGGCCCCTCGTTCCGTGTTGGGTTCTGCGTCTTGTCATTGAGCCAGCTTCCCTCCACATTCAGGAACTCGGTACCCGTTGGAAGATAGACCCGTGTGTATGTCCGATACCTGGTTGTCTTCCAGTCAAACACGCCGTTGTGGACGTAGCGGATCGACACGCGTCCCACCCATTGATCGGAAGCATTTTGATACACCTCGTACGTCACCCCGCGTTCGATGGCCGAATCCGACTTCAGACTCGCCAGGTTCGCGTCCACCACCATGAGCGTATCCGCCGTCGCGGATTCAACCGAGCCCGCCCAACGGACCTTTGTGAGAACGTCCTGGATCGATTCGTCAGTGCTGTAGAGCATTAACTGTTTCTCCCGCAGCGCCTTTTGCGTGGCCGCCAAAACTGCCGGCCACTGGGCAGAAGGCAGCGAGTACAGCCGCGTCTTCATCTCGTTGATGAGATCGGCAAGGATCTCTTTGCGCTGAGCTTCCGGTACTCCTGTGAGGGCATACCCATACTGAACCTGGTACTCAAGCAGGTCCGCCACATTCTCTGAGGTAAACGTCTGCCCGCCTACCGTGATGGGTCCGGTGATAGCAAGGAGGTCTGAGGCGTAGGTCGGTGTAAACCCAATCAGATGGTCGACGTGATCGACCGCCGGAACAAGTGATCCTTCGGGGAGAAAACCAACCTCCTCAAGAAACAGTTCAATCGCTTGGCCAGACGAAACGGCAAAATCTGGCGACCAATTACTGTCTCGGAAAAACCACTTCGTTGCGGCGTTGTACCGGTTGAGCGGCTCAGGAGCCGTTCGTATGATCTCAGACTCCGCCGCACGATCAAGCACATACACATCCGCCGTTTCCAGATGGGCGATATCTCCACCGGCCATTTCCAAAACGCCATAAGACCCGATAAACCCCCCGCCAGGCCTCAGCTCGTTGTTGTTCATGAAGAGCACAAGGATGGAAGATGGCTCCTCAAGCCCCGCGAACCCAGGGAGCAACCGCGCCGCAATGGAGAGCAGCTCAAGCGGTTCTTGTGCCGCATGGATATCGTCTACAAGCGGGTCGAGCACGGCAAGTAGTGGTCCGACCTGTGCAGACTGCGCAAGCAAGGACATCTCTTCCTCGACAATCCGTAACCGAGCGAGCAAAAGATCAAGCTCATCCGCGCTGGCCGCAAGCCGTTGCAACACCAAGCGTTTGGTCTGTGTCGAGAGGTCATCAAATGTCACTTCTGGCGAGACCCCAGACGCCTCCTCGCGCAGGTATTCGTCACTCAGTCCCGCCAGGCGCATAAGGTCGCCTCCCAAATCGATCACGGGGACAAGGGCTTCAAGCAGAGCCTCGCCCTGATCGATCACCTCAGCAAACGCATGGGCGGGATTCCCCACAAACGGAACCCAGGAAGCGGAACGGATAAGCGGGAGGACGGACCTGGCTGACTCGAGTGACATCTGAGCCTGAGACGTTTGGAGACTTGCCTGCGCAAAGGAGAAGCTCTCCGCAAACCGCCGTGCCTGAGTGATCTGCTCACGCGCGTCAGAGAGTTTTGTCGTGGCGTGCACGCTGGCCGCTACGAAGCCGACCACCCAAAAAAGAACGAGAACAAAAAAGAACACCAAAAGTGTTCGAACAACGCGTGTCCGCCTCCTGCGAGCCTGTTGGGACTCAGGCTCCCCCTCGTGAAGAAACTCCTCGCGGTGCGTCATGAGCCGTATGCTTATACTTCTTATAGTAGTATATCGCACTTTGAATCTGAATTCTCGTCAGCGGGTTGAAGAGCTGCTGGAGGAAGCCGCCCTCGGCCGTCTCTCGGCGATGGTAATGGATGAGGCTCACCTGCGGGCGATACACGACCTTCCATCCCGCAAGCCAAAACCGGCGGCACCAGTCTTGGTCCTCAAAGTAGACGAAAAACGCTGGGTCGAACCCCCCAACCTGCTCCATAGCTTCTCGACGCACAAACATGGCCGCACCCAAGAGATAGTCGACGTCCCGAGTTTGAGAAAGGTCCTCCCCCACCAGGAGGTATGCGTCGACCGCGCGTTTGGCAAATGGCATCCCCCGCAAGATCGGCACTCGACGATAGACGATCACCATCGGCTCCATGAACCGATAAGCGCTGTGCTGGACGGAACCGTCTGGATTTAGGAGCCGTGGCCCCACTATGCCAACATCCGGGTGTGAGTCCATGAACTGTACAAGCGCTTCAAGCGCCCCTGGCAACAGGATCATGTCGGGGTTGAACACAAAAAGATATCGACCCCGCGCCACTTCCATGGCCTTGTTCATGCCTCGCCCAAAGCCGATGTTTTCCTCGCTGATAAGACAACGGACGGTTGGGAACTCCCGCTCCACCATTTCCTTCACCCGGGACTTGAGGTTGTTATCCACGACCACGACCTCAAACGCCAGACTGGGATGAGCGCGAAAAATTCCCTTGAGCGTCTGGCGCAAAAGGCCTGGCGTGTTGTAGTGCACGATGAGAATGGAGACATCAATCATACAAACCACTTGCGCACGTCGCGCGCAGGACGTTTGGCCAGCTTCATAGTCGCCCGACGTTTCCGCCACATCCGCGGCGCAAGCGCGATCGCCTCGCGCGTGGCCTTCCAGCCTGAGCGCTCAAACACCAGGACGTATCCAAGGCGTCCAATCTCATACGTAAGGACCCAGGGGAAACTCAGGAGAAAGTTCACTGCCTTGTAATTCTTCAAAAGCATTAGCCAGTGGTTGCGCGTAGAAAAAAAATTCCGCAGCGACGACTTCTCGCGATGGTTGCGTAACTGCTTCCAGATCCCCGCCTTCTCCGGGCCATACATCCCGCGATAGTGGTACGCCACGGCCCGGGGGACGTAGAGCGCGTCCCAGCCCAAGTGTTGCAGTCTCCAAGCAAGGTCGACATCCTCTTTGTAGGCAAAGAAGTCATGGTCGAGGATCTCCTCTCCAAACCGCACTTGCTCCAACGCTGACGCGCGATACAATGCTAGCGCACCGGAGATACCGAAGACCTTTTCTTGTTCCTCGTACTGACCTTTGTCGAGCTCCCCGGCCCCGCGATCTGTCACCGTGCGATTACGGTGCGGGTTGAGCCCCACCGAGTCAATACGATCCGATCGGACAATTTCCTTAAACACCTCGTCACCCAAATTCTCCCCAAACGCGCGTAAGAGCTTCCCACCAAAACTCCCGACTTCCGGGTGCACATGCACAGCGGACATGAGTTCTTCCAGGAACGTCGGGGTGAGGAGGACGTCGGGATTGGTCAGGAGGATGAAACGATCGTTGAGCTCCGCGCTTGGCCAGTGCTCAATGGCGTAACGGATGCCTTGGTTGTGGGCGGCGGAAAAGCCAAGGTTGCGCGCGTTGCGGATAAAACCGATCTCAGGGTGATGCTCGCGCACAAAGGCCTCGACCCCGTCTGTGGACGCGTTGTCGATAACAAGCACATTGAAATCCCTGTAGGTCTGACCCATAATGGTCTTCAAGAGGTCTGGCAAAAACCGCATCGAATTCCACGTGACAATGTGTATGCTCATTCTCGGATAAGCCATATGTGTCCCCTATGGTAGAGAAAGATCCCCAACAAAACAACTCTCGCATTCAGGCGGTTTTATTTGACTGGTCCGGAACCATTAGTGACGATCGCCTCGCTGTGTACGAAGCGAACAAAAAGATGTGTGATTATTGGAGCGTTCCCTGTGAGTCCTTCGAAGAATGGACCCGCACGGCCAGCATGACCCCCATCGATGGGTTTCGAAAAAAGGGGGTTGAGGCCAGTGGCGACGAGATCTATGCGCTCTATCGCCTCTACTTCCAGGAATCGCTCGATGCGGGAATTCGCCCAGCCGTATTCCCCGATGCGCACGAGGCGCTCTCTCAACTGCGAGGGGCGGGCCTGCGGCTTGGGATTGTGAGCTCACACCCGCAAAGCTATCTCACACAGGAAGCCAACGACTATCTCATCCATCCCCTCGTCGAACTCTTGCACGGAGATGCGCGCAACAAGGTCGAGTCCCTCAAAGAGGTCTGCCAGATACTGGGTCTGGAGCGAGAACGGACGCTCTACATCGGAGACACGATTTACGATATCCGCTCTGCGCGGGAAGCTGGGCTCGTCACAGCCGGGGTCTCCACGGGGTATCACACGCATGAGGCCCTTGCCGCCGAGAACCCAGACTATTTGTTTACGAGCCTCAATCAACTGGTAGAGGTTGTATGAATACTGAACGGCCAAAAGTTGGAATCGGCGTGCTCGTCGTGAAAGACGGAAAGGTGCTCATGGGAGTGCGCCTGAAGCCGGAAGACGGTACGGGAACGTGGCATCCTCCAGGCGGACATCTTGAATATGGAGAATCTTGGGAGGACTGTGCGCGCCGGGAAACGCGTGAGGAAGCTGGAATCGAAATTACCAATGTCCGGTTCGCGACCGCCCTCAACGACTACCGAACAGAGGAATCCCGCCATTACGTCACCATCTTTATGAGAGCCGACTACCTCTCCGGCGAGCCACATGCGTGTGAACCAGATAAGTGTTCAGGGTGGAATTGGTTCACATGGGAGGAGCTCCCTTCGCCGTTGTTTGCCCCCGTCCAATCCTTATTGGTTCAGGGTTACCATCCTCTCTCTCGTTCACACGATAAACTCGTCCGAGACCGAATCCCGGAGATCATCGAGTCGCGTGGCGGTGTGGCGATCACGTACACGGCAGACCTTGGCGAGTACAAGGAACGTCTCAGGACAAAGCTCGCCGAGGAAGTCCTCGAGTACCTGGAGAGCGAAGAGGTTTCGGAGCTCGCCGATGTTCTGGAGGTCGTTCACTCTCTCACGGCGATCGAGGGCACGCCTCGAGAACAGCTCCAGCTCATCCAAACAAAAAAACGCGAGGAGCGCGGCGGATTCGAAAAAAGACTCGTTTTAAAAGAGACAAGGTAATTACCTTGTCTTTTTTGTTACATGAAAACCTAGATACTTTCCCACCATAAGCCTTGTTTGCGCATCGATCGCGGGAAAGGAACCAAAGAGAATAAACGTGACTGGCAGCAAGATCCACTGAAGGCCCATGATGATCCAGGTATGCCGACGGACTTCTTGTGGGCGGGAAGGTAGCAGGGTGAGCGACATCACGGCTGAGACGAGGATCCCGATCATGGCAAGCTGCATGAGTTGTTCGAGGGTAAAGGGAGCAGCTTGGATCAAAGCATTGGTCTCTCCCTTAGCGACCCACAGCGGCAGCCAACCAAGCACAAACATGATGATGGGCGCGGTCGCCCAGGTGTACATGCCCTCGATGTGGTTGAACACATATTGTGCCTTCTTCCTCCACGGGATCAGTGTTTCCTCTCCAAACTCATGAATGATAAAAGGCAAATGCTCCACCCCCCATGCCCACCGGCGCATCTGGACGTAGAGCGCCTTCATGGACTCGAAGTAATTCGCCCCTGTCACGGCGTCCATGGAGACAGGCAGGAACATGGGCGTCACGCGATAGTCGCCGTGATAGTGCAAAAACGCTTGCATGAAAATGCGTGAGTCTTCGCTCACGATGTCTTTCTGCCAGAACCCCACGTCCTTGAGCATCTTCCAGGGCATGGAATGGGACGAGAACGTCCAGAGCCGCTCTGATCGTGTGAGTTCACCAAACAACCAGAACGTGGTGCCAAACGCGCCAATGCGCACCGGAGCGTTTGCCGACCAGATGTTATTGGAGAACAGAGCGATCGGTTGATAGGACGAGCGAGTGGGGTTCTCGACCGTGCAGTAGAGATATGCGAGATAGGAAAAGTATTGGGGGTGCGCGAGTGTATCGATATCAAACGCAGAGACGACGATGTCTTCGTCCTTCACCTCTGGGAATCGCTCCTTCAGGCGCGTTTCAAGCTCATGCCCCATCCAATGCAAGTTCGATCCCTTTCCGGGGATCTCGTTCGGGAGACCCTTTGGATGCAACGTCGTCCCAAAGTACGCAAACACGGAGCCGAACTCCTGCTGAGCTCGATGGGCGATTTTTTCAAACGCTTCCGTATCCCCTTCCTCACCTCCCAGCACGACGAAGAATCGATCGTTGGGGGTTTTGTTATCTTTAAGGGAACGTAGGGTAGATCGGATGATGTCGTACCCTTCCTGATACGTGGGAAGCAGGACCAGGTGTCGGATACGCTCAGAACCGGGGATCGAGGTGACCTTTTGCTGCCAATCGACTCTCCTGGCTTGGCGATATCGATTCCAAGAGATGACCACAAACAAATTGAAATACAACACCCGGAAGAGCCACAGAAGATCAAAGACGATGATAAAAATGATCACCCACAGCGGAGCGACAAAGCTCAACAGCAGCGCAAGAGAAAAAGTTCCCCAAACCAGGAGGCCGGGGAACATTTCCCAAAATCGTGATTGACCGTAGTGATAGGACATTATCTTTCAGAGGAAATATCCTTCTTCAACCGGTTGAGAAACTGGTGAGCGTGCTCCTTTCCGCCAAGACCAAACGCGAGACCTCCCGCAAGGGCAAGCATGGCAACGAGGCCTGTGAAGAGAACTCTGATCAACTCTGGCGCAATCTGGAGCTGCACCAAGGCGGCCATGAAAGTGAAGATAAGGATCGCCCACTTGGCGATTCCTGAAAGAAACTCAGCCGAGGCTAACTGCGCGGCCTCGACCGCGGACTTCACGACGTTCTGGACAAAATTTCCCAGCAAGATACCGGCCAGGAGGATGATGACGGCGATGATGACGTTTGGAATGAAGAGGACGACTTGGCCCAGGTAATCGGTCACCTGATCCCAACCCAAGATATCTGTCGCGGCGATGAGGGCCATCACAATAAAGAACCATTTGACGATCCAGCCCAGGAGTCCGCCGATGTGTAGTCGCAAGCCGACGCGCTCAAACTGACCCGTAATCTCCAATCGGCGAGCCAGGTCGTCGATCCGCAGAAGGCCAATCACCTTCACCACGACGGTGCGCAGAACCAGGGCCACAATGACCCCAATGAGGAAAACCAGGAGGGCTCCCAATAGGCTTGGAAGAAACGCCACGATAGTGTCCCACAGCTCCAAGAGTGGGCCTTGGAGCACTTCTTGAGTGAACGACATAGAGATAATTTATTACGAAGAATAATACAACTACAGTAGCATTTCCCAGGAAATTCAGTCACGCGCGTTATCCCCATTGCGTTTTCTCGATGTGGTGATCTCTGGCGGCCGGTCGTACGACGAAAGGGTATGACCTGAACCTACTGGGAGGTCCTGAAGCGGCAGATCTCGCATCGAAACGTGATCCTTATTCTCAATCCCCACCACGGGGATCACTAGCGTATAGGCAAGACCATTGGCGATCGTGGTACTCACCCGGCTCGCGGTAAAGGATCCAGGCCCCGTCACCACGATTATCCCGCGCAAATCGCTGGGCACCACGTTCCACTGGGCGAGGGTCTGATCAAGGGCTGCCAAGTATCCCTCGGGTTGGGTCTCCACCGTCTCTTCCCTCTGAATCCCCTTCTCGCCGACAAGACCAAACGAAATCGCTCGGATGTCCTGGGCACAAATGACAAGCTTCATACTAGTGGTGGAGACGGTCGATCATCACCACCTTTTCGCCGTTGAGGATGGATAGCAAAAAGCGGTCGGCTACCTGACGACGGTCGAGGAACTCGTCCTTGGGCATGAGCGTATAGTTGATCTCGTACGGAATTTCATCTTCAAATTTGGCGATCATCTTCTCGAGGTCCGCCTGCGTCATGGAACCCACGATGAGGATGTCCGTGGGGATGTCGATCGCGTCGACGAATCTTCCAGTAAAGGCAAAGTAATCGATGCGGCCCTTCTCCTGGATCTCTTGGACAAGATTTTGTTTCAAGAGGATCTGCACTTTTTGGAAGAGCCCTCGTAGGTCGTCGAACAGAATAAAATCCTGGTTCGCGCAGTAGAACCGCTTCTTGTCCGAGAGGCGTTTGGAATCTTTGTGCTCCCCTTCCTTTTCAGAAAGAAAACCGAGCTGAACCAAGTTTTTCAGCTCCCGTCTCACGGAGTTCAATTGCGCGTCAATCCGTCGAGTCAACTCTCGAACAAAAAATGTGTCATCTGGTTGGGAAAGAAAGAGCGCCATAAGCCGCGCCCGCGTCTTTGAACCAAACATCTGTTCGAGTCTAAAAGGTTTTTTCATCATAATGGCTTCATTTGCGCCTCCCGAACATCTAGGTATAATGTACACAAATGCTAAATCTCGGGCAAATGGCTATGCGAGCGCAGATCAAGGGTGCCACCTACGAACCCCAGACCCCGGATGAACACATCCGTGGTATATCGCTGCTTCTTCCTGTTGAGGAGCGAGGAGGTTTTGTCTTCCTGATCGCCTACGTGAAGAAGGAAAACGCGGATTCAGAACTTCTTCTCCAAACGCTCACTGACCAAGCACGACGGCTCGCCGAGTCGTTTGGGAAAGAAGCCAACCCCCAACACCGCTTTGAACAATTTCTTGGTGCGCTCAACGAGACTTTGGCAGAGCATGTGCGTGAGGGTCGATGGCACGTGCCCATAGAACAGCTACACGCTCTCGTGGGGATTGCCTCCTCAACAGAAATGTATCTTTCCGGCACAGGCGAGCTCGTCGCGCTGTTTCTGCACAAGAAGCCCTCCCAGCGCTATCAAATTTTCAACCTCTTCCGCGGACTCCAAACAGAACAGTCTCTCCCCACCTGGGAAAAGACGTTCGCTGTGGTCCTAGACGGCGACTTCCACCCAGGAGACGTCTTTTGTGTCACGGACAAGGACTTGCAACGAACCATCCCGCCCGACGAGCTCAACCACATCCTGGTCTCCCTTCCTCCCACGGGCGCGGTCGAAAAAATCAGGCAGTACTTCCCCCACAAGGAAGGTCTCTTGCTGAGCATCGTCAAAATCACCGAAGAAAACGCTCCGCAGGTGGTGCAAGGCCGTTCTGCCATTCCCCAGTCCAATCTCTCGGTTGAGGCACTTAACCTGACGGAGGAAACGACCGGCCGCCTCTTAGACGACCAACGGCCAAGCCTCTCGATATTTCTCAAAAAAATCGCTGCCTTTATCCGGTCAAAATCAGAGGGACGATCGCGTCTCCTAAGCGACCTACGCTCACAAGGGGGACCAAAGGAACTGGTGCGGCGTGGCCTTCGGATCTTCCTACGTCTCTTGGGTATCGTTTCTAAACACACGATCAAACACACAAATCGAGCGCTGCGTCTGCTCAAAAATAAAGAAGAACGAGGACGCGTGAAAACCCACCTTCAACTCAAACAACGCCATTTCCAAGGGTCGCTGCGCTCGCTCGCCGGTCTGGTGCGCACGACCCCTAGCTCGACCAAGTACCTAGTAGGTGGAATCGCCATTGCCGCCGTGGTCCTTGTCGTGGGTATTTCCGTCATCTCAAAGTCACAGGCAAGGGCGGCGGAAGAAGAGGTCTACCAAGAAAAGCTTGTTTCGATCGAAGACCTGATGGAGCGCGGGGCGGGAGCTATCATCTACAAAGATGAGAACCAGGCCCGCAGCTTGTATCTCAACGCCCAGACCCTCATCGAGGCCCTCCCAACGGATACGCCAGAACGTGATGAGCGAGCCCAAGAACTCGCTCTCGACCTCCAAACTGCCCTCAACGAAATCCGACATCTCGTCACCATCCCCAACCCCCCACTGCTTGCAGACCTTGAAACGCTCACGGACGGCGTGTTCGGCAACGGCATCACGATCGCATCTGGAAACATCCTCGTGGCCGGGTCTGACGGTCGGCTCTACCAATTCAACCGAACAGAAAAACGGTTCGACGTCATCGCGGGCCTGGGTGAGGGAACCCTCGTGCCCATCGCCATGAGCCAAGAAGACGGCCGCACGTACCTGCTGGGCGCAGACGGACAGGCCTACGGGGTTTCCTTCGAGAACCAGGCGCTCAATCCCCTCACGCAAAAAGACGACCGATGGGTCGACCTGGAAGCCTACGCCAACCGCCTCTACTTCCTACGGCCAACAACGGAATCGGCCGAGGGGCAGATCGTCCGCTTCACACGCAACGGCTCGTCGTTTGACCAAGAAACCGAGTGGATCACTTCTCGCACCGTCCCCTTCGATACAATCGTTTCCCTTGCGATCGACGGAAGTGCCTATGTGCTCATGCACGATGGCTCCGTGTCACGCTTTACCAGCGGAAGTGAGGAGGGTTGGGGGGTGGGTGTGGTCGACCCCCGCATCACCCAGGCCACAAAAGTTTGGACAAGCACGGAAAGCCGCTATCTCTATGTCCTTGAGCCAGCGACCCAACGTCTTGTTGTCTACCAAAAAGACTCAGGCGCATTCCTGGTCCAGTACCGTTCTGACGCCTTCCAAAATCTGACCGACTTCATCGTAGACGAAGCGGGCTACACCATCTACCTCCTGGCTGGATCAAAATTGTATTCAATCGCCCCAAGTCATTTAGAATAATATGAAAGCACATCATTGGATCCTACTCATTGTCGCCGTGGTCATTGTCGGAGGCTTCTTCCTCTGGCCACGCACCAACACCCAAGCTCCCACTGACGAACTGACCGGTACCTGGCGTGGAGTGGCAGGTCCCGAAGCCGAATATCAGTGGTGGATGGTGTACACATTTGAAAACGGAACGTACACCCTCACGACAGACTCGAGCTACCAGGAGGAGGGAACGTACGAAATCACGGAGCGGTTCCTCGACGGCTCGATCATCGTGAAGAAGCTCTATGCCAACGGTACCAAGGAGTACGATATGACCGTGCTCACCACGGATGACCCCAACCTCATCACCATTGAAGGAGCACAGCTCCGACGTGAGTAAAACAAAAATCCCTTGAGAAACCTCAGGGGATTTTTTGTTGCTTACTTGATCGTGACCTTGGCACCAGCTTCTTCGAGCTGCTTCTTAATGTCCTCAGAGGTGGCTTTGTCGACTCCTTGCTTGACCATGCTTGGAGCACCGTCAACGAGATCCTTCGCTTCCTTGAGCCCAAGACCGGTAATGGTTCGGACCGCCTTGATGGCGTTGATCTTGTTGTCGCCGGCAGCCGTGAGCTCGACGTCGAAAGAGGTCTTCTCTTCCACCGCCGCGGCAACGGCTGGGCCAGCGGCCATCATCATGGCGGGAGCGGCGGCGCTCACACCAAACTTATCTTCGAGCACTTTCACGAGATCCGCGAGGTCGAGAACTGACATCGATTCGATGGACGTGACGAGGCTCTTAAACTTCTCTGGAACCTCCACGGTTGCTTTTGTTTCGTCTGACATAGGATAGGGGTTAGGTTTTAGGTGGATTGGTGGCTAGGTTTTAGCCGTCTTAATAGCGTTGAGAACGTAAACCAATGAGCGAAGGTTCCCGGCAAGAACATTGACGAACCCAGAGATGGGCGCGTTGAGAGAACGGACGAGCTGGGCAAGGAGCTGTTCACGACTTGGGAGCGTGGCGAGCTGTTTGATGGCATTCGTGCCGACAAACTTCCCTTCCAGGATCCCGCCGACGATTTGGATCGTCTCGCGGTCCTTGGCAAACTCCGCGATGAGCTTGGCGGCTGCGACCTCATCATCGAAACCGATGGTGGTGAGGATACTGCCTTCAAGGTCGTCTGGGGCGATGGTGAAGCCATTGCTCTGAAGGGCTCGGTTGAGGAGCGTCTTCTTGGCGATCATGACTTCCACACCGACTTCACGTCCCTTCTGACGGAGACTGTTGGCGTCATCCATGGTGTATCCCGAGATTCTCGTGAACACGACGGACTTCATC
>JACQSJ010000055.1 GCA_016205995.1 Candidatus Uhrbacteria bacterium | reverse complement strand
GCAACAAAAAATACTGCTGGAGCGAAGGATGGTGGAGCTGGGGAGAATCGAACTCCCGTGCGGTAAGGCTTTTCATTCTGACGGTACCAAGCTCAGTCACGCCTTGATACCTACCTATGCTCTAGGCGTGACGAAACGCACAGGCAGCAACCGATCGCAACTCTTAAACAGACGAGACCGGTGACCGTCTGTTCCAGCTCGATGATATAACACCCGGGTCCTAGCTATCGAGCGTCGCTAAGGCGGATGGTCCTACAAGCCGTTAGGCGAGGACTGGAGCAAATGATGGAACGCGGAAAGCGTTCTTGATCATTGCCATGACGTTGTTTGCAGTTGTCGTCTTGCATGGGGAATATTTGCGTGCGGCCCATGCCCGCACGGCTTGATCAGAATGGAAGGAACTCCCGTCGATACCGATCAGCCCCATTCAGATAACCTACTCTCTTTTCAGCCCTCCGTCAATCGTGTAGACTCATCGCGGCTCTTGATGGAGACGCCATGCACCAACAGCCTGCCCGTTTCGCCGACGTTGACTCCGCCCGCATCCACAACGGTGCGCACCTGCGCCGTCAGCTCCCGCCGTCGCAGATGTTCCGCATCAAGCAGGGACTCGCTGAGTTCTTGAAGGAGCATCCCGGCGTGCCGGTCTTTGACGCCTCGCAGGGTGACGGCGGGGCGAGCTTGCCGGGTCTGTCCCCCCAGGAGCTCGCCGAAGCTCTGCTGCGGTTTCTGCCGCAGACCCACGCGACGAGCTACGGAACGCCTCAGGGCGACGTGCGCGTCCGCCGCGCCATCTTCCAGAACCACTACCACCTCTCCGCGAGCCTCGGTCTCACTCTCGACCACATCGTCCTCACCGACGGCGGGCGCGATGGCCTCCAGAAGTTCTATCAGGCGATGGGACTCTTGAGCGGCCAGCGTGGAGGGACGCTCCTGTGTTCGGGCGCACCGTGGATCTCTTACGGGCCCGGCTCCTACCTCAGCGGGCTCAACCTGCTGTGTGCGCCGTGCTCCAGCGGTGACTTCCACATCACGCCCGATGGTATCGATGAGGCGTTCGGTCTCGCGCATACGCAGGGTGGACCCGCTGCGGCGCTGGTGCTCACGAGCCCCGACAACCCGACGGGCACGTACTACACGCCCGACGACCTGCTGGACGCCACTGTCCGTGCCCTCTCGCTCGACGTTCCCTGGGTGCTGTGGGACTTCATGTACCAGATGGTATTGGAGCAGGATGCTGAGCCGTACAGCCTGGACTGCCTGTTGAGCCATCTCGAGCCTCGCGAGCGCGAGCGCATCGTGGTCTTGGACGGGCTGACCAAGGCGGTGGGAGCAAGCAACGTCCGCAGCGCACACCTGGTGTGCGGCTCGCGAGCGCTTGCGGGAGCGATCGCCGCGATCGCCTCGCACACGGTGCTTCCCAACGCGTTGGGTGAGGCCTGTGCGTTCGAGCTCTACCAGAGCGACAATCCTCGGATGCATCCCTGGGTGCATCGCGTGACGGCGCCGACGAACCAGAGCCGAGCGATCCTGCGAGCTGCGCTCGAACGTGAACGCATCCGCTTCGTCGCCGACCAGGGGTACTACGCGTTCATCGACCTGAGCGAGGCGGCGCGCGAGCATGACTGGACATCCACGACGCTGTGCGAGTACTTCACGGCCCAGCACGGACTGGCCATGGTGCCAGGCGACCCGTTCTTCCAGCCTGGCTGGGTGCGCTTCTCACTTGCGCAGGCGCCAGCCGACACGCAGGGCGCCGTCGGCCGCTTGCTCGAGGGGCTGCGACTCCTGACTTAGACCCACGACGGACACATTCGTCCGTTTTTTCTTTTCACCTATGCTATAATTTGAAGAACCTATGCAGCCGCCGCAATCGGTCAGCATCTCTACCGCGACCTTTATCAAAGCCGTTTTCATTGTGCTTGGGCTTTGGTTCTTGTGGTTCATCCGCGACATCGTCGCGATTTTTGTTGCCTCGATCCTGCTCGCGGCGCTCATTGAACCGTTCGCTTCCTGGTTCGCGGATCGTCGTATCCCTCGAGGCCTTGCTGTGTTGATCGTCTATACCTGCTTGCTCTCGCTCACGGCCATCTTCATCCTCCTGTTCGTGCCAATCGTCGCGGAGCAAGGCGCCCAACTCCTCACCAACTTCACCAGTTCCTATACTCAGGCATTAGAATCGCTGGGTCAGGTCCGCCAGTTCTCGGCGGACTACGGCTTTGCCGATAACCTCGCCAGCTCACTCGCCGCGCTCCAAGCGAGCGTCGCGAATTCCTTTGGATCGCTTTTCTCCACCGTGTGGGGCGTGGTGGGCGGGGTGGCCGCGACGTTCATCGTGCTGGTGCTCTCGTTCTACATGGTCGTCGAGGAGGAACGGATGCGGAAGTATTTTCGTTCGCTCGCGCCCATTGAGTACCAGCCCTACGTGGCGCATCTCATGAAAAAGATGTCGCGCAAGATGGGCGAGTGGCTGCGTGGACAGATTATCCTGGGCCTCATCGTGGGCGTGGCCGTGTATGTCGGGCTCACCTTCCTGGGCGTGAAGTACGCGCTTGTGCTCGCGCTCATCGCGGGCATCTTGGAGGTCATCCCGTACGTGGGGCCGATCATTTCCCTCGTACCCGCGCTCATCGTCGGGTTTGCCCAGTCGCCCGTGATCGGGCTGGCGGTTGTGGTCCTCTACCTCGTCATCCAGCAGCTGGAAAACAATGTGCTCGTTCCCAAGATCATGCAAAAGGTCACGGGTTTGAATCCCATCATCAGTATCCTGGCACTCTTAGTCGGTCTCAAGGCCGGCGGCTTGGCGGGCGCGATTCTCGCTATTCCCCTCGCCATGATGGGTGTGGTGATCCTCGAAGATTTATTCCGAGACGTAACCGAATAATTATGCTCTTCTCTCATCGCCACTCACTTTTTTCGTTCGTCGTGATCGTCCTGTCCCTGTTTCTGGCTGGACTGATCTACTGGTCTACACAAAGCGAGCCGACAAACTCCCAAAGCGTCACGCAAGAGGTCGAGACAGTTGACTCTGACGAGTATCGCGACTCGCTTACCCAGATCATGGCGACATTGGATGAACGGCTGGATGGAGCGCAAGACGACCTGGACAAACTGCTGGCCGTGCAGACGGCGCTTTCGGGCGTGCTTGCGCTACGCGTTCCCGCTGAGTTTAGGGACTTGCACCTGGCGCTTGCCGTTGCCTTGAGCGATATGGAGAAGGCGCTGCAGAGCGAGGACCGCACCATCGACGAGCCACTCGCCCAGATCCTGCAACTCAGAGAAACGTATCCGTGGCTTGCCCCGTAACTATGTCACGCGTGGAAAAGAATGCGTCTTTGGAAGAGCGCCTAGACGATGTGAAGGGGGAGATGGTGCGCGAGGTGCGTCGCCGCACGCGTGTGAGCCGTCCGTTTTTGACATGCTCCCTATTGCTGTTGGCCGTCTTGGTGGGACTGGGTGTATGGATCGCGTGGAGCGTGGCGGCAACCGGCCTGGTGCGCGTTCCCGTGTTCACGTCGCTCGCTAATGAGGCTCCTGCTCCCACGCGTGAGGTTACGCCTGGCGTTCCCGTTGAGACGGTCCTCAACGAAGCGTTTACCAGCACGTTGACTCGCCGGCTGTACGAGGGTGGGGGAGAGCTCACGAATCGCTCTGTCGAGGTGGCTGTGTCCGAAGCGTCCCTTACCGCCTCCTTGCGAACGTTCCTGGAGGGGGATGAGCTTGAGTGGATCGATGCGTCCCATTCTCAGATCGTGGTTGAGCCAGGAGTTGGCATTGAATTGTTTGTGCCTCTGAGTCTGGAGTCCCAACAGCCTGGAACAGCCGCGACCATTGTGTTCGAGCTCTCTGCGATGGAAGGGAATCTCGTGGTGACGCCCATCTCTGTGCGCGTCGGTAAGGCAAAGATCCCCGATCTTGTGATCGCGGTGTTCCTCAGACCCCTCCTGGAAGCCGAGCTTGCCAAACTCAATGCCGCCATGGTTGGGTACGCACAGATTTCTTCGATCGAAACGCTCCCACGTGAACTTTTGATCAAAGGGGAGCTTTCCGTGGAGATCCGGTAACCTATGATCCTTCTTCATCGCCTCTCATCGTTTGGCGTAGCCTGCATTGCGGCGGTGGGGTTTTTCCTCCTCCTGTTTTCGAGCATCCATCCGTACTTAGTGATCTTGTTGACGGCAGTCTTGGCAGGCCTTCTGCTGGCGCGGCTTCTCAACTGGCAGGTGCGCACATTCCAGTTCTGGCACTTCTTGGGGACACCCCTCCTTTTCCTCCTCTCGAGCTTCGGCCCGTTCTTTCTCCTGGAGAACAACATATTAAAAGTCGCCATGGGGGTGCTGGTGGCAATCTTCCTCTTCCTGTTTGTCGAGCACGTATTTAGCTTCATCCACCTTCCTGTTGCCTACCAAGCCTTCACGCTTGAATACCTCTCTGGGCTCCTGCACATCCTCTCAGTCTTTTTCCTTGCTGTGCTGGGCTTCGGCCTATCGTTGTTTCTTCAGACCCCCCTCTGGCTCCTGTCTCTCATCTTTTTTTTCATCCTGTTCTTCATCGTGTACGGCACGCTCTGGGCAGGGAAAGTGGATCCGCAACGCGCCAAGCCCTACGCATTCGCCGGCGCGGTCCTCACCACCGAACTTTTTGCCTCGCTCTCCTTTCTCCCCACGGGCTTCTACTCAAACGCCGCGTTCCTCGCCCTAGGCGTGTACGTGTTCCTAGGCCTCTCCCGCGCGCACGCTCTGCACAAGCTCTCCAAGGAAGTCTTGCGGCGCTACCTCTTTCTGCTTGTTGCTTTTACCATCTTGATCACGCTTACCTCCCAATGGGTATGACGAACCATTCTTGGCCACAAACCATCCGGATCATCGTTTTTTCCTGTCTGATTGGTGGAGCGGCGGGAGTTTTGGGAACGGCGCTTACGACGAGTTACCTGTCTGATTACGCGGCGCAACTGGGCGAGGTGAGGCAGACGCTTGGGCTTACGCAAACCAGGCCGCGGACCCTGCCACAGTCGTATGTGGATGCGCTGGAAAGGCTAGAAGAACGATCTCTCCCGGCCGTGGGATCGTTGTTTGCTGCATCAAGTGTCGGAGAGGCCGGGGTATCGATTTTTGACTCCTCCGTCCCTGTCATCACGCTGACATCCGATGGGTGGATGCTCGCAGAGTCTGGCCGCCTAGGGGACATCGTCCGTTTTGGTGCGCAGGAGTGCGAAGTAGATGATGTAGTGGTTGAGCCCCTGTTGGGGTACGTATTCCTCCACTGTGCAACGTCGAATATGTCTGTGGTCGATATTGTGGGGGGATATGGACTGGCCGCCGGCGACCAGGTTTTCGTGGCGGCACAGGGCCATGAAGTGGTTTTCACTCAGGCCCGGGAGGTTGTCTGGGGAGATGGCGTGCGATCCAGCGACATTCCGTCGCGGCGTATTCGGCTCACGGATGTCGCTCAAGACGGTGCGGTCGTGTTTAACGTCTTTGGAGAGTTTATCGGGGTCACGCAGTCGGGGGAGGAGGGGATGGAGGTCGTCCCGTTTGAGCAGCTCGCGGGAGCGTTTCGACAAGTCCTCGAGTCCGTTGATTCGATCACCTATCCCAGCCTTGGCGTCCGCGGTATTGACTTGGCCCATAGTGCGGGCGTGGACGAGGAGCTTTCAGGCGGCCACCAGGTTGGTTTTCTCCTCTATAGCCCCCGCGCGGTCGCCTATGGTTCCGCCGGTTACAAAGCCGGCTTGCTGGTGGGAGACGTCCTCTTGTCTATCGACGGCGTGACGATCAACGGGACGAACGCCCTGGATGACCTGCTCACGTCCTATTCCGCCAGCGACGAAATCCAAATCGAGATCGAACGCAATGGCGACCGCCAAACCGTCACCGTGACGTTGGGCGAGTTGGAGATTTGATTTATAATGTAGGTGGTTAGAGCACTTAACCACCCAACTACCTATGTCCCAACCCAACTATCTGCGCGACATTTTTCAAAACTGGCACACCGTCGCCATGTTTGGGTTGCTGGGGCTGGTGCTTGCCCTCATCATCTCGTTTGTCCAGCCGCTCAAGTACTCCTCCACGGCACGTCTGCTCATTCTCCAAGACGTCGGGACCGGCACGGATGCCTATACGGCATCGCGTTCAGAGGAGCGCATCGCGGACAACCTTTCCACCCTTGTCTACACCAGCACGTTTTTTGACCAGGTCATGGATGCCGGGTTCTCGATCAACGAGTCGATCTTCCCTCAAGATCCTTCCAAGAGGCGTAAAGAGTGGGGGAGGACGGTGAAGGCAACCGTTGCTCGTGGTTCAGGACTTTTGTCCGTGACAGCGTATCACCGCGATGTGGACCAGGCCGAGCAGTTGGTGCGAGCAATAAGCTTCGTGCTGACCGACCGGGTAGGAGAGTATACCTCTGGGGGCGATGTGTCGGCACGGCTTGTGGACGAGCCTTTGAATTCACGCTGGCCAGTCAAGCCAAACGTCTTAGTGAACCTCCTTTCAGGGTTCATCTTAGGCGGCTTTGTTGGGATTGCCTTCGTTATTTTGCAGGTGGAACGAGTGAGGCGTCGACATCAGCTGGTGCATGAGGACGTGTAGGTGGTTTTATCTGTGTCATCCCGAGCGACCAACGGGAGTCGAGGGATCTCGAATGTTCAGAAATTTGAGATTCCTCGACTCGCTGGCGCTCGCTCGGAATGACGCTGTTTTGTTTTAGCCACCCGTCCTACCTTCCCCACCTACTTAAAAAACCCATTGTGAGAACCTTCTCACTGGCATATCAACACGAGGAGGAGGCGCGTTGATCGCTGCAAGAAGGCCCTCAAAATGGGCT
>JACQSJ010000054.1 GCA_016205995.1 Candidatus Uhrbacteria bacterium | reverse complement strand
GGGGGGTGGCGGGGCGGGCGGGCGCCGTGTTGCCGCGGGTCTCGGCTAGGAGGCGGCCGAGGCACTCGCGGCGGGGGCCGTCTCGATCTTCCGCTTCTCGCACCGGAAGCTCACCTTGCCGTCCTCGCCGGGGAGGAACCGCAGGTAGCGCGGATCCTTGGCCTGGTCGAGGGGGGAGGTGAACTTGTGGCTGGCGTTGATCGTCGCGGTCTCGTCGGGGTTCTTGAACCCATGGATGTGGCCGTAGCTCGAGTCGACGAGCTCGTCGACGAGGCGCTCGGCCTCGGTGCCGAACTGGAAGGGCGTGCCCTCGGCCTCGAAGACCACGACGAGGTTGCCCATGCGGTCGTCCGGCTTCTGGACGATGTGGACGTCGGTGATGACGCCCCCGTTGTCGACCAGGTCCTGGGCGATCTTCTCCAGCGCGACGGCGTCGTAGGGCGTGCCTTCCTTGGCCCACCCGAAGATCGGGGTGCCGGAATCGCCCATGACGCGACCGGTCGCGTCGGTCCGCTCGTGACGCCGGTAGTGCGCCTCGCCGCGGTGGGCGGCGTGACGACCCTCGACCTCGACCTGCTTCTCGGCCGTGCGTTGGATGTGGCGGATGCCGGCGGCGACGAGCTTGTCGATGGTACGGGGGTTGACCCGCACCTTGAGCAGGAATCGCTTGTAGGGGAACTTGGTGGCCATTGCTGGCGCTCCTTTCAAATACGAGCTTGCGCTCGGGGGAAGTGCTGCCGAAGCAGCGGGGTGGTAGTGAGTTTTGTGCCGTAAAGACACCAAAATCACTATCACCCGCCGCAGTCTGCAGACGAGAAATATACCCTAAAACGGGGCTTTTGTCAAGCGAACCTGGTCGAAGTTGCTCTTTCGCGCCGCAAAAACTCCTTATTTGTCGGATATTTAATGTCCGCCCCGCTTGGGGAAAACGAGGGTTTACACGATCTGTCGCGCGTGTTTTAATCGTGGGCGACATAACCTTTTGGAGGAACTATGAACATCAAACGTCTTTACAAACTCGACCTCGGCAATGTCGTGACTATCTTTAACGAACCGTTTACCTACGTCGGCCACTCAGCGATCGAGCTGGACAGCGGCCATCGCTTGCGGTGGTTGTACGACGACGAGGGGCGGATGTTGTCCGTGGCCCCGCAGGATGAGGAGCTGATCCTGTTCCGGGAAATCGAGGATGAGATCGAGCCCGAAGACGAGATGATCATGTTCCAGGGAAAGGAGTATGAATTTGAGTACGAGGACGCAGGCAATGTCCTGGAGTCCGAGGGGGAGGCGCTGGCGGATGCGGATGACCGGTTCCTGTTCTCGGACTACCAGACAAAGGGCGGCGAGATCGTTCGGCTTGTCGAGAACGAGAGCACGGGCGAGAGTACAGCCTATGTCGGCGTCTATGTGTCCGACGAGGATATTTCCGAGATGTAGCCTCAAGAGCAAAATTTAGATAAAATAGAGGCAGTAACCCTGTCTCTTTTTGTATGAAGAAAACCCTCGCGTTTTTGCTTGTCGGCGTGGCGGTGGTTTTGGCGATCACGTTTGCTTCCTACATCGTCCTCATGCAATTTCGTCCAGAGAAGGAGATCAGAGCCATGATGGTCGCTATGGCGAGTCTGAAGAGCGCCAGGCAGGAGTCGGGATTTAGCTGGAGCCACCAGGAGGATGGCGAGCGTGTGAGCACGACCTTGTATCTAAGCGGTCCGGTGCTTGTTGAAGAGGATCTGGGTTTGAGCCATGCGACGAAGTTCCGCGTCGTGCATCTCTCACAAGAGGATTCGTATCAGGATCTTGCGGGTGAACTGCGCACGATCGACGGCGAGTCGTACCTGACGTATGAGCCTCCAGGTCCAGATATCGCCAGCGTGGATTTTGAAGAAAAGACCTGGGTGGGGTTTGGCGTGGGCGAGCTTCCGCTATGGGGGCCGATTTTGCCTGGGCTTGATCTTCCGATCGATTCGATCCTCTCGAAAGATCTTTGGACAAGCGAAGGTCGAGCGCGTCTTCAGTACTTGCTCTCGTACGCGGATATTTTCCATGTCGAGTACAACGGACTCACGGAGATGATCGACGGCGTGAATACGCGCATTATCGATGGGCGCTTTGATCCAGAGGCGATCGAGGCGTTTTTGCTCGACCTGGTGCGCGCGAAGGAAGGACGTGAGCCAAACGACTCCGAGCGGCTCGTCGCCGATCGCAACGCCGCCCAGCTCTCGCGCCTGACGTTGCGATTCTGGATCGGTCTTGGAGACCACTCCCTCTATCGATTCCAGGCCGCAGGCGGATTCGAGGACTCAGAAGGGACAGAGCTCTTGCCGGTTGACGTGCGCATCGAGTTTTCGAAGTTTAACGAACCCGCGGAGATTACGGCGGGATACTCGGTCCATTTTCAGGAATTGTTTGAGACCGCGTTCGGTACATTTCCGACGGGCGGTACGCTGGCAAGCACAAACAAACGACTTGTCACTGATTCGGTAAGCCTGCCAGTGATCGAAACAGCATCCTCCAACGACCCTGACGACGATGGGCTCGATAACCTCCTCGAGGCCTTTTATGGAACCAGCCGCACCGTGGCGGATACGGACGGGGACGGCATGAACGATGGCGATGAGGTTCGGCGTGCTCGAAATCCTCGAGGGAACGGATCGTTGTTTGGATTTGGTTTGTAATTATTCGGTCCCCCTCCTTCCCAAGGAGGGGCTAGGGGAGGTTGCCGTTCGTTCGTGCCTATGAAAATTTTCAGTCGTCGAGACAGAAAGACCTACAGGCGAGACAACAGTCAAAACATGAACGACGTTGAGTCCCTGTTGTGGAATCACATACGCAAGAGCCAACTTGGTCATCGATTCCGTCGCCAGCACAGCATCGGCTCCTACGTGGTCGACTTCTATTGTCCGGAAAAGAACCTTGTCATCGAGATCGACGGCAATACGCACTTTGAGCCCGAAGCCGTTGACTACGACCGTCGCCGAGATGGCTTCTTACGTTCACAAGGACTGGTCATCCTTCGATTCACCAATCTGGAGATATAGGAAAACCTCTCCGGGGTCGTAGATGCTATTATGGATTATCTAAGAAACTCATGACGGCAACCCACGCTCCCTCCCCCCTTAATCCCCCCTCAGGCAGGGGGGAGACCGCGGAAGGGGAGGACCGGAACGGCAACCCCCTCTAACTCCCCCTTGGGAAGGGGGAGGACCGGAAATGTATGTCCCAGAATTCGTGTCGGCGAGCACAGACAAGCAATAATGATCTGCGACTGGAGGTATTCCGGTATGCCGTTGTTTTGTTTGCCGGAGTGATCGTCTTGAAGCTGTTCTTCATCCAGGTCTTTCAGCACAATTTTTACGAGGCGCTTGCCAGTGGCCAGCATGAGCTGTTCCAGGAGCTGATCCCCGAGCGCGGCGAGATATACCTCCACGACTTTAAGGACGAGACGCTTGTCCCCGTCGCGGTGAATCAGGAGCTGGCGTCTGTATACGCGGACCCGCGTGAGGTCGAGGATGCCGATGATACAGCCGAGGCGCTGGCGGAGATTTTTGGTTACGAGGAAGACGCCATCGACGCTCTGGATGCGCGACTCGATCGGCCCGACGACCCCTATGAGCCCATCGAGCGTAAGGTCGACGATAAGACCCTTGAGAAGCTTCTCGCTCTGGAACTTCCCGGCATCCACTACACGCGAGAGACCTCCCGGTTGTATCCAGAACCAGAGATGAGCGGACACGTACTGGGGTTTTTAGGTGCGAACGAGGACGGAAGCCTTTCGGGAAAGTACGGCATTGAAGGCTACTTTGACGAACTTCTGACTGGCACTCAGGGGTATCTCTTGAGCGAGCGCGACATTGCCGGCCGCCTCATCGCCGTGGGTGAGCGCGAGTATGAGCCGGCCAAGGACGGCGCGGACGTGGTGCTCACGCTTGATCGTACGATCCAGTACATGGCGTGCTCGAGTCTGAAGGCCGCGGTTGAGAAACACGGCGCGGACGGGGGATCGATCATTATCGTGTCCCCTTCGACGGGAAAAATTCTCGCCATGTGCGGGGCGCCGGACTTTGACTCAAACCGATACGGTGAAGTTGACTCGATCAATGTTTTCAATAACCCGGCCATCTTTGACGCGTACGAGCCTGGGTCGGTTTTCAAGCCGTTCACCATGGCCGCGGCCATCGATGCACAGGCCGTCACGCCTACGACCACGTTTACGGATACAGGGTCGGTCATTGTGGACGGTTGGCCTAAGCCCATTGGGAACGCAGAAGGCAAAGTCTACGGGACGGTGGACATGACACAAGTGCTGGAAGACTCGATCAACACAGGCATGATTTACGCGATGCGGGCGATGGGGGTGGAGCCGTTTGTGCAGACCGTAAAGTCATTTGGGTTTGGCCAGTACACAGGGATCGAGCTGGAGACGGAGAACGCGGGGACGATTGACTCGCTCGATTTGGGAGCGGAGATTTATGCGGCAACCGCCTCTTTCGGACAAGGCATTACCGTGACGCCATTGCAGATCGTCATGGCCTATGCGGCGATCGCAAACGGGGGGGTGTTGAAGGCGCCGCTCATCGTCGACGAGATTCAGTACCAGGATGGAACGATCGAGAAGCGCTCAACACGTGATATCGCGCAGGTCATTGATCCCAAGACCGCACGGTTGGTTGGGGCGATGCTTGTTTCCGTAATCGAGCACGGCCATGGTCGACGTGCGGGCGTGCCAGGCTACTACATCGGTGGGAAGACCGGAACCGCCCAGGTCGCAAAGACCGATGGGATCGGGTACGAGGAAGACAACACGATAGGTTCGTTTGCTGGGTTTGGCCCCGTGGAGGATCCCAAGTTCGCGATGGTCGTGCGAATCGACCATCCCCGCGACGTCGTGTGGGCGGAATCAACCGCTGCCCCGCTGTTTGGGGAGATCGCCGAGTTTCTGTTACAGTACTTTGAAGTGCCGCCTGTAAGGGCGATTGAATGATTTGACCTCCCCTAACCCCTCCTTAGTAAGGAGGGGTAGATACGCATCCATGTCCCATTGGTAAGGGGCTGGAGGGAGTCTACGTATGGGAGTATTTTATAACCAGCAGTGGCAAACCCAACGTCGTGGGGAACTGCGAAACAATCAAACAAAGGCTGAGTGGTTACTGTGGCTCGGGCTTAAAGGAAAACAGATGGGGTACAAGTTTCGCCGACAGTTTGGTGTAGGACCCTATGTTCTCGATTTCTACTGCACGCAGCTTCGTCTGGGAATTGAAGTTGACGGTGGAAGCCACTTCACTACCGAAGGAGTCGAGTACGACTCAGAAAGAGCTGCCTTTCTCAAAGACAAGAAAATACGGGTATTACGTTTTACAAACCGAGAAATATACAATGGTTTAGAGGATGTACTCGCTGTAATTAAGTCCGAACTCTTCAAATCCACCTCCCCTTGATAAGGGGAGGCCGGGAGGGGTCAAATGCATCTATGAAAAAACTCATCCAACACGCGATTACGAAGAAAGCCAAGAAGCTCCTTGCCCTCCACCACCCCCTCATCATTGCCGTGACCGGCTCGGTGGGGAAGACCAGCGTGCGCAACGCGATTGCGACCGTCTTGTCCGCAAAGTTCCGTGTGGGCGCGACGATCAAGAATTACAACAACGAGTTCGGCGTGCCGCTCACGATCCTGGGCGCAGAGTCGCCAGGGAAATCGATCTTTGGCTGGTTGCGAGTCCTGTTCTCGAGTTCCAAGTCGATGCCCGAGGTGTTTGTGCTTGAGTATGGCATCGACCGCCCGGGCGACATGAAGCACTTGTGCGAGATCGCCGCGCCTGATATCGCGGTTCTGACGCGCATTTCTCCCGTCCACGCCGAGTACTTCCGTTCCATCGAAGAGCTCGCCGAAGAGAAAGCCGGCATCCTGGCAGCGGCCAAGCAACTTGTGGTTCTCAACGCGGACGATCCGCGTGTCTTGGGTCTTGCCGGACACGCGAACGCTCCCGTGCTCTTGTATGGTTTCTCCGACCGCGCGGATGTGGTCGCGGGCGATTACCAATTGACGACGCGGGATGATTTCTCGTTTGAGCCCGGAGAGGAGTTTTCGACGGTCCGTGCGACCGTAACGCTGGATGAGGGCGAACGCCTCGAGCTCACACTCAAGAATATGCTTGGTCGCACAGCCGTGAGCGCGCTCCTGCCCGCCATCGCTATTGCCAAGCATCTCGGTCTTACTGGCGAGCAGATCCTCGAGAAACTCCCCACGACGCAATTCGAGCCTGGTCGTATGAACCCGATCCCGGGGATTAAAGGCTCGCTCATTATCGACTCGAGCTACAACGCGGCGCCCGCTTCCATGGTCGCGGCGCTAGACGTGCTCGCGGAATTCCACCCGGCCGAGAAGGCACGACGTATCGCGGTGTTGGGACATATGGCGGAGCTTGGATCCTATAGCGAGCAAGAGCATCGCATGATCGGCCTCAAGGCCGGCGAGATCGGGGTCGATTTACTCCTGACGGTTGGTGAGCTCGCACGCGATATCCGACGCGGCGCGATCGAGGCAGGTATTCCAGAGGAGCACACACAGCATTTTGACTTGCCGCTGGAGGCGGGACGCTGGCTAGATCGTGAGATTCACAAAGGAGATATTGTGTTGGTGAAAGGCTCTCAGTCGGCCCGCACCGAGAAAATTGTGAAAGACGTCATGGCCGAGCCGCTGCGCGCGGCGGATTTGCTCGTGAGGCAAGATGGGGCTTGGCTAGCATCTTGAGAGAAGGTAGACTGTTTATCTGTCTGATCCAGGGCCGGATCAGCACACATGGGGCACACATGCTGCAGAAGCGGGCTGGATACGTGGAGATGAAGGATGGAAGCAGGCTTCCGACGGAGCTCATGCGCAACCGGTTGCGTCACCGCATCCTGCGGGTGAAGACGGCAGACCGTGTCGCAAAGGTGGTGAAGGGTTCAGGGAAGTTCCGTCGGCGCGAGTGGGACACGAGCGAAGAGGCGCGGTGTCTGCTACTGAGGAACCGCGCCGAGTGGCGCTTCCTGCGCAAACAGACCCATCCGGGACTGGTGCGCGTCTACGACCGCGTCGTGGACGAGCACGGAGACGAAGGATACTTGTGTGAGCCTCTCATGGAGCATCGTACCAAGGATGGGCCGCACCCTTTCAGCGTTTCGTTGGGTGCGTGGTTGACGAGTGGCTCGTTCCTGGCACAAGCCGCCAGTGTTCTGCACGCGCACAAGCTGGTGCACGGCGACATCACGCCCAGCAACGTCCCCAGACGTGGAACGAAGCCCGTGCTCATCGACTTCGAGAATTCCGTGAAAGTGGGGCAACGTCTCACGCAGAATCCGGGTGGGCACGAGGATAGCCTGATCATCGCCACGCCCTCGTGCTGCTCGCCTGAGCAGACCAAGGGTGAGCCGGTCACGCCGACCTCCGACGTCTTCTGCATCGGACTGACCATGCTCTCGTGGGTCAGCGGCTTCCATGGCATGGACGGAAGCATGCCCAACCAGTCGGCGGACGATCTCTTCACCCTGTGCCACCTCGCCCAGTACCCGCACTGGGAGATGGTCGAGGAACGCGTGCGCAACACCGAAGCGCTTGCGGCGGTCAAACTCGCGCTCTCACGCGACCCCGAGGAGCGCTACCAGGATGGGACGCAGATGTCCCTGGTGCTGGAAGGGGTCATGCGTCGACTCAGCGACGCCGAGTTCAACCGGCCTCTACGGACGACCTGATCTGACTCGGGTCGTTTTTATAAAGGGACTGTTTTCGGATCAGTCGTAAATTGTGTGGAGACAAGTTGTTCGGTTCCCCTCCTTCCCAAGGAGGGGCTAGGGGAGGTTGCCGTTCGGTGAGGCTGGTTCTTCTGCTCGCGAGCGAAGGACGGTGGAGATCGATGTGCGACGACACTCGACTCGCATGACGGCAACCCCCTCTAACTCCCCCTTGGGAAGGGGGAGGACCGGACAGCTCTCCACAGGAT
>JACQSJ010000057.1 GCA_016205995.1 Candidatus Uhrbacteria bacterium | reverse complement strand
TTGATAAGAAGCGGGCGTCGTTCCTCAACCTCGAGACACGACCTGGCGGTTCCCTTCCCCCGCCCGCCGAAGACTCAGCCGCTGGCTTTGCGCCATTCGCACGGCCTCGAGCGCCGATCGCTCCCCCGCCGATTGATCCCAACCCCGCAGGCATATAAAATAAGACCACTATGTTCAATAAATTGAAACACATCAAGAAACTCAAGAAGCAAGGCAAGATGATGCAAGACGAACTCGCAACCGTCGTGCAAGAAGGTTCGGCTGCCTGGGGAAAAGTGAAACTCATCGTAAACGGAAACCGCGACTTGGTCGGCTTAACGATTGATGAGTCCATGATGACCGACAAAACGAAGCTCGAGGACGCCATCAAGGAAGCCTGGAAGGACGCAACGGGGATGAAGTTCCAGATGAAGCTCGCCAAGAAGATGCAGGACATGGGCGGCATGGATATGCTTAAAAACTTTGGAGGAGGAGGTGAATAACCCCCTGTGCGCCGCTTCCCCGAACCCATTTCCAACCTCGTCGCGGCGTTTGCGCGGCTACCAGGCGTGGGGCCCAAGACGGCCCTGCGTTATGTCTTCTACCTCCTGAGCCAGCCAAAATTCGACCTCGAAGTCATGGCACGGGCTCTCACCCAGCTTGGCGAGCGCATCAAAACCTGTCCGCGATGTTACACGTATACCGAGCGAGAGATCTGCGAAATTTGTCAGGATCCGAAACGTGATGCGGGTCTCCTGTGCGTCGTAGAGGAAGCACGTGACATTTCGACGATCGAGTCAACGGGGATGTACTCTGGCTTCTATCATGTACTGGGTGGTACACTCAATCCGATCGAAGGCATGACGCCAGACACCATCCGCTATCGACAGCTGCGCGAGCGACTCGAGTCCGAGCAGAGCATCCAAGAAGTCATCCTCGCCCTCTCCCCCACCACGCACGGCGAAGCAACGATCATGTTCCTCCAAAAGTCTCTCGCTCCCCTTGGTCGCTCCCTGACCCGCCTCGCCCGTGGCCTCCCGCTAGGTGCCACGCTCGAATTCGCCGATGAGGTCACGCTAGGCGACGCGCTCAAAGGACGCAAACAACTCTAAATTTCCCTATGCTTCTAAACGGTCTGCTCCAAACCTGGTCAAGTTTCGTCTAACGCTCCCTTGAGAGGACAGGTCTTGAGATCCCTCTTGGACCCGTCTTTTTGTTTTCTCTCCCCATGGAGGAAGTGACGTGCACACACACATGACCCCGGGCCGGAGCGCGCTTGTACTCAGTGTCCCACACGATGGGGCGACGATTCTTCCTGGAGCGGCACGGCGCACGAAGACCAAGCTACGCGACTTGGGAACGCTTCCACTCGCCCTCTCGCTTCATCAGGAGCTTGCCTCTCTGGGAATCGATGCCACGCTTGTCTGGTTGGATCTTCATCGTTCACACGTAGATCCCAACGAGGAGAACCCAGCGAAAGCCTGCGCTCCCGGCCTCGAACACGAATTCGATGTGTACCACGAGACGCTCGACCGCGCGATGGAAACGGCGCTCACGCGCTTCGGGAGATGCTTGCTGCTGGACATCCATCGATGCTCCCTCCCTGGAGGACCAGACATCATCCTGGGATCAGACCAGCACCGGACCTCACCACGCTTACTCGACACCGTCCTCGCACAGAACCTTCGACAAAACTGCTCCGTCGCGTTCTCTCCTGACCCCACGCGGGGAATCGACCGACGCTACCGCGGAGGCTGGATCGTTCGTCGCGCGGCCAAACGATTTGGGACGCGTGGGCTCGACACGGTCCAGCTCGAACTCAATGATCCACTCTGGCTTCTGCCTCAACAATCCCTCGCCCGCAAACTCGCGGTCGCCATCACACAGAGTCTCCCACCCCGATCCGCCACAACGCACAACGAAAAACAGGCGCCACTCTGACGCCTGTCTTTTTACGCAATGAATCCCCCTGCTTGGATCTCCCAGAGCTTCTTGTAGATGTTCTCCTTTTTCTTGAGTAGTTGCTTATGCGTTCCAGAGTCGACCACTTGGCCATCGTCGATGACGAGGATGCGATCCATTTTCATGATAGTGGACAACCGGTGGGCGATGACGATAGTCGTCTTGTCGCGCATCAACTCTTCGAGCGCCTTCTGAATGAGAGCCTCTGACTCAGAGTCCAGGCTCGAAGTCGCCTCGTCCAGGACAAGAATCGGCACGTTCTTGAGGATGGCACGAGCAATCGCAATACGCTGGCGTTCTCCTCCCGAGAGCTTCACCCCACGCTCGCCGACGAACGTGTTATACCCGTCTTGCAACCCTTCGATGAATTCGTGCGCGTGCGCCTTCTTTGCGGCCTCAATGACTTCTTCATCTGTGGCGTCACGGCGCCCATAGCGGATATTCTCGACGATCGATCGGTGGAAGAGAATCGGCTCCTGCGGCACGAGCGCGATGTGTTGCCGCAAGCTCTCCTGGGTCACCTTAGCGATGTTCTGGTTGCCGATCAGAATCTTTCCGCGTTCGATGTCGTAGAACCGAAACAGAAGTTTCGTGACCGTCGATTTTCCTGCCCCCGACGGACCAACCAGCGCCACTTTCTCTCGAGGTTCAATCACCAAGTTCATGTCGCGCAAGACGCGGCGCGTCTGGTTGAAGCTGAAGTAGACGTGCTGAAACTCGATACGGCCGGTTTGAACCTGGAGCTCCTTGGCGCCACGCACGTCCTTGACCTCATGGGGGAGATGCAGAATTTCGACCATTTCATCAGCGTCCGCAAGGGCAGAGAAGACTTTTCGCACCGCGCGACCGAAGTCCCAAATCTTCATGAAGATGCCGATGAGATAGCCTTGGATGAGGGCAAAGTCCCCGATCGTCAGGAGTCCCTGCTGCCACAGTTTGATCGCCAGATACATGATCACGAACTCGATGACGAACATGAGCGCGGACTGTGTTGCCTCAAGGATCTCGTTGAGGTTCCAAGTGAACGTGTTCGCGCGGCGCAATCGCTCAACCACATCACGGAATAACCCTTTCTCAAACTCAGCTCCCGTGAAGAGCTTGGTGGTGATCGCGTTGGTAATCGAGTCAGCCAGGATGCCCGTCACTTCAGAATCAATCGCCGCTCGCGCAAAATCGTACTTCAGCTTCCAGCGGGCATAAATCACGTTGAACGCCATGAACACCAGCGTCCACGCGAACAAAACCGTGGCGAGTAGGTGGCTTCGCGTCCAGAGCACAAGCAGATTGCCGGTGAGCAGGATCGCGAGCGGAACGAAGTGGAACTGCACCTGGTCAGCTACGTCCTCGAACGATCTTGAAATTCTCGCGACTTTTCGAACAAGTGATCCGGCAAAGTTGTTGGAAAAGAATCGATACGAGTGCTCATGAAGATTCGCCAAAGAGGTTTGCTCAAGGTCAGCCATGACGCGCGGCTGCAACCAGTTGCTCAGCAGGTTGGAAGTGCGCCATCCAAGCCAGATAAGCCCGTGGAAAACCGCAACCATGCCAAGCGTGCCCACGAGTACAGGAACGGCTTCCTGTCCCTCAACAACAAGATCGCCCGCAAGCACGTCAAAAAACCGCTTGTAGAAAAGGGGCACAAGCACATCAAGGGTGTTGGCTGTGGCAACCAAGAGGAGAATCAAAAACGCTCGTCCCTTGTATCGACGGATGTGGTCCCAATAAACCTTGAGGATCTTTCCTGTGTTGATGCGTGGCTTCTTGTTCATAAAAGAAAATCGCCGTTTAGGCGGCGATTTTTTCAATCTTGATTCGAGTGAACGGCTGTCTGTGCCCGACATTTCGTCGGTACCGAGACTTTGACTTGTACTTGATGACAGAGACTTTTGTAGCTCGACCCTGTTCAAGCACCGTTGCCGACACGCTCGCGCCGCTTATGGTGGGAGTTCCCACCTGTGTAGTTGTTCCTTCCTCGTCAGACACGAGCAACACATCAAAATTGACGCTTGCCCCGACGTCTAGGTCGAGTTTCTCAATCTTAAGTTCCTGTCCTTCTCGGACCAAGTACTGTTTCCCCCCTGTTTGAATGACAGCAAGTGTTGCCATAGCGCTCATATCCGCGGTTCCTTCTGATGCGGTAGACCCAGGCTTCAGCCTGGGCTGCACCCGGGCTAAAGCCCGAGGCTACCACGACGTAGTATACCAGCGTCTCTTATTAGGAATAACGCCGGTAGATTACTCATCCACGAGCACAATGTCAAGAATATCGCCTATTTTCAGATCATTTTGAGAGACAAACCCCGCAGAAACCTCTAAAACCTTATCCACAGGGGC
>JACQSJ010000050.1 GCA_016205995.1 Candidatus Uhrbacteria bacterium | reverse complement strand
CTACGCTCCTCGGGATGACAAACGAAAGAAAGGTGCGGCTCATAGAGCTTTTTCACGGTATGGCCGGCGCGCTGTCCCACCTCGATGAGTTGGTCCGCACCCGCGAATACTTCGTCACGAGGCTCGGAGAAAATGAGAATTCCAATGTTCATAGTTCGACTTCGCTCACTACAAGTATTATTTCTTCATGAATACACGTTCTGTTGCTTGTGGATGCAGGGCGTCGCGTGTGGAGAGACCGTCCATGAGTCCATGCAACAGCATCTCATCCAGGATCGCGTCGACCTGATCCTTGTTCGTTGCCGTGTGAAGCCGCTCCTTGTACGGCTTGGCGCCGGACACGCCACGGAAGTACCACGAGAGATGTTTGCGGAATGTCACGATCCCTCGTTCTCCATATTGCTCCATGTGATACGCCAAGTGGTGTTTCACGACGCGCACGCGCTCCTCAAGCGTCACGGCTTTTGGTTCACGTCCATCAAGGAGGTTCTCGATTTGGGAAAAGATCCAGGGGTTGCCCAGGGCGCCACGCGCGATGAGGACGCCGTCGGCACCGGTCGTATCGAGCGCTTTCAAAGTCAACGGAGGCGTGTGGATATCGCCGTTGGCTAAGAGGGGAATCGAGAGGCCGCGTTTTACTTCGCCAATCAGGTTCCAGTCCGACTCTCCCGAGTAGCCCTGTGTCTTAGTGCGTCCGTGCATGGTGATGAGATCCGCGCCCGCAGCCTCGACGACTTTGGAGAACTCGATGCATTCTCGCGGATTGTCCCAGCCGGCGCGGATTTTGATCGACACAGGAAGGCGTGTGGCCGCTTTCATTGCTCGGATAATCTTCGTTGCAAGCTCAGGTTCCCTCATCAGCGCGGCGCCGTTAAAGTTGTTCACGATTTTGTAGACAGGGCAGCCCATGTTCACGTCAAAGCCCTCGGGGTGATGCGCCTCCTCGAGGATACGCACAGCCTCGGCCATGGTCGCAGGGTTGCTGCCAAAGAGCTGTTGCACAAGTGGCCGCTCGTCCTCATGGATGTCGGTCATGGTAAGTGTCTTGTCGTTGCCACGCACGACGGCTTCAGCACTGACCATCTCACGGAAGAGGATGAGTTTTCTTTTTTTGTCCTCCCGATTCAACCCCCTGTCATCCCGAGGAGTGAAACGACGAGGGATCTCCAAATGCGGAGATCCCTCCTCCCGTTGGTCGTCGGGATGACAAAGACTCCGCACCGTACGACAAAACGCGCTGTCCGTCATGTCTGCCATGGGAGAGAGCGCGATAATGGGGCGCGGGAGGATGGACCAGTCAAGATGCATAACCACAGGAGGCTACTCGAAAAATCGATTTGCATCAAGTATACTATCCCCGTATGTCAAAATCGAAACAATCTTCCTATTATCTCTACGGCGCCTCGGTTCTTGTGGTCGTCGGCCTGGTCGTGTTTGCAGCAAATAATTCCGTCGGGCAGAACGCCCCTTCGCCTTATGACGGGTTTGCCCAGTGCTTGACCGATTCTGGCGTCACGATGTATGGCGCCTGGTGGTGTCCGCATTGCAGCCGTCAGAAAGACGTCTTCGGCAGTGCGTTTGATTACGTGAACTACATCGAGTGCTCCACGGCCGCGCGTACCATGAACCAGACGTGCCGCGACGCCGGCATCGAAGGGTACCCCACTTGGGACTTTGCCGATGGGTCACGCGTGAGCGGCGAGCAGACGCTGGAGGCGCTCGCCCAGAAATCAGGATGCCCTCTATGACCAAGCCATACGTCAAGTGGATCGCGGGTCTCGCACTTGTGGGCATCGCCCTCTCGGTTTATTCGCTCCTGCATAAGACGGGGTTTACTTCGGGTGCCTTTTGTAACTTGAATGACACCTTCAGCTGCGACATTGTAAACCAAGGGCCGTATTCAGAACTCTTCGGCATTCCCATCGCTGCCATTGGGATCGTCGGCTACCTGTTTATCTTTCTCGCCGCGGTCGTGAAGGGGAAAAACCCCAGTGACCGCCAGCTCTCGATGTTCCTGCTCGTGGCCGCCTGGGGCGGATTCCTTTTTTCTCTGTACCTCTCCGGACTGGAGGCGTTTGTCTTGTACGCGTGGTGCATCGTATGCTTGACGTCCCAAGCGCTCATGGCCGCGATAGCCGTTCTTGCCTCCCTGAATTATCGATCTGAACGCGTATGAAGCTTTCCTTTCACGGCGCCGCGCGTGAGGTGACCGGATCGTGCCATCGGCTCGAGATGCTTGATTCGGATGGCAAACCTCACGCGATTCTGTTTGACTGTGGAATGTTTCAAGGGGAGCACATGTGCGGCAGTAAAAATCTCCAGGCCTTTGGCTTTGACGCTTCTGCGATCGAGGCCGTTTTTATTTCCCACCCCCATGCCGACCACACCGGACGGCTCCCGAAGCTTGTGAAGGAGGGGTTTCGCGGCCCCATCTACATGGTGGAACCGTGCGTGGGTCTGGCAAAGCTGGTGCTTGAGGATGCATACCACATCATGAAGGAGGAGGCACAGAAGTGTGGAAGCTCTGTGCTCTACGAGTTGGAGGATCTGGAAGCGGCGTTTGCGCAAGTGACAAGCGTCACGTACCACGAGCACGTCGAGTTCGCACCGGGGATCACGGTCGTCTTCCACGAGGCCGGTCACGTGCTGGGCTCGAGTTACATTTCCGTGGATGCGGAAGGACAGCGGGTGGTGTTTTCTGGCGACATCGGCAATGACGATGTGCCGATCTTGCCCGCGACCGAGCCGATCTCCCACGCCGACGTCGTCATTTGTGAATCCACCTACGGCCACCGCGAGCACGAGCCCATGAGCACGCGCAGCGATAAATTGCGCGAGGCGATTAAGGCGATCATCAAGGAGCGAGGGGTGCTCATGATCCCCGCGTTCTCGATCGAGCGCACCCAGGAGCTCCTCTACGAGATCAATCGCCTGCTCCTGCAAGACCTCCACACAAAGATTCCAATCTACCTTGACAGCCCCATGGCGATTAAGGCCACGGCGCTCTATCGCCACTTTAAGCAGTTCCTGAAGTTTGACACGTCGGTCATGGACGATCCGGACAAGGATTTTTTCAGCTTCCCGAATTTGCGCGAGACGCTCACCGTGGCTGAATCCAAACTCATCAACGACGCGGTGCCGCCCAAAATTATCATCGCCGGTTCGGGCATGATGTCCGGCGGACGGATCATGCACCACCTTATCCGCTATCTTCCCAACAAGAATAGCCGCCTGCTCATCATTGGCTATCAGGCCCAGGGGACGATTGGCCGACGCTTGTACGAAGGGGCAAAGCGGGTTCGCATTTTCGGGGAGGACGTCGAGGTCCACGCCCAGGTGAGCGCGATCGGGGCGTTCTCCGCCCATGCCGACATGAACAAGCTCACGCGCTGGCTCACGCCCGAAGACGGCAAAATTCCACGCAAAATTTTTCTCGTGCACGGCGACCCCGAGGCCAAGGAGGTCTTTGCCACACATCTGCGCCACGCGCTGGGAACCGAGGTGACCGTGCCAGAATACCAGAGCAGCCATGAGATTTAATCTGGCCCCAGATTCGGTGGATCCCAGATTCGACGAGACGTCTAACTTCCGCTAGGATGGGCGTGATTATGATGGATCAAGCGCACATCCGGAACTTTTGCATCATCGCCCATATCGATCACGGAAAGTCGACCCTCGCGGATCGACTTTTGGAGTTAACGGGCTCGGTGGACAAGCGAAAGATGAAGGAACAGATCCTCGACTCCATGGACATTGAGCGCGAGCGGGGGATTACGATTAAGCTCACGCCCGCGCGCATGACGTACGAGTACACCACAGTGGCAACCCCCCCTAGCCCCCCCTTGGTAAGGGGGGGGATGTACGTGTTGAATCTCATCGACACACCTGGACACGTCGACTTCACCTACGAGGTGAGCCGGTCGCTCGCGGCGGTTGAAGGAGCGATCCTTCTTGTTGATGCCACGCAGGGAGTGCAGGCGCAGACGATCGGAAACTTGTACCTCGCGCTGGAAGAAAATCTCGAGATCATTCCTGTTCTCAACAAGATCGACCTCCCAGCCGCGGACATCCCGGCGCGCACGCAGGAGCTTGTCTCTCTTATCGGTTGCAAGCCCGAGGAGATTTTGGCGGTGAGTGGGAAGACGGGTCAGGGTGTGATGGAACTGCTAGATGCCATCGTTGAGCGGATTCCTCCACCCGCGGGAGATCCGTCTGCCCAGACGCGCGCTCTCATTTTCGATTCCTTCTACGACGACTATCGTGGAGTCATGGCGTATGTTCGCGTGATGGACGGAGCGCTCCACAAAGGCAAGAAGGTAAAGATGATCGCCACCGGCGCGGATATCCAGGTACTGGAAACAGGCGCCCTCACGCCAGGCGGATTGAAAGCCGCGGATATCCTCGAGACCGGCCAGATAGGCTACATCGTGACAGGACTCAAGGAACTCGGTGGCTGTCGCGTGGGAGATACGATTACGACCCCCAGCGAGCATCTTCCTCCCGCGTTGCCTGGCTATAAAGTGGTGAAGCCCATGGTGTACGCAGGCGTGTTCCCGCAAGAAGGAGATGACTTTCACAAATTGCGCGAGGCCATGGAGCGTTTGAAGCTCAACGACTCCGCTCTTGTGTACGAGTCAGAGCATTCGCCCGCGCTTGGATTTGGATTCCGTTGTGGACTCCTGGGGATGTTGCACCTGGAGATTTTGAAAGAGCGACTTGAGCGCGAGTTCGATATCAATCTGGTCGTGACCGTTCCTTCTGTTGCCTACGAGGTGGTCATGCGTCGCGGCGAGACGATCGTGATCAAGAGCCCGCTTGAGCTTCCTGACCCCTCGCACATTGAGGTCATTCGCGAGCCATGGGTGAAGGTGGACATGGTGACGCCCAGCTCCTATATCGGCGCGATCATGCAGCTCTTGCAGGAGCGACGAGGGGTCTACGAGACCACGGAATATCTCGCGGGCGATCGCGCCATTCTCCACTATCAGATTCCGCTTGCCATGATCATCGTGGACTTTTACGATAAGCTCAAGAGTCTCTCGGCAGGATATGCGTCACTCAATTATGAGGTGATCGATTATCGTGCGGCAGACGTGGTGAAGATGGATATTCTCGTTGCCGAGGAAGCCGTGGATGCGTTCTCGACGTTGGTGTATCGCGATGAGGCAGAGCGTGTGGGCAGACGCGTGGTAACTGTGTTGAAAGATTCCATCCCTCGCCAAAATTTCGTGATTAAGCTGCAGGCAAGTGTGGGCGGAAAGGTCGTGGCATCGGAGCGCATTTCCGCGATGCGCAAAGACGTGACGGCCGGTCTCTACGGCGGAGACGTGACACGCAAACGCAAGTTGCTCGAAAAGCAAAAGAAAGGCAAGGCGAAGATGGCGGCGATCGGCAAAGGCCGCGTGAGCATCCCCACCAATGCCTACTTGAAAGTGTTAAAACGAGATTCATGAAACGACCATCGATGGCTCGAATTTTTTGGACGATCGTCGGCGTCATGGTGATCCTCAGCATGGTGTTGTTGAGCTTCTCCTTTGGGTACTAATGGATACCAAACGCTGGCTCGTGCACGAGCCGATCACTCCTGAGGTCAAACGGCAATTCCCTGAACTCGAGGGAGTGATTTTGCAACTGCTCTGGAATCGTGGCGTTCGAACGCAAGAGGACATGGACGTCTTCTTGGGACCAGACTGGAGTCGAGATACCTACGCTCCGGAACTCTTTGTGAACATGAGTCGCGCCGTGCGCCGCGTATTCGAGTCTCTTGAGCGAGGAGAGGTCATCACGATCCATGGCGACTATGATGCGGATGGCACATGCGGAACAGCCGTGCTCGTGACGACACTGCGAGAAATTTGTCGGGAGCTGTCCTTCAACGAGCATGCGATCACCACGTACATTCCGCATCGAGAGAAGGAAGGCTACGGGATGTCGGTTGAAACCATCGAACACCTGGATGCCCACGAGCATACGAAGCTGGTGATCACGGTTGATTGCGGCATTTCCAACAAGCCAGCCATTGACCGTGGACAGGAGTTGGGAATAGACACGATCGTCTGCGATCACCACACCATGCCTGCGGAACTTCCGACTTCGGCGATTCTTATCCATCCGCTTGTTCCAGGTGAGACGTTTCCCAATAAACAATTGTGCGGGACTGGCGTGGCGTTCAAGCTGGCAAGCGCGCTCATCCACGAGGCGCGGGGTCGCGGAGCGGCGTTTCCCGAGGGACATGAAAAGTGGCTTCTCGATCTTGTGGCGATTGCGACCGTGACAGATGTCATGCCCCTGAGGGAAGAAAATCGGGTTCTTGAAAAGTATGGACTTCTCGTCCTCAACAAGACGCGACGCAAAGGGATTCAGAAACTTCTTGACGTCGCCGGCTCAACGATCGGACAACTGGACACGGTCTCGATCGGCTTCCAGATTGGCCCGCGGTTGAATGCGGCAGGGCGTATGACGCACGCCAGCGAGGCGCTTGATCTGCTCATCGAGGAAGATGAGCTGCGCGCGACTACACTTGCGATGCGCTTGCAGGAGATCAACATTGAACGACAAAAAGCGTCGCAACGCATGTACGAGCAGGCCAGGGCGCAAATAGGCGAGGCTGTGGGCGAATCACTTATCGTTGCGTATCAGGATGGATGGGGAGCAGGACTGGTTGGACTCGTCGCGGGAAAACTCATCAACGACTACCACCGACCCGTGTTTGTTGCGGGAAAGGATGGGGAAAAATTTGTCGGATCGGGACGGAGCATCGAAGGGTTTGATGTCACCAAGGCGTTGCACCATGCGTCCGAGTTTCTCGATAAGTTTGGCGGCCATCCGCAAGCGTGCGGATTTTCTGTCACAGGGGAAGAGCGCTTCCACAAAGCGATCGCGATGATGAAGGAGTACGCGGCGGTCGAGCTGAAGCCCGAGGATCTCGAGTCACGCCTCGCGATCGACGCGGAGATTTCACTTGATGATATCGGCTGGGATCTCTTCGACGCGATGCAAGCGTTTCGTCCGTTCGGGATGGGAAACCCCGTGCCGCTGTTTGTATCTCGAGGCGTGCGCGTCGCATCGTTCTCCGGCGTCGGCCGCGACGGTGGACATCTCAAACTGCGCTTGCAATCACAAACTGGTAAACTGGTGGAAGCGATCGGGTTTGGATTGGGAGACTGGGTACAGAAGCTCACGCTGGACTTGCTCATTGATGTGGTATACGAGATTCAAGTGAACGAGTGGAATGGGAACAGGCAGTTGCAGGTGAGGATTGTGGATTTGCAAATTTCGGCCTCCCCTCCTTTTTAAGGAGGGGTTGGGGGTGGTTACGCAGCCATCGTCGAAAGATTCGTAACCCCCTGCAGTCCCCCTTGAAAAGGGGGACGTTCAAATGATATGCACGTACACATTTATACAGACGGTGGTTCACGAGGGAATCCGGGGCCAGCGGCCAGTGGGGCGGTCATTACGTCGCCCGACGGGAAACGGCTCGCGGAAGTTTCTAAGTACCTCGGCAAGACCACGAACAACCAGGCGGAGTACACGGCGATCATCATCGGGCTTGAGCGTGCGGCCAAGATGGGCGCGACGGTCGTGTCCTTGTATATGGATTCCGAGCTTGCCGCTAAGCAGCTTAAGGGAGAGTATCGGGTAAAGGACCCAGACATCGCCAAGCGATTCCTCGAGGTCAAAAATTTGTTACACAAGTTTGATCGCGTGACCTTCACGCACGTGCGTCGGGAGAAGAACAAAGAGGCAGACGCACTCGTGAACAAATGTCTCGATCAGCAAGGATGCTGACTGTGGTATACTAGATGTATTCTATGGGTTTGTTCGGAAAGAAGCAGCCAAAAAGTTTTTTGGGGGTCGATATCGGCGCTAGCAGTATTAAGGTGGATGAGTTAGAAGCGAAGAAAGGCAGACCCGTGCTCATGACGTACGGCTACGCGGAGATCCCTGCGGAGGAAGCTGGAGAGTCACTCTTCGATCAACCCAAGAAGACCGGAGAGCTTCTTGCCCGCGTGTGCAAGGAAGCCGGAACCAAGTCAACCTCGGCCATGGCCGCCCTCCCGACCTCGCACGTGTTTGCCGCCATCCTCGCGCTCCCAGACGGGAAAGATCAGCGGCAGCGCCAAGCGTCCGTCGATGCCGAAGCCTCAAAGCTTGCACCGCTTCCGCTTTCGGAGATGATCATTCAGACGACGTACTTGGATGAGGAAGGGAAGGGGGAAAAGAAGGGGGGAAAGGGGGAGAAGGTGATGGAGTCGGAAAAGCCAAAGCAAAAGCAATTTCGTGCGATGGTGACCGGTTCAGCCAAGACCTTCATCCAGAAGTACATCGAGATTTTTAAAGCGGCGAAATTGAACCTGCAGGCGATCGACACGGAGTCGCTGGCGCTGGTGCGCGCGCTCATCGGCAAGGACAAGGGTGCGATCATGGTGATCGACATCGGCTCCCAGCGCTCAACGCTCATGATCGTCGAAAAAGGAATTCCGTTTGTGTCGCGTTCCATCCAACTGGGCGGCGACACCGTGACGCGCGCGATCATGTCTCAGATGAATCTTGGGGAATCAGACGCTGAGCGTATCAAGCGCGATTTAGGAACCGCCTCGCCTACAGCTCCTGGGAGTGATACGGGACTCCCGAAGGTTCTTGAAGTGCTGGCCCTCCCGCTTCTCAATGAAATCCGTTTTGCGTTTCAACTCTACGCCAGCATGGAGCTTGCCCTCATCAAGAAGGTGGAAAAGATTGTCGTGACTGGTGGGTCCTCGCACCTCCCGCATCTTCCCGAGTATCTCGCACGGACGCTCAACCTCAACGTCTATCGTGGCGATCCCTGGGCGCGTGTCGTCTATCCCCAGGATCTCGGGAGCGTTTTGGAGGAGATCGGTCCTCGTATGAGCGTCGCCATTGGTTTGGCGATGCGGGAGATAGAGTAGTATGGCGAAGAAGTCGTTACTCATGATCGATCCAGATACGTATTACGCCGGGATTTACGCAAACCGTTTTGAGTCCGCGGGCTGGAAGGTATGGGTGGAGAATGATGTCACGGCGGCAAAGAGGCGTCTCAAACGTTGTGCTCCAGATGTGGTGATAGTCGATTTGGATGATGACGGGGAAGCACTCGCGTTCCTGACAGGCGTGCGTGCAGAGCCTAAAACAGCCAAGGCGTTGCAGATCGTCTTGGCCAAGCTCGGTGACCGAAAAACGATGCTCGCGACGCAGGAGGCAGGAGCGGATAGCTATCTTTTGAAAAGCCACTTTGCGCCATCTGAAGCCGTCAAAAAAGTAAAACGTCTCTTAGCAGAGAAAACATCTTTATGAAAACACAAAAGGGATTTACCCTCGTCGAGCTTCTCGTCGTCATCGCGATCATTGCGTTGGTCGTGGTGTTTGCAGCTCTGGCCGTGAACGCAGCCCGTTCAAAAGAGCGCGATGCGTCGCGTCTGGCCAATGTCCGAATCGTCCAGTCCGCGCTCGAGGACTCCTTTAACGAACGCAACACCTATCCCGATGGCGACTTCCTCCCGTTAGGCGATGTCGCGCAAAGCGCGTGTTTGGGTTCCGAGGGGTTTGCGGCGGACTGTTCGACCGCGGAGTCCGTGTTTCTGCGTGTGGTTCCTGGCACGTATGAAGATGGCCTTGATGGTCTGGTGGCGTGCGGCGAGCCCTCGCGTCGGGCTTTTTGCTATACGGTCCTGGACGACGGCGAGTCTTACGTGATCCATTTTGAGCTGGAGAATGCGCTCGCGCCGGTCGGGTTGCAGGCGGGCGTTAACTGCGCAACGCCAGAGGGGATGGAAGCTGGAACGTGCGCCGAGTAAATCAACCCAGAGAAACGAGGCAATAATGCCTCGTTTTTGGTATAATCGATTGGTATGGTTTGGAGTACGTTGTTGGTTTTTGTGGCGGGAGCGTGCGTCGGGAGCTTCTTGAACGTGGTGATTTTTCGTACCAACGAGGGCGGGTCAGTGGCGAGGGGTCGGTCGAGATGTCGGGCGTGCAAAGGCCTGATTGGTGTAGGCGACTTGGTTCCGGTGGTGAGCTATTTGCTGCTGCGAGGACGCTGTCGATCTTGTAAGTCCGTGATCTCGTGGCAGTATCCGGCGGTCGAGATCGCGACGGCCGTCTTATTTGTCGTTGCGTACCGGCTCGGAGGCGGTGAGTTAGTTGTCCTGCGCAATTGGGTCTTCGTCTCCTACCTTGTCCTCATCTTCGTCTACGACCTTCGGTACATGCTTATCATCGACCAGTTCACGATTCCTGCGATGATCTTCGCGATCATCCTCAACCTCTGGCTAGGCGTCATGCCGGCGTGGTCGGTGCTTGCCGGCGGAGCCGTGCTTTCAGGATTCTTCTGGATTCAGTTCGCGCTCTCGAAGGGGACATGGGTTGGTGGCGGAGATATCCGCATGGGGGCGCTGATGGGATTCATGCTGGGGCTCCAGCACGGGCTCGTGGCGTTGTTCATCGCCTACGTCCTGGGAGCGGTCGTGGGACTCGCGATGATGGCGAGCGGAAAAGCCACCCGGAAGACGGCGGTCCCATTTGGAAGCTTCCTTGCGGTGGGAACGGTGGTTGTGTTGTTTGTCGGGCGGCCTTTGATTGATTGGTATCTGGGATTGTTTTTATGACAAAGAATGAAGCCAAACATCGAATCGAGAAACTCAAGGAAGTGATCGCGGAGCATCGATACAGGTATCACGTCTTAGACAAGGCGACGATTTCGGATGCGGCGTTGGATAGCCTCAAGCATGAGCTTTACAAACTCGAGCAAGAATACCCCGACCTCATTACCCCTGACTCACCGACTCAACGAGTTGGAGGCAAGCCATTGCCGAAGTTTGAGAAGGTCGTGCATGCGCGTCCAATGCTTTCGATGGAGGATGTGTTCACCAAGGAGGAGTTTGAGGCGTGGTTGGATCGGCTTGAGAAGGTCGGTGGCAAGCGCGTCGTGGATTTATTCTGTATGCCGAAACTTGATGGGCTCGCGGTGTCTTTGGTGTATAAGGATGGGGTGCTCGTGACCGCTGCGACGCGGGGGGACGGCAAGGTTGGCGAGGATGTTACGCAGAACGTGAAAACGATTGAGTCGGTGCCGCTGAAATTACGGCCTCTAACCACCCCCAGCCCCTCCTTAAAAAGGAGGGGGGTTCCGGAACGTGTTGAGGTGCGGGGGGAGGTATATTTTCCTGTAGAGCAATTTGAGAGGATGAACAAGCAGCTAGAGCGTGAAGGGAAGCCGACGTTTGCGAATCCTCGCAACACGGCGGCTGGTTCTGTGCGTCAGCTTGCCTCCTCGATCACGGCCACGCGTGGGCTTGCGTTCGTTGCTTGGAATTTGGATGCAGATTTTGGACAAAAGACCATGGTGGAAGAATGGAAAATCCTCGAGCAACTTGGATTCAGACCTGTACCAGAAAGTAACGAACTTTTGTCGATCGACAAAATCATGTCCCATTGGCTATGGCTGCAACAGAAGCGGGAGAAGCTGGGATACTGGATCGACGGAATGGTCGTGCGAGTGAACGACAATCAACTGTTCGAGAAACTTGGAGTGGTCGGCAAAACACCACGTGGGCTTGTAGCGTGGAAGTTTCCGGCAGAAGAAGCAACAACGAAGGTCAAAGAGATTCAGTGGACGGTTGGACGAACGGGAGCCCTTACACCTGTTGCGGTTGTTGAGCCGACCTGGATCGGCGGCACGACGGTACAGCACGCGAGCCTACACAACATCGACGAGATTGAGCGGCTCGATGTGCGTGAGGGAGACACAGTGATTCTCTACAAGGCCGGCGACATTATTCCGAAGATCAAAGAAACCATCGTCAAACTTCGACCAACAGGGACGCACAAGACCAAGCCGCCCACGACCTGTCCTGTATGCGGATCAACGGTGGAACGTCGAGCGGGCGAGGTGGCGATTTACTGCACGAACCCTAAGTGCTTTGTTCAAGACCGTGAGGCAATCCTGCATGCCGCGCGCGCGTTTGAGATCGACGGCCTTGGGCCACAGACGATTGCGTCACTGCTTGAAAATGGCATCATTACAACGCCTGCCGATTTGTTCCTGCTCAAGCCTGGTGATGTGTTAGG
>JACQSJ010000053.1 GCA_016205995.1 Candidatus Uhrbacteria bacterium | reverse complement strand
TTTTGTTGGTGACCCCAGGGGGAGTCGAACCCCCCTTACCAGGATGAAAACCTGGTGTCCTAACCGATAGACGATGGGGCCAGGCAGAAAGGAACCCAAGTGCCAAGAGACTATCTTTTTTTGAGAAGCCCGTCAAACCGGATTCTTATGGAAAGGAACGGTACGTCCTGTTCCTTTTTTCATTGCCGAAAAAAAATCGCCGTGGCGTGCGGCGGTTCGTAGGTTACAGAATAAACGTGAGAATAGACTCTTGGATCGTCATGGCCGTCGGTGCGGCGATGTGCGCGGCCTCGAAGAGCAATCCCAGGGTCAGGCATGGGAACCAGATCCGCGGAAACCGCCGACACGTCAGCGCTCCCAGAATTCCGACGAGCGGATCGACCACGAACCGATTCATCGACGATTCGATTCCGGCCATCCAGTGCGCGAGACGCTGGTCTAGAAGTCCGAGCTCCGTGGGAAGCTCGAGAACCTCCCATGCGCACATTGTGGCAAGGACGAGCAGAAAGGCACGTTGGACGTACCAGGGCTTGTGTGATTCGTCGCCAACCAGTCGTTGCCAACCACCCATAAGGACGACCCCGAAGAGCATATGCCCAAGGACCCAGATATCGACGACCCGAGTCTTGGCTCCGTGAAGATCGACCTGAGGCACTTGGCTCAGTTGCCAAGCGAGTAACGCGAGCATACTCGCGATCAGGGCCGCGTAGGCGATGAGCGCTCTGGAGTGTTGGAGCATGAATTCCTCCGGCATGGAGGATACACGAAAATTTTTTCTTTGCCCAAAAATCCGGTACACTATCAGTACTATGTCCACCCAACCTCAACACATGACGATCGAGAAATGGTTCTTTCTCCTCGTCACTGCCCTGGTGCTGTTCCTTTTCTGGCAAGTGCTGGAACCGTTTGTCTTAGTCATCATCGTCGCCATCGTCGTCACGGTGATCTTGTCGCCGATCGACCGACGACTCAAAAAACTCCTCAAGCGCCCTCGGCTTTCCGCCGCTATCCTGTCGATCGCCGTGTTCTTCCTGGTGTTCGTGCCGCTCCTGATGGTGCTGTTCCTCATGGTCACGCAAGCCTCAGACCTGGTGCGCACGGCCGCGAGCGACACGTCATGGCTAGACCAACTCAACCCCGCCACCTCACCGCTGGTCCAGACGCTCCCCCAGGTCATCCAAGACGAGCTTGCAACCCTCGACCTCTCCGCGATCGGAAAGTCCGTGGCCACCTGGGCGTTCCAAAACGTCGGCAACATCTTCTCATCCTCAACCCAGCTCATCCTCAACACGTTTATCTTTTTCCTGTGCCTGTACTACCTGCTCGTGAACCGAGAAATGCTCTACCGTGAAACGCTCGCTCTCTCGCCGCTCGAAAACCGAATCGATGAGATGCTCCTCAAACGCATCGTGAATACCATTCGCGGAGTGGTCTTTGGCGTGATGCTTGTCGCGATCATCCAGGGCGTCATCGCCGGTATCGGCATGACGATCTTTGGGGTACCTGGCTCTCTCATTTGGGGGGCCCTCACCGCGGTGGCAGGGCTGGTGCCGCTCTTGGGGACGGCGATCGTGCTCATCCCAGCCATTCTCTATTTGTTCTTCACTGGTTCAACCATGGCCGCACTGGGATTGTTCATCTGGTCACTTGTGTTTGTCTCGACGATTGATAACCTCGTTGGTCCCTCCCTCATCGGCGGTCGCGCGCACCTACATTCCTTCTTGGTACTCATCTCGGTTCTGGGAGGATTGGCCGCGTTTGGCTCCGTGGGCGCCATCGCGGGCCCCACGATTCTGGCAGCGCTCCTGGGACTCATCGAGCTATACAAGTCGGGAATCCTCTCAACCGGAAAACTTCAAAAAATGTAACGCTTAGGTCAACGATCGCGAAGGACGCGCTCGACGGTCTCGACGATGACCTGCGTCTGCGGATCGATCTCCATATTCACACGGTCACCAACCTGCTTCTCGCCAAATCGTGTCAGCCGCAGAGTCTCGGGAATGAAATGAACCTTGAATGTTCCCGCTTTTGTATCAGCATCAACGACCGTGAGGCTTGCTCCATCCAAGCCGATAAAACCTTTTGAAAAAATGAATCGCATCCAGCTGGGATCAACCTTGAACGTCATCGACTTATTGTTTTCGCTTTCCCTCACGTCTACAATCTCCGCCATCGTCGACACGTGCCCGCTCATGGGATGCCCGCCGATCTCGTCCCCCATGCGTGCCGAACGCTCGACATTCACGTGGTCGCCTTGTGCGAGAGAGCCGATCGTCGATTTTGCGAGCGTCTCCTGCATCGCATCAAAGCTCACGCGTTGACCGTCGATCTTGGTCACAGTGAAACACACGCCGTCGAGCGAGACGCTGGCGCCAGTTTGGAGTCCGTCGAGGAGCCGAGTTGGGAATTCCACGACGAATGACTTGAGTCCTTGCTTGTCGACCATCTCGACCACGGGACAGAGCGCTTGAATGATACCTGTGTACATAGAGATAATGAGGCACAAATAATTGTCGATCGACAAAACGATGTACCTATAGGGTGCCTGAAGTGATAACATCTGCCAAGTTTGTTAAACTGGTCGTATATGCCTCCAGAACGTCGCGACGGACCTCCGCCAGAAGCTATGCGTGAAAATCAACCTAAAGCTGTCGAGTTTGATTGGGAACGCGGAAAAATCCCCGAGTCGGATGTTCGCTATACGGCAAGTCGCGGAGGTGGTCCTGGTGGACAAGGAGTGAATACGACGGACTCGCGTGTGGAATTGCGATGGACCATCGGGGACTCGCGGCATCTCTCGGCGGAGCAAAAGGATGCGCTTCGCGCGTATGCGAAAGAGCGGGCGCGCAAGAGAATCCTGGAAGAAAGCGACGAACTAAAATTCGTGTGCATCACCGAGCGCTCTCAGCTCCAGAACAAACGCGACTGCCTGAGCAGACTCAACGCATTCCTGCGCGAGGCCCTCACCCCGGAAGAAGAACGCATCGCCACGAAAAAATCCAAAGGTGTGAAAGGAAAGGAGCGACGAATGAAAGAGGTAGACAAGCGCCGAAAGGCCGGACGAGGGCGCGTCACAAGCTGGGAATAGATGAGGTATACTATACGCATATGACCGCATTTCTTCTCAC
>JACQSJ010000052.1 GCA_016205995.1 Candidatus Uhrbacteria bacterium | reverse complement strand
GGAGGTGACGCCCACCATGACCATAGGGCGTATCGCCGAGCTGCCGGCGGCGCTGGAGGCTCTGGTGGGCACCTGAAAAGCGGGCGCATTGCCAGCGAGCGGGCTTCTGGGCCGCACAAGCTTTGCACAAAAACCTCAACCTGCACGAAAAGTCGGCATTCTGCACAACAAGGAATGTTGATTATATACTTTGCAGACCCACGCCGCCCGCGTAAAGTGGGAGAGCTTGGCAAGCTAATACTCACCACAATGGGAGGCGAAGGGCTGTCCCGTCGTGTTGCGCGCGTTGCTTATGTGGACTAATCCCAGGGGCAATGTATGCATAGAAACCGTTAAGCGCAACGACTTCTGGACTGTTGAAATCAAACACTTGGCCGTGTCGCGCTGCACCCAGCAACTGTTTCACACACCCGATAGCGTCTGCGCGTGCTTGGGATGACATCCACGCGGGGTAAGGGATACGCTCAAAGTCTTTGCTCTGAATGTTGCGCGTATGATTGATAACGTTTTTGAGAATGCGCGTACATAGGTCCGTTAGTGTCCAGCCCATGATGAAGAGTAGCTCGTCGTGCTCCACGCCGGGACGCAAAAAGGCACAGGGTGCTCCGCTGTCAAGGATATAACCAGCGGGGAGATACCGTGTGCGCAGGCGCGGCGCGATCAGTGCCCAAGTCAGACCTTCTCGACCAAAATACGGTTTCCCACCGACACCGTGAAGATACCAGTTCCCTGTCTTCTTGAACGTATAAACGTAGTCGCCCTCATCTCGCCAGAAAATTGCCCACGCTGGCTCTGAGTAGATGATTTGCGGCGTCGCCTTGTTGTAGTAACGATAATCCTCATGCGGAATGGCCACGATTGCCGGTGCCTCGCGCGGCGTCCACACGACCACTCTTTGAGTTTCCCCCAGTCGTTCCAGTTCTTCAATTCTTTTCCGACGTGCAGGTGCGATTTTGCCGAGGCGTGCTCGCATAATCTCACGCTGCAGAGTAATCTGCTCGCGGCCAAACGAGAAATCGTATGGCTCTTCAATGATACCGTCTGAAATGTGGCGAAGGAAAAGAGCGTTGTTGCCGATAGTCATGCCCGAACTGGCAACCATCTTGTCTCCAAGTGTCTGGCCGGTGAAATACCGCGCATACTCCCCATTAACGCGCCAACTGAGATTCTCAGTAGCCTCTATGTCTTCAATGCGAGTGTGGTGATCGAAAACCGTGACGTATGGAGCCTTGCGGTTATGCTTGGTCAGTGTAACCAACAGCATGTCTTGCTTGCTATCAACGAACTGGGACTCCGGCACCTCGGAAATTCTTACATCGCAGTTGCCATGCAGCCAGTTTCGCAATCCTCGCATTGTTGGGATGGTGAGAAGAGTGTCACTGCAAATGAAACAAAGACGGCCTCCCAGTTTGAGCAAATCGAGGCTTTTCGTGATGAAGAAGGCATAGGTTTCCTTCTTGATCTTCATGCCATCGCGGAAGCCCAGAATATCATCAAGGTCGTCCTGAATCGCCCGATCAATACTGCCGCCGAACGGTGGATTACCAATGACTAGATCGAAAAACTCAAGGTGGGAAGAGACATACTTCTTCCGGTTGATGGCGGCTCCCTTGTCGCATCCGGGAGGAAGCCATTTCAGGAAGTCACAGCACTCGAAGCTTGATGGAAGTGGGCCAAGGCAAAGCCTTTCCCATTGATTACTAAATGCCGCAAAGGCGCGCGGGTCAACCTCGCATCCGAACAGTTTAGTCTGCGCCCACTCCTGCGCCCGTTGCTTTCCAAGTCGCTGAGCAAGTGCCGAAACGATCTCAAATATGAATGCACCTTCGCCAAATGACGGCTCAAGTATGGTGTCATCTTCCGCAATATTCAGGCTATTGACTATTGCGGCAGCAGTAATGCGTGGCGTCATGAATTGCCCTAACTGCCGCTTGTTTTCTCTTGCTATGCGCGCGACGCTCATGGTATGAGGTGGAGAGATTCCTGATTCACTAAATGATCCGGGCCTTGCCTGTATTCTTCAATCAACCGTCTGAACCGTTCGAGTGCGCTTGCTCGGTTGCGGAATAAACGCTGTTCACCATTCTCCAGAAGACGGAAGAGAGCTTCAATCTTTTCGGCCAGCGTGACGTTTCGTTGTTGGTGAAATCCGTTGCCCATTGCTGGGTAAAACTCACGCTCCTTCAGCATCATCTGCCCAGGTCCCGAGTCGAACGTGGCGAAATCGAGACAATCGAGCAGGTCAACGAAGTAGGGATGGCAGGTGGGTGGCTCATTAAGACTGAACTTCACGATGAGCAGGTAACAGGAGTCGATGTGATCCGCCAACAGGGCGCGTAGGAGTTTTTTTAGCGATACGATATTCGGCTGACCGTTCTTCCCATACTCTCCAGTCTTGACGTTAATCGGATTGTAGATGCCCTGCGAGTGCAGCCCCAGATGTCGCCCATCGAACGCGAACGCTTACTACCCTGCGCAGATGCCTGAAAGCGTGTGTCGAACTCAGTCTTTAACAAGCTCGTTGTAACGTCCCTGACGTAATCAGCGATTCGGTGTCCCCGCTCGCTACCCCGCGTCAGTACCAGAAACGACTCTGTATGCACTTTCTCGTCCCACAGCGCGGCGGTCTTGCGCAGAATGCGTTCGGCGGTGTCTGTGTCGATCATCTGTGCTGCGTCTCGTTCTCTGCTTGGACCGGCTTTTTGTCCAGAATCGTCAGTTGCACACAAAGTATCCGCCTAAAGAGGGTTTTTGTGCAAGGCTCATAGAGGCTCAGGAAGCGCCCAGGGTGACCAGCACGACCCCAGCTACCACCAGGCCAGCACCTATCCAGATTCGCAGAGTCACCTTCTCCAGCCGCTGAAGGAAGAAGTGCGCCAGCGCCAGAGAGACCAGCGGGTTTACAGCAGCAATGGGAGACACTACCACTAACGGAGCCATGCTCAGGGCGTAAAACATTGCGGCCACTCCACCAGAGGCCAGCAAGCCTGCTATGGCCATAAAAAGAAAGTCGCGCCTGGGGGCGTGCCTATCCTGGGCCATGCCGCGCCCAGACAAAACCCCAAGGATCACCATGCCAGCCACAAGAGAAAAGGTGGTGACCACGAGCGCTGGAGCCTGTCCAACCACCAGCTTGCGGGCCAGGAACTGGGCAACGCCGTAGGACGTGGCGGCCAGGGCTGATGCCAGGATGCCCAACAAGATTGGCTGCTGTCCCGCCCTTACGAATGTAATGAAGGCGCTCATCTCCTTTAGCTCGTCTTTTCACTTACCACAAGCGCCACGCCAACCACTATGGCTGCTATTCCCAAGCCTATGGCAAGCGTAATCGTCTCGTCCCCCAGGGTCACTCCCAGGGTCGCCGCCACCAGCGGTGCCCCGGCCAGGATGGGCGCCGTGCGGCTAACGCCGGCCAGTTGCACGCTCTTGAAGTTCAGCAGCCTGCCCAGGGGGTAGTTGATGAGGCCCAGGAGGACAATCCAGGCGTACACCGAGGCCGGAAGCGAGAACATCTC
>JACQSJ010000051.1 GCA_016205995.1 Candidatus Uhrbacteria bacterium | reverse complement strand
CGGCAACCCCCTCTAGCTCCCCCTTGGAAAGGGGGAGGACCGGAATGATTTAACCAAAATACTTTTCTTTGTAGAAGCGGATGAGTTCTTCAACGGCAGGGAGGCAGCTGGGATTGCCGATGCCGACCTTGGTCTTTTGCTGGACGAGCTCGAGCGTGTGTGCGCCCTCGAGCACAGCCTCCTCGATATCATGGTCCGTTACTTTGGAAACAGGATCGATGATACGGGAAGTCTCCGCGATGATCTTGTCGAACTGGTTTGAACGGCGGTAGTAGTCGTTAATGGCGTCACGCAGTGCCTTGTCGCACAACACCGAACAGTGGAACTTTCTCTGCGGGAGGCCGCCGAGGCGCTCCATAATGTTTTGCGGCTTGAGAGCTCGCGCCTCTTGAAGTGTCATCCCTCCATTCTCTGTCACCATCACGCTAGCCATTGACGTGCTCGCGATCGCGGAGCCGCACCCAAATGTCTTCCAACGAAAGTCGACGATCTTCTCTGTTGCTTGGTCGACCTTCATCCACACGCGCAGCTCATCACCACAGGCCGGGGAGCCGACCTTTCCGATGGCATTATACTCCCCCTCTTGGGGCTGATCGTGCATGAAATTGCGAGGGTTGAAAAAATGGTCTTTCACGATGTCGGTGTAAAACCAAGACTTGGCATTGTCCGCGGTCGTGACATCGCCTTGGGTTCCTTTTACTGGCTCTTGTTTGTGGGTCATATCAAGTGGGTCCTCCCCCTTTCCAAGGGGGGAGCTAGAGGGGGTTGCCGGCGACCTCGTTCGAAGCACACGGCAACCTCCCCTAACCCCTCCTTGGAAAGGAGGGGGACCGAAATTACGCAAAATACTTCTCATCTACTCGCACGGGACTAATGGAACGAAGCTTCTCGACAAGCGGAGGGAGGACTTGGATGACGTAGTCGATGTCCTCCTGCGTGGTCAATCGTCCCAGCGTCAGACGAAGTGATCCGTGCGCGACTTCATAGGGGAGCCCGAGCGCCAGGATCACGTGGCTCGGATCAAGCGACGCACTCGTGCACGCAGAGCCAGTGGAGGCATACACTCCCTGGGCGTCCAGATAGAGGATGAGCGCCTCGCCCTCAATGTCCATGATCGAGATGTTCACGTTGTTGGGAAGCCGGATTGTTGGGTGACCGTTGAGACGGGTTTTGGGAATCGACGAGCGGATGCCTTCGATAAGTCGATCGCGCAACGGAGTGAGCCGTTGCGTTTCGCTCTCACGATCAGCCTGAGCCATCTCGAGGGCTGTGGCCATGCCCATGATCCCCGCGATGTTCTCCGTTCCTGGACGTAACGCCCGTTCCTGCGAGCCTCCAAACTGAAGCGGTTCGAGCTTGATCCCCCGTTTCACATACAGGAGTCCGATTCCTTTTGGTCCGTACATCTTGGAACCGTTGAGCGTCAAGAGGTCGACATGGAGTTTCTCGATGTCCAGATCCAAGGAGCCCGTTGCCTGACACGCGTCCGTATGAAACTTGAGCGTCGGACGCTTGTGCGCCTCTCGCCATTTCTGGATCATGTTCCCGATCTGGGCAATCGGTTCGATCGTGCCGATCTCGTTGTTGGCGTACATGACCGCGACAAGAATTGTGTCTTCCCGCAACGCGCCTTCGACTTGCTCGACCGTGATGAGACCGTCGCGGTCGGGTTCTAAGTACGTCACTTCGAATCCTTCTTTTTTTTCGAGATGCATCATGGTCTCGAGAACCGCATGGTGTTCGATCGATGAAGTGATAAGATGCTTCCCATGTGACTGATTCATGCGAGTGTATCCAAGAATCGCCAGGTTGTCGGACTCTGTTCCTCCGGATGTAAAGAGGATCTCGTCGGCGCGCACATTCAGGACACGAGCGATGCGCTCTCGCGCCTTATCGACGTCGTCCTTCACCGTCTTCCCGACTGTGTGAAAACTCGAGGGATTTCCAAACTTCTCGCCCAGGTATGGCAACATCGCCTCGCGCACCGCGGGATGGATGGGGGTTGTGGCGGCGTGATCCAGGTACACTTCGCGTCTCATAAAGGTTCTGCGAGGATAACAAAAAATGAGGGGTCATTCAAGCCCCTCATCTCCCTCGAACTCGGCGTAGAGAGCCGGATCCTCTAAGTACCTCTTGAAACATTTTTCGCTACAAAACGTCAGAACCTTTCCGCCGTACTCGGTCGTGAAGGCCTGACTCAAATCTTTAATGGGAGCGGAACAGACATCGCACTCATCGTAATGCTCCCCAAGATGTAGCTGCTTAACCCCGTCCATATGTTTCACTATACCTCTACACCGAAGTACGACGCAACCAAACGTCCGATCGCATAGCCGATTCCGGCGGCCGCGAGCGACACAATCGTCATCTCAATGCCACTCTTGAGTTTCGACGTCTTTGTGAAAGAGGCTGCCCATACCCCAACGAGAAATAGCGTGATAGCGGTGATGACGATCGCGGGAACCACAGCTCGGTCGACGTCCAAAAGAAAGTATGGCGCGAGAGGAACCACGCCGCCCACGAGATAAAACACGCCCATCACCAGAGCGGCACGAACGGGATGAGAGGCCTCCTCGTGGATCTCAAGCCCGTTGCGCCCATGAAACAACATCTCCGCCTCACGAGCATGCTTGGTCGAAAGATAACTCCCGGCCGCCATCGATGTTGCCTCCGCGGCGATGAGAACCAAACCAGAGAGAATCACGATGTATTGGCTGCCTGTTCCCACAGCGATGCCTGTGATCGCGCCCATCGTTGAAACAAGCGAGTCCTCGAGCCCGAAGACGATCTCGCGCATTGAATCGACGATCTCATGTTTAAGTGTTTTCCCATCCATACGCCCTTATTATATACTGTGGCTATCTCTAACCGAACCTCCCCTATGCACATCCCTGAACCGCTCCGCGCCTACGAGAAACCCACGCTTCTTGCCGTGTGCGATAATGAACACGCCCGATTCTTCCTCCTGCAGGATCGAGAATCAACCGAAGTGGGAGAAATCCATGTCGATCATGCTTCGAAAGATGGGAATGACCGAACCTCTGGAGTCACCTCAGGTGGAGGCCATTTTGCGGAAATGAATGAGAAGCTCGAAGACCAATCCGAGCACCGCTTTGCCAAACTCCTCGCAGAGGAGCTCCACCGACGGCTCCAAGCAAAGGAATTTGAAGAGCTCATCATGACTGTCCCAGAACCGCGCATCAAGGAATTCGTCGACGGACTTCACAACGACGTCCGTGCTCGACTCGTTGCACGGGTTGGAAAGAATCTTGCGAAGGAGCCCCTTGTCGAGGTTCTCGAGCGTATCCAAAAAACGGCCTAAGCCGTTTTTTTCATGACCTCATCAACCCAAGCCTTGAGGAGATCTTCGAGTCTCAGACCCGCGGCTGCGATGGCTTTGGGTGTGAGCGAGGCACTGGTAAGTCCTGGAATAGTGTTGATCTCGAGGAACCAGATCGTGCCATCATGGTCGACGATCATGTCTGTACGCGAGAGATGTCGTGCGCCGATCATCTTGTGCGCGGTGAGCGCGACATCTTTGAGTCGCTTGGCGAGCCCGTCGTGGATGGGTGCTGGGCAGAGCTCGTCACAAAGGGCTGGGTCATACTTACTCTCGAAATCAAAAAACTCCTTCTTGGAACGAATCTCGATAACGGGTAGTGCCACGGCTCCGCCTTCATGCTCAACAACTGCGACGGTAAACTCCTGTCCTTCGATCAGGTCTTCGACAAGCAACCTGCGAGTCGCGGGAAATATCTGCGCGAACGATTTCGCGTCTCGAATAAGACTCACCCCAACCGAGCTCCCCTCATCCACTGGCTTGGCAACAACAGGATGCGTCCACTCCATCGAGTCTCCACATTCCAACACCTTCCATTCTGCAGTCTTGAGCCCACGTGAGCGCGCGAGCTCTTTGCACATCACTTTGTTCATCCCAACGGCATGGGCCTCGACGTTGGAAAAAATGTACGGCACGCCCAGTACTTCGAGGAGTCCTTGAATGACCCCGTCCTCGCCCCATCGACCATGGAAAACCGGAACGGCGATATCGAATCCGGATCGACTCGCGAGGAACCGGTCAAGGTCACGAGGAAGGTCAAACACCTCAACAGTGAAATTTTCCTCAAGCGCTTTGCGTACATTCTCGGCCGACCTCAAAGCCACCTCTCTCTCGGAATTTTTTCCGCCGGTCAGGAGAGCGACGTGTGATTTTTCCATACCGGTTGTACATCGTAAGAACTCCAACCATCGTTGCGTATGTGTCCCGATCGGGACACATACGTGCCCATCACAACGAAGAGTATCCTCTGGGTTAAACGCATTAATTGCTTGACGAAATCGGAAATTGAATCTTGTTTAGCTCAACGATGACAGCCCTGTCGCTCAAACGCAACTGTCCCGATCGGGACAGTTGCGTTTCTCGATATTCTCGCCGAGTCGAAACGGCAATCAGATTTCCATCCAACCGTCACATACATAAAACCCGAGTCATGCCCGGGTTTTATGTATGGAGGCCACGGCCGGGATTGAACCGGCTCATCGAGGTTTTGCAGACCCCTGCGTTCCCACTTCGCCACGTGGCCACGGCGCCGACTATAACAATCAAGAGACCAAAAATCAAGAGACTCGCGGGTGCGAGTCTCTGATCTTTTAGAACACCTCGATCGTGACGTACTGCACTCCGAACGCCTTGGCGTCTGCGAGATCCTTCATCCAGATGTCCATTTTGTAGTTGTATCGTTGGTTCATGCGGTCCTCGACATAGAAGACCCGGTCTCCGTACAGCTCCGGAATCTTTACGCGCGTTCCCAGCGGGAGAAAGTTTGCTGCCACAACGTTTTCCATGTCGCGTTCACACACGTCCAGCCCCGAGGCCGTGATACACGGTGACTCGTCGGTCTGTTCCACCTCAGACGTATAGGCTGTGATGGGAATCGTATAGTGGCGACGGGCAGGAGCCTCGCCTGCCACCGGAAGGCGGCCGTAGTCCTCTGTCACATTCTGCATGGATGCCACAATCATGGAAACGGTTTCAGAGCTCAACCCGATGTTCTCAAATTCCATGTCAGCGTTAGCGAGTTTCGGGAAAAGGACATACGTGGCCACGACCAGAACAAAGGCCACCAATGAGAGGCTAGACGCCTGACGGCGCACAGGGGCAAACACCCCCTCAACACGAACCCACGCCTGATAGAGGGCGGTCGTGATGGTGCGGGTATACGCCACATCCTCTTCCCAAAGATTCTTCAGTTGTTGGATGGTCTTATTCTTCATACCCGGCGCCTTCCTCCTACAGTCGGCACTGGGCATGAAATAAGCCAAAAGGGCTGAAAACAAAAGCGCTCCCTTGCTAGGAAGCGCCCTCATGCTATCACAAAAATGCCTTTTCGTCAACCGGGTTATCCTCACCCGTACCCTTACTCAACCGTCACGCTCTTGGCCAAATTTCGAGGCTTGTCCGGGTCCAAATCTCTGGCAACGGCGGTCTCGTAGGCAAGAAGCTGCAGCGGGATCGTCGAGAGGATGGGCTGAAGAACTTCATGGGTCTGAGGAAGAACAATTTGAGACCCGATTGACGAAATGGGCTCACCACTTGTCACCGCAATGATGTGCCCACCACGTGCTTTGAGTTCCTGAATGTTGCTCCAGTTTTTTTCAAACATCGAATCTTGGGGACACAACACCACACACGGAAATCCTTCGTTGATTAACGCAATGGGCCCATGCTTCATCTCCCCACTTGTGTATCCTTCGGCATGGATATAGCTCACCTCCTTGAGCTTGAGCGCCCCCTCGTAGGCAATGGGCGCATGGAAGGTACGGCCCAAAAATAAACAATGCTCTGCTCCCTTGAGAGTCGAGGCAATCGACGTGACCTGGTCTCGACAGCTAAGAATCTCGCGCACCAGATTTGGAAGCTCAGCAAGCCCGGCGAGAATCTCGCTCCCACGCGTGAGCGCCCCCCGCAGTTGTCCGAGGTACACCGCCATGAGCGTGAGCACGGTGAGCTGGCTCACAAACGCCTTGGTCGAAGCCACACCCACTTCCGGACCCGCATGGTTGTAGACGCCCGCATCTGTTTCTCGTGCGATCGATGAACCAACGACATTCACAAGTCCCAACGCGAGCGCATTCTTCCTCTTCGCTTCTCGGACTGCCTCGAGCGTATCGGCGGTCTCGCCCGATTGCGAAATCGCGAGCACGGCGGTACGGGTCGTCAACAGCGGCTTGCGATATCGAAACTCACTGGCGAGCTCGACCTCCACGGGAATGCCCGCAAGCTCCTCGAGGAGGTACTCGCCCACCAGCCCGGCATAGTACGCACTTCCACATCCCACAATCACGATGCGATCGATCTCGGACAAACGGTCCCGGACCGCCTCAAGTCCTCCCAATACACACCGACCATTCAACAAATCCATGCGGCCACGCGTGGAGTTTTCTATGACCTCCGGTTGCTCAAGAATCTCTTTGAGCATGAAATGCGGGTGCCCCGCTTTCGTCGCCTCCTCCACATCCCAGTCAATCCGTGAGACCCGATTTTTCACATTCATCTCGTCCACTCCATCTAAACTCACCCCCTCGCTCGTGATGGCGGCAACCTCACCGTCGTCCAGATACAGAACGTCCTTTGTATGTGCCATGAGCGCGGAAGGATCTGATGCAACAAAATATTCTCCTTCCCCAATACCAACCACAAGCGGACTGCCCATACGCGCCGCAATAAGCGTCTGAGACGTGTCGCGCGTCATGACAACCAGCCCATACGTTCCCCGAACACGGGAGAGAACTCGCTTCACCGCCATGAACAATGCTGCCCCACCTGCGAGCTCGTCTTCGATGAGATGCGCAAGAACTTCTGAGTCGGTATCCGAGGCAAATAGATGCTCAGTCTTTATGAGCGCTTGTTTGAGCTCCTGATAGTTCTCGATGAT
>JACQSJ010000049.1 GCA_016205995.1 Candidatus Uhrbacteria bacterium | reverse complement strand
TCCTGTAAATCGGGGTTCGATCCCCCGTGGGGTCACCAAGAAAAAATCTCCAGCTTGCCTGGAGGTTTTTTCTTGACCACGGGGGTGAGAGCCCCGATACGGGTTCGATCCTGGAAGTGAGCGAGAGGAGAGGACAAACCACGTTTGGACTCTCCCGAGCGAACGACAGGATGTGGTTGGAGGTGAAACCGACAACCACGTCCCCCGTGGGGTCACCAAGAAAAAATCTCCAGCTTGTCTGGAGGTTTTTTCTTGACCACGTGGGTGAGAACCCCGAACCTCTTTGAAAAAGAAAACCGCGCGACGATTCGCGCGGGCGTGGGTGCGGAACAGGGCGAGCTACGGCGTCGCGTGTGCGTTGCCGAGCAGTTCCTCCAGGCCGCACTCGAAGGCGGGCATGAACAGGTCGCGCGCCTCGCGACGCATCGCTTCGAAGACTTGTTCCAGATCGTCCTGGCGGTGCGATGCGAACCCGGGCTCCATCAGCTCGATCGTCCAGCTGTCCCCAGCCCCCTTCGTGAAGGTGACTTCGCGGCCGGCGAAGCCCATCCAGACCGAGCCTCCGCGAACTTGGTGGGACACGTCCAGTCCCATGCGCTGACCTTCCTTCCCGATGAGTCCCGCCACCGTGACGACCGTCTGCCATGCGTCGGCACACAGCGTCTCGATGGCTCCGGGGCAAGACAGGACGTTGAAGTGTTCGGACGCGTGCAGTGCGCGACAGATCTTGATGCCGCGCACCCCCAGCAGGATCATGGCAATTTCTTCACCGAATGGATAGATCACAGCGTGCCTCCCTTGGTTCCGCTATCAAAGAGGCTACGCTCGCCCGATCCGGACGTCAACCTGGCAAAGCTGTGTTATAATTTCCTCATGCTGGAGGAATTGTTTTTTGAGATCGGGATCGTGCTCGTCATCGCGGCGGTGCTATCGATGGTGGTTTATCGTCTGCGCCAGCCGCTCATCATTGCCTACATCCTCACTGGCGTCGTTGCCGGACCAAGCCTGTTGGCGCTCACGAATTCCCCGGAGGTCTTTGAGACCATGTCGCAAATCGGCGTGGCGTTTTTATTGTTCACGGTGGGACTGGGGCTCAATTGGAAAAGCGTGAAAGACGTCGGTGGCATCGCGCTGGCAACCGGCGTGGGGCAAGTCCTCTTCACGTCTGTGTGCGGATTCCTGATCGGGCTTCTGCTCAACTTTGACCCACTCACGAGCGCCTACTTGGGAGTCGCCTTCTCGTTCTCCTCGACGATCATCATCGTGAAGCTCCTCATGGACAAGGAGGATCTGGACACCCTCTATGGCCGCATCTCTGTGGGTTTTCTGCTTGTACAGGACTTCATCGCCATGCTTATCCTGTTGGGTCTTTCCTCCATCGGCACGGGGGCGAGCATCCAGACGGTCGTCCTCACCACAGTTCTCAAGGTCGCCATGCTTGTTCCCGTCTTCTGGTTCATCTCTGCCAAGCTCTTGCCCCCGGCCCTGAAGTACGTCGCAAAGTCCCAGGAGCTCTTGTTCATCTTCGCGGTGGCCTGGTGCTTCCTCGTGGCAGGCGTTCTCGTCTTCTTCGGGTTTGGTGTGGAGATCGGCGCGCTCATCGCCGGCATCACGCTCTCTTCCTCGGTTTACTATCGCGAGATCAATGCCCGTATCCGCCCGTTGCGCGACTTCTTCCTCGTGATCTTCTTCATCGTCCTGGGAACGAGGCTGGGGGTCGACGGGTTCTCCATGACCCTGGTTCCCTCGATCGTCTTCAGCCTCTTCATCCTTTTTTGCAATCCCTTTATCGCCATGTTCATCATGCGGCTCTTGGGCTACCACCCGCGCACAGGCTTCCTGTGCGGGACGACCGTGGCGCAGATTTCCGAGTTCTCGTTTATCGTGCTTATCGTTGGGACGAGCCTGGGACACCTGGACGAGAGTATTCTGGGACTCGCGACAACCGTTGGTCTCATCACCATTGCGGCGAGTTCCTACCTCATCGAGCACAACGAGCGAATCTTTCAGTCCCTGCATGGACTCTTCCATTGGCTTGAACCTCACTCGTCGCTCCCGTCGGAAATGCGCCGCGAACGCGCCGCCGTAAAGATCCTCCTCTTTGGATTCCATCGTACTGGCGTTGAGCTCCTGCCCACACTGAAGAAGTTGAAGCAGTCCTATGCCGTGGTTGACTTCGATCCTGTTGCGGTGCGCGAGCTGGCGGAACTTCGGGAACCGGGCGTATACGGGGACGTGGGTGACGAGAACTTTTTGGAGGAGATTAAGGCGGACAAGGCGCGCCTCATCATCTCGACCATCCCTGATGTTGCCATCAGTACCGCGCTTCTGACGTTCCTGCACAGTCGAGGTTTTGAGGGCGTGGTGATTGTCTCGGTCCATACGGACGAGGAGGCTCAACGCTGTTATGAGCTAGGCGCCACCTTTGTCATCATCCCGCCGGTCTTGAGCGGGCAGAAGTTTTCGGAGATGCTCCAGCGTTCAAAAACGACAAAACGTTCATGGGAATCTTTGGTCAAGAAACTGGCTCATGAGCCTGGATTTCTTGACAGAACAGCGAAAAAAGCGTAACTTCCACACCTCTCGATCAAGAGAGACATGGGCGATTTTCGGGTCTCGCACCCAGATCGCAGGAGAGGCAACATGTGGTCCTTCCCGAAGACCTTCATGGTCATGATCGTGTTCTTCCTCGTCGGCGTCCAAGCGCTTGTCGCCAACGCCGGTGATCCGACGATCGTCGAGGTCGTCCATGACGGTCAGGTGTGGGGACCCGGCCGCGCGCTGGGGATCTGCGTCCAGACCGGACTGCGCCAGCAGAGCGAGCGCCGCCTCGGTCAGTACACCCTCGAGTACCGCTTCGTCCTCAAGCACGACGATCGCATCGGCGACTGGGCCGAGTCGAGCTTCATGCTCGTGAGTCCGGGCGACAACCTCGTCGCGATCGCGACGGCGCAGGTGAAGGGGGCGTCCAAGCAGCAGGTCGAAGAACGCGCCAGGAACGGCGAGCACATCGCGCCGTCCGGTGGCATCTTCGCAAAGGTCTGTGGCGACCTCACCAACACCCGGGTGGTGTTCCTCCCGCGCGAGCCGTGAGCTCGAGAACCATGGTCCCGCGCCCCGCGGGCGTGCGCGAGCTCATGGTCACTCCCGCGTTCGCCCAGAGGATCCTTGATCGGATCCTGAGTCATGGCGGTTTGCCCAATGACCGCGGGTTCCCGATTCTGGACATCCACACGCAGGGGCGAATCCCGCTTGAAGTCCTCGGCAGGATGCGGGTTATCCTTGTCGCCTTCGACGGGGCGTTCGCCTCCCATGTGAGCGTCGTGTCGGAGCTCGACGGGGATTCCTATCGCCTCTGCCTGGGGGGTTGGAAGACCTTCGAGAACGTCGACCCGTCCGCACCACCGCTGCCACACGGAGTTCACTTCTGGTTTGGCTCTGCCTGGCGCCGCGTTCCGCGCGTACCCGCTGTCTGAGACGGCGGGTTTTATATTTGTGCTAAAATAGTTGTCATGACATCCGTCTCTTCGCAAGAACAGCGTCGCGAACAACCTCAGAGCAAGGAGGTCTACTTGGAATCGTTTGAGCGGGAGTGGGTGCGGATCCATGAGGGCTTGGTGCCATTGACGGGGTTGAAGGAGAAGGGGAAGCTTGAGCGAAAAGAGGTGTGCGAGGACGTGAAGCTCAAGAATCGTGAGAGGGGACTGTTCTTGGTTGCCGATGGAGTATCCGGCGCCAACGGCTGGCTTGCCTCGCGCGAAACGGCGCGAGTCATGTACGAGAAACTTGGCGAGACGCTTGACCGTGCAATCGAGAACAACCTCAAGGAAGCGCTACGGCAGGGGGAGAGTCCTCTGGATCGAATCACCACGTATGTCGCCGCGCAGATGAGCGCTGCCGTTGAGCAGGCGGATGCCCGGATTCGGGCCATGGTGACTAATCCCGAGTTTAAGGGCTCGGCGACAACACTCTCGCTTGCCAAACTGGTTGAACTCCCAGACGGCAAAGGAGGAACGCTTCAGCGGCTTTTTTTCACAAACATCGGTGATAGTCGCATCTACGTCCAGCGCAATGGGGAAAAACTTAAACAAGTCACACGAGACGACAGCGCGTTGGAGCACCGTGTCGACATGGGTGAGGTCACAAAGGAGCAGGCGAGACTGATCGATCAGGCGCCAGACCCGGCGCGTCTGCCCCCGTCGTTGCATGGGTATGCTCGACAGCGAGCCATTATCACAAAGTCGATTGGCATGGGTCTGGCGACGAAGAACCAAGCGGTGTTCACCCTTGACCTGCGGCCAGGCGATCGGCTCGTGATCGCAAGTGACGGGGTGAGCGATCAGCTTCTAGAAATACAAATCGAGTCGCGGTTACATGAGGAAGAAGATGACACGCGGGCGGAGGGTTCACTCCAGCAGGGGGCGATGGGGATGGCCGTAGACGGTAGGCACCCACGAGCGAAAGGGGACGACATCGCTGCCTTGGTCCATACGATTGGAGAGCACGGTCCTGATCGAGCCTATCTTCATTCAGAAACACAGACGCAGAAAACGCGCGAGACGCTTGAGGCCGACCTTGGACGCATTCGTCTGGGTCATGGCAGGGCGCGGCAGGAGATTCTTCGCGCGAGCGAGGAGCTGAAGGCGTTGCCCCGGCTTGCTCCTAAGCCTGAGCGGCTCGCATTGATGGCGGCATACGAGGGCGCCAAGGAACGAGAAAGCACCTATCGTTACCATCTGGAAAAGACCCAGCTTGATCTCTTTGACATTCAGCTTCCGCCGCGGTTTGAGGCCGGCGAGCGGGTGAATGTCTGGAGGGAGGATTTTGAGACACCAAGTTTGGACCGGCAGATGTGGACGATCGCAGGATACGATCCGCAGAGTAAAACGTATGCAGTGCGGGGCCCGGGCGGCGTCTCACGGGAGGTGAGCCGCTACGAACTTGAGACCGTACAGTCTGGGCTCTTGGTGAAATTGGGAGATGAACTTCCGGCCAAGATTGCGGCGGGGGCCATGGAGGATGGATTCAGGGTGATTGCGTTTGATCGTGACGGTATGGTGGTTCTCATGAAGGAGACGTCTGGAGCGATCAAGCGGGTGCGAGTAAAGGCCCAGGAGGTGAATGAGAGACTTTTTGAGCAACTCTATGCGGCGGAGCAGGCTCGTCAAAGGATGACTCAGGCCATCGAGGACTACCATCGTGCGAAAGAACGCCAAGAGTCGTATCGCGATGAGGCAGACCTCATTGAGCAGATCCAGAAAAGGCAGGTGGCTTCGGATGCCGCATCAAAGAGAGGTTGACATCGTGAATTAGCACTCTATAATACGGAGTGCTAATATTTTTATGTTGGATTCTCGTACAGAGATTATCTTGAAACTGGTAATCGAGGACTATATCCGCACGGCCCAGGCGGTTGGATCGAAGTATCTCAACGAGCAGTACCAACTGGGAGTATCTGACGCCACGGTGCGCAACGAGCTTGCAGGACTGGAAGCCGATGGGTTTCTTCGATCTCCGCACACGTCCGCTGGCCGCATCCCGACCGAGCAGGGGTATCTCTACTACCTCCAGTACTTACGCGATAAGAAATTTGTCGTCGATGGGACACCGTTTCAGTCCACGACCCACGCGAAAGATACAGAAGCAACACTCAAGAGCATGGCTAAGAAACTCGTCGAGATCTCCGGGGAGACGGCGATCGTGGCGATCGACCCCAAGTGGACGTACTACACGGGTGTCTCCAACCTCTTTCACAAACCAGACTTCCACGATCCAGAGGTGATGCAAACGCTTTCAGCCATGGTCGACCAGTTTGATGAGGTGATGCAGCGGATGTACCGCCAGCTTCCGGAGGGGCCGCAAGTGTTTATTGGCTCAGGGAATCCATTCGGCCAGGAAATGGCGACGATCCTGGTGCGGTACAACATTGATGAACACACCCAAGGACTACTCGGTCTTGTCGGGCCACTGCGTATGGACTACTCGCGGAACCTTGCTCTGATCGAACGCGCCAAGGAAGTCATTGATGAATATTTTGAATAACTATGTCAGAAGAACAAACACCACAACCAACTTCTTGCGAGAAGTGTGATGAGTATCTTGCGGGGTGGAAACGCGCCCTGGCCGACTACGATAACCTCCAGAAGGATCTGGCTCGTGAACGGACAGAGATTCGCACACGAGTGAAGCAAGATGTGGCGTATCAACTCATCGGGGTTCTCGATAACTTCGATCAGGCTGCGAAGTTTCAGCCGGAAGGAATGAGCAAGGAACTGGAGGTCTGGCTGAAGGGTCTCATGCATGTGAAAAGCCAGCTTGAGGGAGTTATGCGCGAGATGGGACTTGAGGCCTATGGGGTGGTCGGTGAGATCTTTAGCACTCACCTTCACGACGCAGGCGGAGAACGAAGCGAAGAAGATAAAGCCGATCAGGAAATACTCGAAGTCGTGACACGCGGGTGGAAACTCGGTGATCGAATCGTTCGACCGGCAAAGGTCATCATTAACAACAAAAACTAAAAGCAACTTTACTTCCTATGCCAAAGATTCTCGGAATTGACCTTGGAACGACCAACTCCTGCATGGCCATCATTGAAGGAGGTCAACCAAAGGTCTTGGAAAACAAAGAAGGTGCCCGCACCACGCCTTCTATGATTGCGACCAACAAAGCAGGCGAGCGTTTGGTTGGGTTACCAGCAAAGCGTCAAGCCGTGACGAACCCAGCGAACACGCTATTTT
>JACQSJ010000048.1 GCA_016205995.1 Candidatus Uhrbacteria bacterium | reverse complement strand
TTTGAACCCACGGCCAAGAGATTAAGAGTCTCCTGCTCTACCCCTGAGCTACCGACGCGTGGAACGGCACCAGTATGCCAAGATGATTGACGAGCGTCAAGATTCCGCGTAGCATCACGTCGTACACAAGCGGCCGTAGCTCAGTTGGATAGAGCATCTGTCTTCGGAACAGAGGGTCGGGGGTTCGAATCCCTCCGGCCGCACCATACACAAACCGATCAGCCTCGCGCTGGTCGGTTTTTGTTTGTCCGTCCTGAAGTACGCTTGCCTGAAGGTTCTACCGCCATCATCCACTGTGTGAAGCGGGTGTGGTGTTTCCCGTACCAGCGATCGGTGAACTCGCGGTGGGAAACGTTGACATGGGAGCCATGGGCGGGATCGTGCAGGATGATGCGCGTCTTGGTGACCCCGATGACGACCGCATAATGCGTGATGTCCTCGTCCCATTCACGGAAGTCGATGATAACCGGTACCCCCTTCTCCACCCATACCCGGACGTCGGTAAGGTGGGCATCGTGGGTACTATGCACGGTGAATCCTAGTTGTTGCATGGCGTACTTCATCATCTTGCGGTTCGTGCCAGTCTTGACCGTGGTCTTGCATAGCCGTTGCAGGTGTGAGAGGGGGACACGCTTTTTGTAGTAGCGTAAAACCATCCAAAGGGACTTTGGACCGCAGGTGTAGTCGTTTGGCTGGTAGCCGTGGGGGACGTTGAGTTGCATACAAGAAAAGCGTTCCGAGTCTATCGATTTTTTTCGTTTTCATCAACCTGGCATTGACGAGTCGGGTCTTTTTTGGGATGATCGTTCTCTGGTTTTCACCAGGAAGGGAGAAGGCTATGGATCCATCGCTCGGTTACGAGAGCTTGGTCGAGATCCTGCTCCTGGACAACCCATGGAGCCCGTCGGTTGGGATCGACTCAGCCCAGGTGGGTGACGCCGAGGCTTGGCAGCACGTCCTGAGCGAGCTGGCCGCCGTGAAGGCTCAACGCCTTCTGGACCTGGCTTGGACGGGACGTGTCCTGGACCAGCCCACGGCCGTACGGAAGATGGTCGAGGTGGGCATGCCTATCGGTGCATTCCAGGTACCTGGGTTGGTGATTCGGGTGACAGAACCTGTTGCCGTGGCGATGGCCAATGTGCAGCTCACCGTGAGCCAGATCGACCTGACCCAAACTCATGCTATGGCGTGGGAGCGTGTCCAGGGAATCCTCGAAGCGTCGCGGTTGTTCAACATGCAACCCAAGACGTTCCTAACCCAGCATCCGCTCGCCCAAGACTGGATTTTGCGCCTTTCATCGAGTCCGGAGCAGTTTCGTGCCCACCAACGGGAGCGGATCGACGCCAAGCATCCGGACATCCTCCAGCCTCGCGTGCAAGCGCTGTACAACATCCTGCGTGCGGAAACCAAAAAGCAGGTGGGTCCCCTCGCTCGGGTTCAGATCTTCATTGGTTTCCCTGGGGGAGATGGCTACTGGGCCCTGCGCGCCCAGTGGCTCCAGGAGGTGGAAGCGCAGATCGCGCGCATCTGGCCCGGCTACGCGTACGGTCTCCCGTCCACACAGCGGGAAGACGACTGACCGACTCTCACGGGAGTCGGATTTTCATTAGGTGCACATAAGGGCCGATCGGCCCTTATGTGAGGTCTCTCTTTGGCAACCATCTCAATATTTGGTAGGATTTCTGCACTATGCGCTATTCCCAACTCTTCGGAAAAACGACCAAGGATGCGCCGCATGATGCGGATTCTGCAAATGCGAGTTTGCTCACGCAAGGCGGATTTATCAACCAAGTCACGGCCGGGGTCTACACGTATCTGCCGCTGGGGCTTCGTGTGCTCACCAAGATCAAGGCGATCGTGCGTGAGGAGATGAATAAGCTGGGTGCGCAGGAGGTGCTCATGCCGGCGCTCCATCCCAAACAACTCTACGATGTAACCGACCGCTGGGAGAAGATCGACGTCATGTTCAAGTTGGAAGGCGCGGGGGGGCGAGAGTACGGGCTTTCGTCGACCGCTGAGGAGGTCATCACGCCGCTCGTGAAAGCCTATGCCCATTCGTATCGAGATTTTCCCGTGGCGCTTTATCAGATCCAGGACAAGTTCCGTAACGAGCCGCGCGCGAAGTCCGGACTCCTGCGCGGGCGGGAGTTTTCGATGAAGGATCTTTACAGCTTCCATTTGACCGAAGAGGACTTCCTGGAATTTTACGAGAAAGCCAAGGCGGCGTACCTGGCCGTGTACCGTCGCTGTGGTCTGGACGCGATCGTGGCCGCGGCGTCTGGCGGCGTCTTCACGGAGAAACATTCCCACGAGTTTCAGGTTCCGACCCCCGCAGGTGAAGACAAGATTTACATTGATCGAAAGACCGGTGAGGTAATGAACAAGGAGATTGTGCCAGAGACCGATCTCGAAAATGAAAAGAAGTACGAGATCGTGAAATCGATCGAGGTGGGGAATATTTTCCCGCTCGAGTGCCGGTTCTCAAAGGCGTTCGACCTCAAGACCCAAGGGCAGGACGGCGAGATGGTCGACATCATCATGGGCTGCTACGGCATTGGGCCAAGCCGTGTGATGGGATCGATTGTGGAAGTACACCACGATGAGAAGGGAATCATTTGGCCCAAGAGCGTGGCGCCGTACCAGGTACATCTTGTGACCCTCTCGAGTAAGGACGCCACCGTCAACGGGCAGATTGAAGAAGCGGCCACGAGCTTGGTCGATGAACTCGAAGATGCTGGCGTGGAAGTCCTTTGGGACGACCGCGACGGCGTGAGCGCCGGAGAGAAGTTTGCCGATGCAGACCTCATCGGCATCCCGTTGCGCCTGGTCGTGTCAGCGAAGTCGCTCGCGGAAGGTTCGGTGGAGTGGAAGGAACGCCACGAGCAAGACGCACGGCTGGTGAAGCTCGAAGACGTTGCCGAGCAGGTACATGAATGGCTCGAGGCACCTGAGAGGCTGACCTCGCATTGACGAAATCGGCCAATTCGGCTATTTTACAAAGGTATGAATCTGAATCGCTCCCATAAGGAAATGACCTGGACGTTCGTCGGCTGTATCGCCGACCGTCTTTTGTTTCCCGGGTAGCCCTGTTCTGATTTGATGAATCAGACTAGAAACCACCCGGGAAACCGGGTGGTTTAAGTTCTAACTAGGAGACTCTATGTCCGCGGCACGTACGTACTACCTGTTCTTTGCGCTCATTCACATCGGGATGGGATCGACCGTGACGGCCTACACGCCGTTCCTTCAGGGGATCGGTCTCTCCCTTGGGGAAATCGCTCTGGTCAACGCCATCTTCTGGACGGTGATCATCGCGGCCGAGCTCCCCACGGGCATGCTCGCCGACGGACGCTCGCGCGCGTTCTCGCTCAAGCTCGGTGGCCTGTTCTACGCGCTGGGGGCGTTTTGCTATCTCTTCGCGCACGACTTTTGGACGGCGGCGCTGGGCGAGGCGCTCATCGGCATCGGCAGTGCGTTCATCTCCGGGGCGGGCACGGCGTGGATCGCGGACGCCCTTGCGCGCGAAGGCCGCTCACACGAGCTACGCCACGTCTACGCGACCGAGTCGCTCATCAAGTCGATTTTGATGCTCCTGGGTGGATTCGTTGGCGCCGCGATCGCGCTGTGGGAACCACGCTTCATCTGGGCACCGTTCGTTGTCAGTGCGCTCGCTGCGAGCTTCGTCGCACATCGACTCATGAACGGTCAGGGCGAGCCGCTCGAGTACGTGAGTGAACTCGAAGCATTCCGTCGCGCCCTCGCGCAGCTCAAGAACAGTCGGGCGCTGATGTGGGTGGTCGCCTCGCTCATCGTGTTCGGTGCGGTGGTCTCGTTCAATCACTACTGGGCGTTGTTCTTCCTCCCAACGGTGGGACAGCTGGGCCTCGCGTTCATCTGGCCTGTGATGTTCCTCGGGCTCATCGGTGCGTCGCAGTACATTCGTCGCCTCACGATTCCTGTCGGGAGTGAGACCCGCATGATCGTTCTGTCGATTGCGCTCGCAGGAGTAGGACTCTTGGGTGTGGCAATCGCGCCGGGATTCTGGTTGGCGATGCCTGCGCTCATCGTGCACGAGATCGGTCGAGGCTTCTTCCAACCGCTCACGGATAGCTTCGTTCAGCACCGCGTGCACACGAGTTATCGCGCGACGTTCGGCTCGCTCCAGTCCTTCTTGGGACGGATCGGGTTTGCCGTGGTGCCACTGGCGGTGTGGCTGTTCATCGCGGACAAGCCCAACACGCCAGCGACCATCAGTCTGGTCTGGATCGTCTGCGCCACCGCCCTTCTGCTGGGCGCCGCAGTACTCTGGTTCTCGCGGCCTCGCGAAGGCTAGCGTCAACAACCCGACCTCTCCCGAGGAAGGGTTGTTTTTTGTTCAAACATGCATTTTCTTCAACCAGGTCGGACATTTAATGTCCGACAGGCCGACAGATATGGTGTCCGTCCTCGGCAAACCAAAAGCAGACCCCGGGCCTGCTTGTGATCCAAAACTTCTTCCGCAAGCTGCTTGAGTTCCCGACGCAGCGTCAACGATCGTTCCCGGAGCTTGCCGATGTCTTTGTACTGGTCGAGCACTGCCTGGACGGGGAGAGCCCAGCTGATCGAGCTGTACTCAGGCGATCCCGTGTTCAGGTTTCCCAGACGTTCCGCCACGCCCTCGTGTTCGAGGAGTTTCGACTCGATGAGACACTGGACGATCTCTTGCCAGAGTTGCTTGCCCCGTTTCCAATCCAACGATTCGAGAGATTTTTCTTTCTGGAATTCTTCCAGGAACACCTGCCGTTCTTTCAGGAGCTCCTCCAGATGGGACCTCATTTCCCCCTCTGCCAATGGGAGGACGAATGATCGGAACTCTTGGAGGAGCTTCAGGGATTCGGGTACCAACTCGAGACCTTTCTCCACATACGTCCTCACCCGTGTTTCCAGGTGTTTCCGAATGTTGGCTGCAGCCGCCTCCGTAATCGGTGCGGAGAGCAAGTGCTGGTCTTCATCGGGGAGCTCGAGGACTCCGGCCAACCCCTCTTCGCGAAACCAAGGGAGTTGTTTTTTGTCGATCTTCTCGTCCATCAGCAAGCTGCCTCCTATCTCGCTTCGGAAAAATGTTCCACTCTGCCACGCCTTCGCTTTCGGAAAGGCTTGGCTCAAGAGAGCAAGGGCGACCATCTGGGAACGTCCCGATGCGGCAAGGTCATCGACAATCAGCACGTCCTTTTCGTCGAACTGTTTTTTGAAAAGTTTTTTGAGCTCGGTTTGTTCTGGGGCGCGGCTCTGAGCATCCTGTTGCCACGGCTGGGGGATCTCCTCAGGACGTATCCAGTCATCTGATTCCGGGAGATCATAGATCCTTTGACGAAGTCGTTCTGAAGTTCTGCTATCAAGGCTCGAGTAGGACGTTGTTCCCAGCTGCCCACCATGAAGCACAGAGGGGGTTCCGATATTGACGAAGTGGATATCCGGAGACGCGGTCGTGGGATAGAGTCTCTTCCAGAGGTCTTTGAACATCCACGAGAGCGGACGGGCGCTTCGGTCGAGAAAGACAAGAGACTCGACGCCCCTGTCGTGGATGGCCATCGAGAACGCGAGCATCCGTTTCTTGATTCGCTCCCGCGCTTCAGGATCAGAGAGGATGTCATATCCACGATGTCCTTCCCGTTGTTCAACAGAAAAAGCATCGTAGCCGATGCTTTTTCTTTCTCTCGATCCCTCAGGCATACCTAGATGGACCGTTTTCCTTTCAGTGTATCCTTCAGCGCCTTCCCCGCCTTGAACTTGGGCACCAAGACGGAAGGAATGGTGATTTTCTCGCTGGGATTCTGCGGGTTCACGCCGATGCGGCCCTTGCGGGTGCGGGAGCTGAATGTCCCGAAACCGGCAATCGTGACTTCTTCCCCACGGGTGAGCGCACGGGTGACGATTTCTTCAAACGCGGCAATGAAATCCTCCCCAAGCTTCTTGGAGACATCGAGCTGCTCCGCCAAGAGGGCGGCCAAATCTGCTTTGTTCATATTGCTCTGAGTCTAGCAAAGAAACAGCTTCCTGTCAATTTTATTTTGCGTACTCAATCACGCGGGTCTCGCGGATGACGGTCACTTTCACTTCTCCCGGGTAGGAGAGCTCGGCTTCGATTTTATTGGCCACGTCCTTGGCCAGGCGATAGGCCGTGAGGTCGTCGATCTTCTGCGGTTGGACAAATACCCGGACTTCGCGACCGGCTTGAATCGCGTACGCCTTCTCCACCCCATCAAACGATCCGGCCGTGCGCTCCAGCTCCTCCATGCGCTGGATGAACTGTTCAAGCGATTGCTTACGTGCACCTGGTCGGGCCCCAGAGATAGCGTCAGCCGCCTTGACGATCGCCCCTTCAATCGTTCGCGGTCGATCCTCGTGGTGGGCGATGGATTGGTAGCACAACTCCTCGGTGAACCCGAACTTATTCATGATGTTGTATCCGTTTTCTGGATGGGCACCCTGCATGTCATGGTCAACAGCCTTGCCGATGTCATGGAAGAGTCCGCCCTTTTTGCAGACGAATACGTCCGCGCCGAGCTCCTCGGCGATCATGCCAGCAATCGTCCCTACTTCAATGGAGTGCATGAGCGCGTTTTGACCGTAGCTGGTACGGTACTTCATGCGGCCCAGGATTGAGGTGAGCTTTGGGTCGATGCTGGAGACCGGAATACCAAGCTGATAGAGGGCGTCCTCACCTGCCTTGCGCAAGTCCTTCGCGATTGTCTTCTTGGCATTGAGGATGGCTTCTTCGATGCGGGCTGGGTGGATACGACCGTCCTTGATGAGCTCATCCAAGGAACGCTTGGCGACTTGGCGGCGGATCGGTGAGAAGCCAGAGATCGTGATCATGTTGGGTGTATCGTCGACAATGATCTCTGTTCCTGTGAGTAATTCGATCGCTTTGATGTTGCGACCTTCTTTGCCGATGATGCGGCCTTTCATTTCGTCGTTAGGGAGTTCCACCGAGGTGGTGGTTGTATCCGCACAAACGGTGGAGGCGTAACGGGTGAGCGCGAGCGAGAGGATTTTGCGCGATTTGATTTCGAGCTCTTCCTCGCTTACCTGTTCTAGTTTGTGCAGGCGGCTCATCAGGGCGTCCTGGGAGTCACGTTCAATTTCGGTGAGGAGCTTTGCCTCAGCCTGTTCGCGGTTCAGCCCAGCGATTTCCTGGAGCTTCGCAACCTGCTCCTCCTTGATGGCGCGGACGCGTTCCTTTATCTCCTCGATTTCCCTGGTTTTTTCTTCGAGCTTCGTTTTCTTGTCTTCGATCTCGACAATCTGTTGATCAAACATGGCCTCGCGCTTCTCAAGGCGTCGTTGCTGGTCTTGGATATCTCGGCGACGCGAAGACTCCTCTTGTTTGGCCTCGTCGATGATCTTCAGCGCCTTTTCCTTAGCTCGTAGGAGCGCTTCCTGTTCGCGGTTCTTGGTGTCCGTGAGGATCTCCTCCTGCTTCTTCTTTGCCTCAGAGAGGATCGCTTCGGCGCGGGCCTCGGCATGGTCTGCCGACTTTTTGGCTTGGGACTTACGGATCGCATAGCCGGCGGCTCCTCCCACGACAAGGGAGAGAACCACGGCGATCACGAGATAGATAGTCAACATAAAACTTCTCTACTCTCAGAGAAGCTCATATGGGGACAGATTTTCACGAAAACGCTTTACAACAACAAACCTTCTTGGATGAAGGAGAGGGGACTTAGGGCCAGGGGTTCTAAAGCGGAAAGTCGCATAAGAAAGTCGATTTCGTGGAATCCGTGAGCTTCGCGAGAGGAATCAATCAATTAATTCGCTCAGCCAAGTTAGCATCAGAAAGCCATTGGTGTCAAAACCAAAAGTTTTGTCATCCCGACGACTGAAAGGAGGAGGGATCTCCTTAATGAGTAGATCCCTCGCTGCGCTCGGGATGACAAAGTATCATTTAGGATGTCAATGTATTTGCTGGGCGAGAAAGTATTTGAAGTAATTGAGCAACTGGAATGATGTGTTGACCAACTTTCCCTTCGAGCGACTCGAGTGTCGACGCTTGGGACACAAAAAACGGTCCGATCTGGGTGCGACGCAATTCTTCTACATAGCCTCCGCCACCCAGTGCTCGACCAAGGTCACGCACAAGACTCCTGATATACGTCCCGCTTGAACAACGAAATGTCACAACGATCCGGCCCCCCTCCTTTTGAAGGAGGGGCTGGGGGTGGTTACGCAGCTCGAACGAGGAGACCGTCACCCTCCGCGGTTTCCCCTCTATCGGCTTTCCTTCCCGCGCCGCCTCGTACATTTTTTTGCCACCCACCTTGATCGCCGAATAAGTTGGAGGAATTTGTTCAATCTCGCCGATGAATTTCACCAAGACCCCCTCCAGCTCCCCCTTGGAAAGGGGGAGAGAACTCAAAGGTGACGGTGTGATCGTTCCTTCCGTATCATCCGTTGTCGAGCTTGCTCCCAAAACGAAGACGGCCTCATATTCTTTGTCGAGTCCCACAAGCTTCTCCATTTCACGCGTGGCGACACGTCCTACGCCCACGATAAGCAATCCCGTTGCAAACGGATCGAGCGTCCCTGCATGGCCTTCGCGCCGTTCACCTGTGAGCCGACGTACTCGGTCGACCACATCATGGCTCGTGATCCCTGCGGGTTTGTCGATAAGGAGAAATCCTTCCATAACACCTTTATTCTAACCACGCTTGCGGTTCGTTGACCAATTTCTCTTTTTTGGCTAAACTCGGGGGCGTCTTCGTTTTGTCATCCTGACGAGGCTGTTCTACAGTCGAGGAAGGATCTACTAATGACTTGGAGATCCCTCGGCAGCGCCTCGGGATGACAATGATACGTCCCTCTATGAACATCACAGAACTCGCCCGCCGTCTTCGCGTCCGACCTGAGGAACTTCACACAAAGTTGCCGGAACTTGGGTTTGCGGTCGGAAAAAAGGCGCTGAAAATCGACAACCGCCAAGCACAGGCAATCACGGAAGCGTGGAATGAAATGCGCCGCAAGGAACGACTCGCAGAAAAGGTGCGAGACCAGAAGGCCATAGCCGCTCGACGAGATCTTCCAGACACACAACGCAAGCCCGTGACCCTTCCTGCGGTCATGACTGTTCGTGATTTTGCCTCCGCGCTTGACCAGCCTGTCCCACGCGTCATGCAGGAGCTCATGCGAAACGGGATCCTTGCCGCCATCAACGAGCGTATTGATTTTGACACGGCCTCCATCCTTGCCGAGGATCTTGGATTTAAAGCGATTCGAGAAGATGGCGCCACCGTGGTGGAGGACACGGAAGGAACAGAAAAACTTCGCGACCGGATTGAGACAGAACACAAGGACGACTTGCAACGTCGCCCACCAGTCATTGTGGTCATGGGCCACGTCGACCATGGCAAGACGCGACTCTTGGACGCGATCCGCAAAACGAACGTCATGGACACAGAAGCTGGTGGCATCACGCAGCACATCGGCGCCTACCAGGTTGAGCGAAACGGAAAGATGCTCACGTTCATCGACACGCCGGGACACGAAGCGTTCACAGTCATGCGTTCTCGCGGGGCGAAGGTGGCCGACATTGCGATCTTGGTCGTCGCCGTGGATGACGGCGTTCAACCACAGACAAAGGAAGCGATCAACATCATCAAGTCTGCCGGACTCCCGTTTGTCGTGGCGCTCAACAAGATTGATCGGGCAGAAGCCAACATCGAGAAAGTGAAAACACAGCTCTCTGAGCTTGAGCTTGTCCCGGAGGACTGGGGCGGCAAGACCATCATGGTACCGTTGAGCGCGAAGGCTGGGACAAACATCGAACAGCTGCTCGACATGCTGTTACTCGTCGAGGAAATGGAGCGCGAACGGATTGTCGCTAACCCAGAGGGCCGCGCGATTGGGACGGTGATCGAATCAAACGTCAATCCAGGATCGGGTCCGATTGCGACGGTGCTCGTACAAAGTGGAACATTGCGTATCGGTGACGACTTGGGGGTGCGCGGAACACAGTTTGGTCGCGTGCGTGCCATGCAGAACTGGAAAGGCGAGAGCCTGAAAGAAGCGCCGCCATCGACCCCTGCCAAAATTATCGGATGGAAACTGGCGCCCGCTGTTGGAGACGTCATGGAGGTGCCGACGGACATGAAGGCTCTCAAGAAGATGAAGTCCACGGACTCCAGCCTCAAAGCCACGGAAGAGGTTGCCTCGATCCGTCACGTGGTGAAGAGCACGGATGAAGCGCCGGAGGGAGAAGAGGGAAAGCAAGTCGTGAACCTCATTATCCGCGCGGACGTGCTTGGGTCGCTTGAGGCTATTCTGGGAATGCTCGACAAGATCAAGCATGATCAGGTGGGTGTGAAGGTGGTTCAAAAAGGACTCGGCAACATTACCGACGCGGATATCAACACGGCTGCCGGCTCCCAAGCAATCGTCATTGGTTTCAATGTTCGTCCAAGCGGTGGAGCGGAAGAGCTCGCGCGCGACAAGGAAGTGGATTTGCGTGAGTATAAAATCATCTACAAACTCTTTGAGGACGTGATCGAGGAATTGAAGAAGCGTCTACCGGCCGACACAGTCATTGAGGAGCAGGGCCGCTTCGATGTTCTGAAGAATTTCAAAAAGATCGACGGCGGCTGGATCGTTGGCGGACGCGTTAAAGGCGAGAAGATCCGTAAGGGGGCGAAACTTCGACTCTCTCGAAACGGGGAGTATATCGGAGAGGGTGCGATCGTCAGCTTACAGCTGGGACGCTCCGAGATGAAGGAAGCGCAGGCCGGCCAAGAGATCGGCATGAGCTACAAAGGAAAAGTGAAACCAGAAGAGGGGGACCAGCTCGAGGCCTACACCGAAGATCGCATAACCAAAGAATTAAAAATCGAAGGAGTGAACCTCCGATAATCGCTATGTCAGAACAGACCTTTACCTCACAGAACTTTGACGCCGCTGTGTTGGGATCCGACACGCCCGTGTTCGTCGACTTTTGGGCGCCGTGGTGTGGACCATGCAAAGTGATGTCGCCGATTGTGGAAGAGCTCGCTGGGGAAATGGAGGGCGTGGTGATAGGGAAGGTAAACGTCGACGAGCATTCAGACATCGCCCAGAAGTACAACATCCTTTCCATCCCGACATTTATCGTCTTCAAGGGCGGCCAGGTTGCGGAGCAATTTTCTGGGTCGATGACCAAGCAGGCTCTGCGCGCAAAAATTTCCCGTCACTTAACATAGGTCCTATTGGCCCTATAAGTCCTATCCGACCTATGTCTGTGGAACAAGTCATCATCATCGGCTCGGGTCCCGCTGGGTATACAGCGGCCGTCTATGCGGCGCGGGCGGACATGAAACCGCTCTTGTTTGAGGGCCAGCGTCTGGGCGGACAACCCGGCGGTCAGCTCATGCTTACCACCGAGGTGGAGAACTACCCTGGATTCCCCGAGGGACTCATGGGTCCAGAGATGATGGAAAAGTTCAAAGCCCAGGCGGTGCGCTTTGGAACGAGGATTATTTCTGAAGACGTGACAGAAGTTAATTTTGGGAGTCGACCATTCAAAGTAAAGGCAGGGTCGACGGAATATGTTGCGAGTTCCGTCATTATTTGTACCGGCGCCCAAGCCACCTGGATCGGAGTCCCGGGTGAGGAGCAGTATCAGGGTCATGGCGTATCAGCGTGTGCGACCTGTGATGGATTCTTCTTCCGCGACAAGGAGATTCTCGTTGTGGGTGGAGGAGACTCGGCTATGGAGGAGGCGAACTTCCTCACGAAGTTTGCCAAGAAGGTTACGGTCGTTCATCGACGTGACACGTTGCGTGCCTCCAAGATCATGCAAGAGCGCGCCATGAAGAATCCCAAGATTGGTTTCCTCTGGAATACAGAAGTCCGCGAGGTGCTGGGCGACGGGACACGGCTCACGGGAGTACGGGTGTTCAACAACCAAACCAACGAAGAGCGCGATCTTGTCACCGAAGGCCTCTTCGTTGCGATCGGCCACAAGCCCAACACGGAATTGTTTAAGGGCGTGATCGATCTCGACCAAAAAGGTTACATCGTTACCAAGCCGGGCTCGACGGCGACGAGTGTGGAAGGGGTGTTTGCCGGAGGTGATGTAGCCGACCATCGATACCGCCAAGCGGTTACAGCCGCCGGGACGGGATGTATGGCGGCTCTGGACGCCGAACGTTGGCTCGAGAGTCAGGAATGAAAATGAAACAACCGGTCAAGCCGGTTGTTTGAGTTCAAGCGAAGTGATTCTCTTGGCAAGATGTCGATTTTGTTGACCGCGAATTTCGTTTTGTTCCTCCAAATTTTCAAGTCGAGTGTCAACACGGTTAAACCGCTCGTCGACCGCATCGAAACCTTGTTTGATCATGATACCC
>JACQSJ010000046.1 GCA_016205995.1 Candidatus Uhrbacteria bacterium | reverse complement strand
GTCCATGATGTCGCGGACGTTGATCGAGGACTTCACCTGCGCGACGATATTGCGGATCACGACCGCGGAGAGAAACTGCCCAATCTTGTTTTGGATTGGTGCCACGGCCTCCTGGGCGTACTTCTCGTTGTAGGAAGCAAACTCGACCAACCAGAACTGTTTGACGACTGGGTCGCGCACGTTTCCGACGATCCGTTTGCGGAAATCGGCATCGGACAACATCCGGTTTATACCTAGGAGTGTCTGGCCCGGCGTGTCCAAGAGAGCCAACAAGGTGTTGTTCAAAATGTACTCCATGCGGCTGGACCACATGTTCTCCCAAATTTTCTGGAAGACTCCCATCATGCCGGACACCACCAAGTGCTTGTGCGATTCTCCTATCGCCTCCAGGATGTTGAAGCCCACCGGGTATTCCATGTCCGCCGGGTTAAAGTACACGACGTCATTGAGGCGCCAGCTAGGGATGTAATCAATGAGTTTTTCTGCCGTGTCCCCGTGCGGATCCACATAGCAACACCCATGGCCCGCGTAGATATCCGACAGGATGAAATTTTCGAGCAGGGCCGTCTTGCCCATACCCGTTTTTCCAATCACATATACATGCCGACGTCGGTCGTCGGTCTTGATGCCGAACTTCGTCATCTGGTTGCGGAAGTTCGTCTTGGCGAAGTAGTTGACTTCGTTTTCGTGGTCGTGGTTGTAAGACATGTGGTTCCCTACACAGGGAGATTGGGGGGGACAAATTCGTCGGTGGGCTCAGGAGGAGGTTCGCTTACCGTTGGTGCGGCGGGATGCGGAATGGCCTCAGGCAGAGGCTCTTCACCGGTTTGGGCAAACGCGAGACCCGGAGGAGGAACATCAAGCCCCTCGGCAGGTTCCAATTCGATCGGAAGCCCTTCAGGCACACCCTGCTCCTGCGCAGGCACATAGCCAGGCAATGTCTCTTCGAGGTACGTAATGGGAAGGCCAGATGGGGGTTCGGCTCGCTTGGACTCGCTCTTCTTGACCAGCGGCGCCTTGATCAAGATGGATGGGAAGTGCCAGATCGTGGCAAGCTCCTCCACATTGAGGAAGACCGGGTTCGCCCCAATGCCCCAGCTACGAGACTGATATCCCTTCATCAAGCGATGCTGCTTCTTGGTATAGACCCACCGCATCCAAAAGTAGTCGTCCTTAGGGACCTGCGGGATGTACAGCGTGAACTTGTTGAGGTTGAGGTTGGAAAACTGGTTGAGGACGCCTTTCACGATACCGGTGCGCTCAACCTTCACGAACGCGTTCTTGCGCGCCACATAGAGCACTCGGATCTTCGTCCCCAAACCGATCTTTGAGGCTTTTGTCAAAATAGCCTCTGCCTCTTCTTTTTGAGGCAGCGTGATCTTAAACGCCTTCCAAGGATCCTCCTCAGCCTTAGCGTCCCCTGTCCCGAGGAGGTTGCTCAAGTCGATTCCTGTTGCCTCCTGTAAGAGCCCCGCGGGTATCGCGACCGTTGAATCAAGAGCCGACAGGAACAGGCTCTTGCTTTTCTTCTCCTCAGCCCCATAGATTTTATTGACGTACTTGATGCTCTTCTTTTGCCAGTCGTTGTCCGAAGGTTGGACGAGAATCTGAATCCAGAAGTGCTCCCCTGGACGCATCTTGGCGAGTTGTTCAAGTGTGACAGCCAAAGGATCCTTGATTTCCTGCGAGATGCGATCCTCAAAATCCACGTGGGTTCGAATGGGAAACATCTGATCGTTATCGAGCGTCATCTCCCCTCCCCACATTTCGTAGTCGTCGTTGGGAAACTCGTTGGGGAATTTCACCGCGTAATCCTCTACCTCAGAAATCTCGGCCTCGGGATAGTTGGCGTAGATGCCTGCCTCGACCACGTCTCGGAAACGCGTTTGCGTGCGAACGAGAAACTGGATATAGCCCTCAGTCGAAACGATCTCGAAGGAGAATACGGGGTGAAGTTTGCCGTCCATCCACTTCTCCTTCCACGTAATGGTCGACTTGGTGGCGTAGAGGGAGGCAAAGAGGTTCTCGAACGCTTTCGGCGTCTGTTCCGTCATACTGGGAACGTCGATCGCCAGGATGGTGTATTTCAACTTGGAAGCGAAAATTCCCTGTCGAGAATTTTTCCACATCGCGGTGAATCCCCAACCCAATGTAATGGCGATAGGAATCCAGCCGACCCAGATGAGCAGGTCATACAAGATCGCATCAATAGGTTGCGCAAAAAACGAGTACTGGCTTGTCGCCACCCCGGTGGCTTGGCTGACGATAGGAATAGCCAAGAGTGGAAGCATAAGGATTGATTCAGTATACCAAAAAACTGGGGTGGCTCCCAGTTTTTTCTTCTATGGAATCGTTTTCTGTTTGCTCAAAGTGACCAATAAGGGGCTGGCGATAAAGACGGACGAGTACGTTCCGATGAAGACACCAATCAGGAGCAACATCGCAAACGGACGCGTCGACCCGCCTCCGAAGAGGAACACGGCCAGAAGAGCCAGGAACACCGTGACGGAGGTGTTCAACGACCGCGCAAGGGTTTGGTCAATGGCGCGATCGACGATTTCCTCTAGACGGCTCGAGATCTTCAACTTGGCGTTTTCGCGGGTGCGATCCAGAACCACCACGCCGTCGTTGATGGAATATCCCAGTATCGTCAGGACGCCGGCCACAAACGCCGTGTCCATCTCGTACCCAAGGAAATGGCCCAGGACGGCAAAAAGTCCGATGGAGATCAAGACGTCATGGAATGTTTTGAGGACCGTGAGCAGGGCAATCTTCTTTCCAGAGAAGAGGACATCCGATCCGCGAAACGACCAGGCAAGGTAGAGCGCAATGATGGCGAGACTTGTCCCCACGCCCCAGAGGGCCTTCTCCCGCAACTCCTCACCGATCATCGGGCCAATGGAATCGAACTGGAGTTCCGTCGCCTCACCCAAAGATTGCGAAAGCGTGGCCAAGAGCGCTTGATGTTCGTCCTCAGTCAGGGGCCGTGTCCGGATAAGGACGTTTGCCTCTGAGAGTTGGACGAGTGCCTCGCTGTGTCCTGCCGTCGCAAGCGCCTCGTGGACAGCTGTCTGGGAGGGGGCGGACACAAACGAGAGTTCCAGGAGGGACCCTCCGGTGAAGTCAATCCCCGGCCGTAATCCCCAAATGAAGAGCGCGACAATGCTCAGCACACACAGGGCGGCAGAGAGGAGGTACCAAGTGCGGCGATGTTTAACAATGTGAAGTTTCATACGCTCTAGGACTTGGACGGTTTAGAGAGACCGGACAACCACGGGCGAGCCAACGCCTTCTTGGGGAACGCGGCATCCATGTAACTGCGCGTGATCGTGATGGCGGTGAACATGCTGACCAAAATACCGATCCCGAGCAGCAGGGCAAACCCGCGTACGAAACTGGTGCTGAACAAGTAGAGCACGACCGCCACGACAAAGGTGGCGACGTTGGCATCGCGGATAGCGGGCCAGGCTCGGAGGAAGCCCTCTCGCGTGGCGCTGGAAAGGTCGCGTCCTGCTTTGATCTCCTCCTTCATGCGCTCGATGATCAGGACGTTTGCATCAACCGCCATTCCCAACGAAAGGACAAAGCCCGCGACTCCGGAGAGCGAAATCGTGACGTCAAAGATTTTGTAGAGAGCCAGGTTCAACAACGCGTACAAGATAAGCGCGACGACGGAAAAGAGTCCAACGAGCCGGTAGTACGCCACCATGTAGAGGGCGACCAGTGTGAAACCTACCAACGCCGCCTTAACGCTCATGCCAAGGGACGCAGCTCCCAAGGTTGGACCCACCGTCTGCTGGGAAAGGAGCGTCACCGCAACGGGAAGCGCCCCCGCGTTGAGGCGCTGGGCAAGAAGCTTTGCCTCTGGAACCGTGAAATCCCCCGTAATGACCGCCTGACCGCCGTAAATCGCCTGTTGCACGACGGGCGTAGAAATCGGCTCACCGTCCAGGAAGATGGCGATTGGTTGTCCCACGTGTGTCTCGGTAAGCTTTCCAAATAGGTCTCCGCCTTCGTCATTAAACGTCAGCGCGATGTAGGGAGCCCCAGTGTTGGGATCAAACTCCACACCGGCTCGAGACAAATGCTTTCCCGAAAGTTCCGTGTTTATCCAGGGTTCAACCTGAGGCACGACATCCGTAACATCCGAAAGTGGCATGAGCACGCGCTGGATCGTATACGCCGGACTGGTCTTCTGGTCACGCTTGTAGATGAGGTGGTAGCCGTAATCTGTCTCGACCACGGACGAAATTTCACCAACCTCCAATGCGGCAGCGGCGAGTTCAAACGAAGGGACATAATCGCCGGTTGTGGACCAGCCGAGGTCTCCTGAGTTTGAGATGGCCGACGGATCGGTCGAGTATTGCTTTGCCAGCTCGGCAAAATTTTCCGGCGTTGTCTGGTCTTTAAGATTGTTGATCTGGATCGAGGCGTCCACTGCCGGCAATGTGCTTGTACAATTTTTCTTGCCCTCAAAACAGACCAGGATGTGTGAAAGCAACATCTCTGTGCGCTCACCTGGGTTGAGATACTTGAACACGCTTACACCGTCTTCATTCTCTAACAAGTTTCCATTCACCTGCCCGGGCCGAACTCCCCGCTGCTGAATCAAGAGCACATACTCCGTAAAGTACGAGTCCGCGGTGATGTTCTCGATGATCCCCTTATTGATCTCCTTGTTTCGATCGATGCTGAACTCTTGGACAAGAGCGTCGAAATCTTCCCCGGCCAACGCTCGATCCAGAACCACCTTCGCATCTGCTCGCTCCTGCGCGTTGAGTGTATCAAGCTGCGCGAGTTCCTCTTGAGTGGGATCACGCTGAAGCTCCTCGCCTGGTTCCTTGAACTCGAGCACCGGTGTTTCTCCGATGAGCGCGATCGCCTCGCTGACGTCGAGAACTCCCGCCAGCTCGATGATGACGCGATACGTGCCACCGGTACTGGTTGTCTGCACGACCGGTTCGGACACACCAAACGCGTTCACGCGACGCTCAATCACGTCTCGCACACCTTCCAGCGCCGTGAGACGATCCTCTTCCGGAATCTGCGACATATCCGCCTCGTACACCAAGTGCGTGCCACCCTGAAGATCAAGCCCAAGTCGGAACGGCTCCTCGGACACGGTTGGTGGAAGCCAACCTGTTTGTGCTTGGACAAACTCCGCCCCCTGATTCCAAAACTGCGGGAAGCTATAGAACAAGGATGCGATCGTCGCCACCACGGCGAGGATGGCCCATACACGAGGCTTCTTGGACTTGTTCTGGACCGGTTTCTTTTTCAATTTCCACGTTTGCATAGGATAAAAATAGACGGGCGTAAGTGTAGGCGATCGGGGTCTGGCGGGCAAGTGGACAACCGCAGACCGTAACAAAACTCCAACCCAAACCTCAGATGGTGACTTGTTCGATCATCTCACGCGTCTTTGCTTTGGGAAGCCCCATGAGCGCCTCCCATTCTCCATCGACATGTACAAATGGCTCAAACAGCGGATGTTCTGCCGCGAGACCGCCTGCGTACTTGAGCGCTTGCTCTGTTTCGACGAACTCGCGAATGTTTTCTTCAGGGATTGGATCACATGTCACACGTACATCTACGACTTCACAAACACGCCTCCCGTTGGCGGTGTTACAGACGACAGTCGCGGAGGTGGCGATTTGTGGCCTGGTTGAAAACGTCTTGATGAATACGTACGCCTCTTCTTTTGTTGTCGGTTTCTCGCGCACGATCCCGTCGACGAGCATCACCTGGTCAGAGGTGATCACAATGGCCTCGCCCTGAACTTTCTCGAGCACGGCATCCATCTTCGCCTGAGCGATGGCTGTGACAAGCTCTCGCGGATCATCACGACGAATTGCTCGCTCATCAATGTCCGGCGAAATCGTCGTAAACGCAAACCCCATCGCCTCAAGGACAGTCTTCCGACTTGGAGAGCTTGATCCCAGGATGATGTTCATAAAACTTTCTGCCGATCATACCCAAACTTCTCTTGATAGATGAGTTCGATGCGGTCGGGCATGAGCTGGTACCAGACGTGATCTGTTAAAACGGCTCCAATGGCTGAAGTGAGGGGCTTTCTTTTCTTTCGCATCCACTGTTTGAGAAGTTCCAGCGATGGCTGCTCGACACGCTTAGCCACACCAGAAATCTGCAGACCCTCGTCTGGCTGATCTGCTGACTGTGTCACCGCAATTGCTGCGGCAACGTGATTATGACCACTGTCGATCGCTCGTGAGTGCCGCCGCTCAGGTGTGGACATCCAGTAGAGGTTGAGGTCCTCGTCGGCGATGTAGATCACATCCGCCACCCAGGGACCATGTTCGTCAACGATGCCAAGAGAAGCAAGATAGCCGCGTTCGAGAACAAGTTTCGTGGTCTGCTGTAGTTCGTCAGTCATAGCAGAATTAGTCTATCACAAAACCGCCCGTGGGCGGTTTTGCTTTTACAGTCCATGACACTTCTTATACTTCTTCCCCGATCCGCAGGGGCAGGGGTCGTTGCGACCTGCTTTTTCTGACGATCCCCCAGGCTGAAGCCTGGGGCTACCAGCAGAGCCTTCAACTCCATTCGCTTTGCTCGTCTTCTGTGCGCCTTGTAAGATAAGCCCCGCTTTCTGGAACACGGATCGTCCCAGCTCGGCCTGGACCTTCATGTCCACCGCATGCTTGGCGTACTTGAAGAACGTCTGTGTGATTTCGCTGTTAATCGACCCAAGCAAGTGCTGGAACAGGCTGTAACCTTCCTTCTTGTACTCCACGAGTGGATCGCGCTGGCCGTAGCCCTGCAACCCGATCCCCGTGCGCAGCGCACCCATGGCCGCCAGGTGGTCGATCCACAACATGTCGATCGCCCGCAGGAGCACGGCACGTTCGATGCCATACACGTTTTTTCGCTCCTCGAATACATCGTATAGTTTGTCGTACTGTCCGCGGATGATCTCCATGATCTTGCCGATTACCTCGCTGCGGCCTTGGGCGAGCTCCTCCTTATTCTTGGCGGCTGTCTGTCCAATCGATGCCAGACCACTCTTCTGTTCATCGCTCAACGCCACAATCGTGCTGACTGACTCGACAATCTCCTTCACGTC
>JACQSJ010000045.1 GCA_016205995.1 Candidatus Uhrbacteria bacterium | reverse complement strand
TGCTTGCTTTTATTTTCGGCTTCATTTCGCATTTCTTGATCGACATGATCCCCCATGGAGACACGGGGATCGCGGACAACTACAGGGTGCACAAACGTCGCCGCAAGCAGGCAATCGCCTATGTGATGGTCGATGCGATCATCGCCATCATCTTTGTTCTGCTGCTGGCGAACACACGCGACATCGAGTCCCTGCGCGCGTACTCGTGGGGCATCGTCGGCGGCGTGTTGCCTGATCTCTTGGTGGGCATCTACGAGGTAACCAAAACGCGCCTCCTGCGCTGGTTCAACCGCCTTCATTTTTACTTCCACGACTACTTCGTCCGCCGCCGCGGCGACGTGCCCCTCTACTACGCCATCATGGCGCAGATCGTGCTCATCGCGTACTTGCAAACGAAACTATAAAACGAGGCTCAGGCCTCGTTTTATGATCGAGCAACTTCCTCCAAAATCTTCATCGTCTCCTGCGCGGCGCGTTCCCAACTGAACTCTGCCGCGCGAGCAATGCCGAGTTCACGGATTTCTCGAACACCTTCTGGGACAAGCAGACATTGAATGAGCGCGAAACTCATCGCCTCAATGTCTTCGGGGTCGACGTAGACCGCCGCGTCGCCTCCCACCTCGGGAAGGGCTCCACGATTAGACGCAATCACCGGTGTCCCTACGGCCATCGCCTCCAAGAGCGGCAACCCAAACCCCTCATCCCACGACGGATACAGCAGACACGACGCGCGCGCGAGCAAATTCCATTTCTCCTCTTCGGTCACGGGCCCCAAAAACTGAATCACGCCGTTTGGTTCAGCCCCCTTCCACGCCTGGTTGATCGCGACCAGCTCTTCTTCGATTTCTCGTGTGTGCCATCCTTTCTTTCCCGCGACGATAAACCGCACCTGTGACGCCTGCTCTGGCCGACTCTGAAGAAACGCATGGAACGCCCTAAACGCATTGAGCAAATTCTTCCGCGGCTCGATCGTGCCCAGGAGCAGGACGAACTCCCGATCAAACGGAAATCGCACGCTCGTTTCTGCACCCGAAAGCGCGGCATAGGCTTCGCTCAGGTCCACCCCCTCGTGGACGACTTGTACTCTTCCATCCGTCGCCGACATAAGCTCATGGAGCTTGTGCTGTGTCGCGCTCGAAACCGCGATGATCTGTGTCGCCCGCTCAAGACTCTTTGGCACAACCACGCGCGTGGCGAAACTCTGTTGCGAAGGAAACCACTCTGGATGCTCGTAGATCGCCAGGTCGTGCACGGTCACCACACTCTTGCCTCGCCAACCAAGGGGAATCTGCCCAAAGGGTGAGAAGAGTACATCGGGTCGCCGCAGCATAAATCGCAGCGGGAGGATGGCGTGACGAGAAACACATGAGAGTCTCGGACCCCAGGAAGGAAGGAGCGTCACGCGGGCCTCGGTCTCCAGGAGGTCTTGGCGACGGACGCGATTCAAACCAGGCGGCGTCGAGATAAAAAAATCATGCTCCTTCCCCTCCCGCAAAAGGGCCTTGGTGATCGACCACGAGTAATGTTCGATCCCCGCTCCGCGAGAACCGTCTGGCGCACACAACGTTGTTCCATCAATGGCGATTCTCATAGAAGTTGCAGACCAGTAAACACGCCCTGGGTGACGGCCAAAATCGCGAGTGTTCCGATGAAGGCACCAGAGATAATCGAGATCGCGGCAAGCCGCCGGTCGATCGCGAAGATCACGGCTAACGCGCTCGCCGTCCACACGCCCGTCCCAGGTCCCGGAGCCACCACAAGGAGGAAGAGGAAGAACGCTCCCCACTTCGAGTAACTCTCTCCAAACTTTTTCACTTGCGTGTCTCGCCAACTTACGAACCACTGATCCAGACGTGGAATCCTTTGATGAACGATCTTGAGTGCTGGCGTCAACAATGCAAAGATGAACGGCATGGGAAAGAGATTCCCCAACAGGGTCGATGTAAACGCCGCCCATGGGGAGAGGTGAAGCACGAAGATTGCCACAGGCAGGGCGAGTCGCGTTTCGGTCACCGGTATCATCGCAAGCACAAATGCGATAAGCTCCGACGGCAATCCCTCCAACCAGATAAGAAGTGTGTCAATCATAGCGTGGGCCAATCAAACGTCTTGTATGCCCACACGGCAAGCGACTTCACGTCTTGGAAGCGTCCCTCCTTTGTTTCAGAGCCAAGCACAACGACGATAATTTCGCCGCCGTTCTCATTGGAAAAAATAGTTCCTAAGCAGTACCCAGCCTCCGGAAGAAATCCCGTCTTCCCCCCAATGATATCGTAGGGAGGCTGGTCGATGAAGGTTCCCAACAACTCATCCGTCGACTCAACAAGATATCGACGTCCAGAGGATCCAACAATCGTTGCCTGGGACAATTGGGTGATCTCAGCGATCGTCTCGTTCTCCAAAATCTTGTCGAACAGAATCGCCAGATCAGACACGACCGAGACGTTTTTGGACGAGAGGCCTGTTGCATCATCAAACGTCGTGCGCTGCATCCCAAACTCCGCCGCGGTCTCATTCATGCGCGCGATAAAATCCCCTTCCGACATCCCGCTTAGCCGAGCGAGCGCGGCGGTTGAACTGTTATCGCTGCCGATCAGGCTTGCCTTTAGCAAATCCCGTACGGTCACGGTTTCCCCAATGGCTAAATGAAGCTCAGCTCCAAAGCGGAGATCCTCGGAGGTGAGCGTCGCCGGAGCATCGAGGTCAGGATTCCCTTGCAAGAAGAGATACACGGTCATAAGCTTGGTGATTGACCCAATGGCACGGGGCTCCGCGACGTTCTTCTCAAACAGCACCTCATGGGAAGCCCGATCCACCACGATCGCACTGCGTGCGCTTGTCACCACTCCCATGCTGGCGGAAACCAATTTCACCGGAGCACGAGGACGATCAGGGGCTTCGGGCAGCCGATGTGAAATCACCTCGTACGCCTCGAAGAGATCGAAGGAGCGCGTCGAAGCGGTAGGGAGTGTAGCTCGCGTCTCGAGCTCTCCTGCGTCGGCCGGAAAAAACTGCAGGACGGCGGAGGCAAGCAAGAGTTGGGTGAAGAGCTTGATGATCATACCTGCGTCTCTTCCGGTTCCCGACTCAGGAGCTCATCGATCTTGTCGTTGTGTCGAAATGCCTCGTAGTCTGGAAGCGCGTCCAGACGGTTGACGCCAAGCGCCTGTAAAAATTCATGGCTCACGGTGTAGACGGGCTGGAGTCGCGTCTTGTCCTGCTCCTCGAGAATGAAGCCGCGGATGAGGAGGTTGCGCAGAATGAGCGAACAATTCACGCCGCGGATCACTTCAATCTCGGGCTTCGTGATGGGACCGCGATACGCGATGATAGTGAGGGTCTCCAGGCTCGGTCGCGTGAGCGGACCAGAGGCTTCCTTCTTGAGGAACTTCGCCACATCCTCCCCGACGCTCGCGTTGGAAACCAATTGTACCGCGCCGTTCTGCTCCATGAGGTGCACGCCTGACGTCTCAACATTCAACCGCTTGGCGATGTCGTCAACTGCCTCGCACACGATTTCCTCCGAGAGGTCCAGGTGCTTGCGCAGGTCGGAGAGCTTAATAGGTTTTGCCGCGGCAAAGAGTACCGCCTCAATCGTTGTTGTCACCATAGCTAGTCAACTCGTTTTATTTCGATCTCGTCGAAGACTCCCGACTGAACAACCTGCACCGCTCGCTGTTTCACCAACTCGAGCAGTGCGAGGAAGCTCACGACGATGTCTACCCTCGACTTCCCCGCACTGGCAATCTGCCGGAACGTCATCTTTGTGCGCGAGAGAATGGCCTCATGGATCTCCTGCAGGCGCTCCTTCACCGAGACGACGCGTTCCAGGGCCGCGGTCTGTAATCGGAAAAAAGGTTCAAGGCGCTTGAGGAGCCCGGCGAACGCCTCACGTAGATCCTCGACACGTAGGTTCGTCACCACCTCGCCGATGTTCAACCGCACCACATCAGGGGTCGCACGCCCAAACGCCCAGAGCGCGCTATCAAATCGCTCCTCGAGCGTACGTGACGCATCGACGAACTCTTTGTAGAGCCGCAACTGGAGCGCCAAGGTTGAAGGATCCTCCTCTTCAGTTGCAACCTCGAGGGGAAGAATCGCTTGCGACTTCAGGAGCAGGAGCTTCGTTGCCACAACAAGAAAATCCGCCAACTCCGCCGCCGGCACCTCGTGCGCGTTCATGTACTCGAGGTACTTCTGCGTCACGGCTCCCAGCGAGACTTCCGTAATCGGCAGTTCCTCCCCTTGAATGAGCTCCAAGAGGACGTGCAACGGACCATCGAATGTTTCAAGCTTTACCTCAAAGGCCATATCTGCCTGCATTGTATCAGAGATCGACACTGAGTGACGATCTTCTCGCTGGGTACAGCAAAAATCGCCTTATCGGCGATTTTGAATAGTTATGGTCTCAGTCGTTGGACATCGCGTGGGAAGATCGTGGCCTCCTTGATGTTATCAAGTCCTAGAATATTCTGTGTAAGACGCTGAAGCCCAAGCCCCCACCCGCCTTCTGGCGGAATGCCGTATTTGTGCATCATGAGGTAGTCCTCAAACTGGGCTGGGTCGAGGCCCTTGTCTTTGATGGCTTGCAGCTGGTCGTCATACTTGTTCACGCGCATCCCGCCAGAAATGATCTCGCTCCCAAATCCGATGAGGTCGAATGTGATGGTGTTGGTTGGGTCTGCAGGATCGCGCAAGGCATAGAACGGTCGCTTGCTGGTTGGATAGTCGGTGACGATCACGAATCCACAGTTGTGGTGCTTCGGTCCCCACTCTCTCGAAATCCATTTTTCCGCGGCGGGCGAAAGATCTGGTTCGTGCGTCTCATCAATGCCGGCCTCGTCCTTGTATGCTTGCAAAGCGTCCTTGAGTTTGATACGTGGAAATCGATCGCCCAGCGGTGGCAACTCCACGCCGAGGAGCTCAAGCTCTGGCTTGCATTCTTCCTCGACCGTCTTGAGCATCTGACGAATCGCTCCTTCTGAATAATCAAGGACTTCATCGAAGTCGGCAAACCCCACCTCAAACTCTAACTGGTTAAACTCGGTGAGGTGGCGCGATGTGGCAAACTTCTCGGCGCGGAAGGAATAGGAGACGCCATATACCCCCTCATAGACTCCCATCGTGATCTGTTTGTAGAGCTGAGCGGATTGGGTGAGTGTGGCTTCGCGACCGTAGTACTCGACGCGAAAAAATTCTGCTCCGCCTTCAGAGGCTGCGCCGGCCAAGACTGGAAAAAAAATTTCCGTGAACCCTTGAGCTTCCATGTACTGCCGAAACCCATGCACAAGCGCGGCTTGCACACGGAAAATCGCGCGCTGCTTGGGGTTGCGAAGCGTCACCACGCGATTATCCAAGAGTGTGTCTAGCTGAACGTCGACTTCTTCTTTGTTGATCTCAACAGGCACGACATCGCGCACGGGTGCGAGTACCTCGATACTGGTGGCCTGAATTTCGACTTCGTTTGCGTTTGGATCTTTCGATTGTTTCTTCACGACCTCGCCTGTCACTTTTAGTACCGTCTCAACCTGAAGACCGCGAAGAGCCTCGAGTTGCTCGGCGGTCAACACCACCTGCACCAAGCCGGTTCGATCTCGCAGGATCGCAAAACCAAATTTCGAAAGGTCACGAAGGCGATGCAGCCACCCGGCCACGATCACGGTCTCGCCGAGTTTACTCTGAAGTTCACGGATAAGAATGCGGTTTTTCATATCGCCAATTTTGATTCAAATAAGTATCTATTCAACAAATCTGTCTCTCTTGGGGTCAGGTCGGATTATGTGCTTTAGGTGTAAAAAGCACATAACCCGACCTGACCCCATTTTCGGTTAGTTCAATTCGATCGAGCCGATATACCCTGCGTACTCGTCAGGAAGCTCGATCTCGACTTCCTCCCGCGTTTGCGTGTTGACGAGCTTCAGGGAGGAGTCGTCCGTATTCATCACCACCAGCCAGTCACCTACCCAATCGAGCACCCAGCCGTCGGTGAGATAGTCCTCCTCGGTGATCGCCTTATCCTCAAAATCCACGAGGTACAAACGATTACCTTTGTCCCAGAGTCTCACGACGTAGCGGTCGTTTCCTTCCGGATCAAGCCATGGCACATCCCAAGCGCGCGCCTCGTCGACAAGAAGGTCTGTTGCTTCGAGTGTCTCAAGGTCGAGCATACGGATCGTTGAGGGAGGAAGAAGCTCGTCGTAAGGGCCATCCTCGGCGGGTTCACGCTCTGTACTGATCGAGAGAAAACGGCCGCCCTGCGCGTCCAGACTCGAGAGAAACCAACTATCCAGATTCACGAGCGTATCGAGTCGTGTTGCCTGCAATGTTTCGAGGTTCACTCGCCACACGCCCGCAACGGTGGCTTCGCAGGCACACACCTCATGCACATAGAGGGAGGTTCCCTGGTCATTGATCAAGAATGGTTCCAAGGCAAAGGCGCCTGCGTCCGCAAACACTGATTCCGGAATCGAGACAACAACTTCCCCGGACACAAGATCTGTCACGACGATATCCGTCTCAACTTCGTCATACACCGACTTCCACACAACCTCGTACCGACCATTGGCTGAACGGATCGTCCCCCACTGCATCGGTCGCGTCTGGAGTACCTCGCCCTTGAGCGAGACGATGCCGTCTTGTTCGTCCTGCAGGTACCGGTGCAGAAGCAAGTGCTGGCCATAGACATACGGCGTCAGCCCTCCACTGACCGCCAGAGGATTTTTCAGCGTTGCAAACTTGCGTGGTTGGCTGTCTGCGATGTCCTCGACGGCGAGGCGGTAAAAATCCCATTCGTTGGCTTGGAACACAAGATACGCACCCGGCGCGATCTCTTCCTCTACCGCCTCGACGACCTCTATGGTCTGTACGGCCTCAACAGGTGCCGTCGCATCCTCGACGGTCTTACCCCAATAGATAGCAGCCATCCCACCGATGAGGATCAGGACGGCGAGAAGGAGGAGAGTTTGGAAAGGTTTCATATTACGGGGTGATACGGTTGACCATTCGTGGGAACGGAATCGTCTCGCGGACGTGGTGGAGGCCGCAGGTCCAGGCGACGATACGCTCAAGGCCGTAGCCGAATCCGGAGTGTGGAACTGAACCATAGCGGCGCAGGTCCAGGTACCAATCAAACGGTTTTGGATCGAGATTGTGTTCGGCGATGCGCTTCATAAGCGTCTCGTAGTCATCCTCGCGCTGACTTCCCCCGATAATCTCGCCGTAGCCTTCTGAGGCGAGGAGATCATTGTTGAGTACACGGGTTTCATCCTGTGGATCGCGCTTCATGTAGAACGCCTTGACCACGGCCGGATACCTCTCGAGGAAAATCGGCTTGTCGTATTGTTGTGTCAGGAGTGTTTCGTCGTCGGCACCAAGATCATCCATCTCGCCAATGTCGCTACCGAGCTCGCGGAGCTTCACGATGGCATCCTTGTGCGTGAGGTGCACAAACGGTGCCTTCACTTTTTGAAGCGGTGCCGTATCGCGACCAAGCACCTTCAGTTCTGCCTGACAATGCTTGAGCACATCTTCCACGATGCGACAGATGAGCGCTTCTTGAATGGCCATGTTGCCCTCGTGTTCCACAAAAGCAGCCTCCGCATCCATCATCCAGAACTCGGTGAGATGCCGACGGGTCTTGGACTTCTCCGCACGGAATACTGGCCCAAAATCAAACGCTCGTCCAAGACTCATGATGCCAGCCTCGAGGTACAGCTGTCCCGATTGCGCCAGGTACGCCTTGCTCGCCGCCTGTCCTTCTTCTGCAAAATAATCCATCTCAAACAAATCCGTCGTGCCTTCGCAGGAGGTCGGCGTCAAAATCGGCGTATCAAATTTTACAAAGCTGTTCTCGTGGAACCATTCAAAGGTCGAGGTGATGATTCGATCGCGCACGCGCATGACCGCCCACTGACTTTCTGCACGCAACCACAGGTGACGATGGTCGAGCAAGAAATCTGGGCCGTGTTCTTTCTTGCCGATGGGATAGCCTTCTTCCGCGATCTGGACAGGCTGAAAAAATGTCCCGGTGAGTTCAAACCCACTGGGTGAGCGTGGCTCGGCTTTCACCACGCCACTGACAATCACGGATGATTCAAGTCGCAATTGGTCTAAGAGGTCCCATTGGTCGGGTGGCAATTCCGCTTTCGAGTACACCACCTGCACGGTTCCGCTTCCATCGCGGAACTGTAAAAAGAAAATTTTCCCGCTTGAGCGGAAGTTATAACACCAGCCCTTCAGTTCAACCTCCTCGCCAACGTGCCCTCGAATATCAGATACGGTTGTATGCATATTTTTTGTCATTGCGAGGAGGGAGTTAATCATAGACCGACGAAGCAATCCTTCGACAAACCGGAGGATTGCTTCGGCCTTCGGCCTCGCAATGACATGGATAATGGAAGTCTAGCACACGGCACAGGCGGCTCTCAATGAGCTGGCTGGGATGATGGGAAAATGCGAGATCATGAGGGATTCCGTGGCTTCATAGAAGCCAGCGAGGTCTTCTGCTTTTAAGTGCGGCCGCAGATGCGACGCGAACCCTTCTTCCAACCCAAACCGCACAAGCTTGAGCGCCTCGTCTGTCATGGGCCGCGCGGCAAACCAGGTTTCTTGATCGATCTGAGTACAGTTCGTGCAGACCACTCCCCCCTTGAGGCCATGCCATTGGTAGGCACCGGGGGCGATGGGTTGCCGACACCCAAGACAGCGGTTGAGTTCCGGTCGGTAGCCCACAAGCGCCAACAACTTGAGCGAAAACGCGCTGAGCAAAAACCCAGCGCGTTCCCGAGACAGAAAGGTGTTCTGGTTCAAAAAGCCAAGCCAGTCCAAGAGCAGATCATAGATGTGCGGATCGGTCTCGTCCGCACGCGTGCCGATGTCGACCAAGTGCAGGCCATTTTGGGCGAGCACGAGTCCAGCGAGGTCGTCATAAATATTCGCGAACGCCTGGCGTCGATCCACGCCCGCCAGGATCTGATACGCCCGACCATGCACGAGGAGCAAATCCACCACGGCCGCCATCTCCAGATGCGGGGTAAGTTTTGCCAGCGGCTTGTGTCCCCCGCGTGCCAGAAATTCAACCTTGCCGTGTGAGGGCGTGTACACCGAATACCACCGGTCAACTTCCCGATGGTCGCGCCGCGAGAGCACGATCCCCGTTGTTTGGTACAAGAGCGACATGCCTAGTATCCGTATCCTTCCTTGAGACGATCCGGATCAATCGTACGGTCAAAGCACACTCGACCTGACGCATGAGACCAAAGGTCGAAATTCCCTCCCATATATTTATAGTCATACGCCATGGGTACGGCATAAGCTTCCTGGTCTGAATCATCAGATACCGTCGTAAACATCGCGCATAGCTGGAAACTCAACTCGCCCGTTACGGCATACTCGTAGCCCTCGCCTGATTCAGGGTCGGTTGGGTTACGGTAGCCGATAATGTCATCCTCAATAACATCGAGTGTCTCGGGCAACGCTTCCTTGTCGCGCCAGTACCCGACAAGACTCGACTGGATGGTTTGCAGATCCGAGACGCGATCCTGATCCAGCCGCACGTCGCGCTGCTTGGACGGACCTCCAACCACAAACAGGCTCGCCACAATGGCGACAACGATCACAGCAGAACTCGCCACGGAGGCCCAGATGGTGACGCGAGTCATCTTCACAGGATCACGCTTGAGCTCCCACAGGTAATACCAGAACACCGCGACCGCCACGAGCAACACGGCAAGGACTTTAAGCGCGAACCGCGTGGTGATCTCGCCGTCCAAAAAAGTGTTGATAAGAAAAATAAGGTCGATGATGATCGCAATCGCGGAGACAAAAAGCATGAGATGCAGGAGCCACTTGCGGATCCAGATGTTTTGCTTTCCCTCATCCGCCCGCAGGTCCTTGCCGATAAAAATCGACATGAAGATCACAACCGGCCAGGAAACAACCAGGGCGGAAATGGCGCCGCGGATGGCTTGAAGCGACCCCTCACGCCACCAGTAGTCCAGCGTATCGGGAAACTGGATGTTGATGTACTGAAAAAGCAGGGTCAAAAAGCTCACTACGCCCACGATGAACATGGCAATGAGGAGCAGGTACGAAAAGACGTCTCGAGCCGAACTTTTCGCGGAAGGTTGGGTGGTCATATACGTTTAGTATAGCCTCTTTAGGGCTTTTTTGGAACACAGAAAATCCCGAGTCGATTGACAGAGATCAGCAAATTCTCTATGGTTGCGGGCTGGTACAGGGAAACGGAGGACACATGATTCCTAACCCGCACCCATTCAAGTTCATCGTAATTGAAGGTATCGACGGCGTGGGGAAGACCACGCTGACCAGACTTCTCGTCGATGCCCTCAGCCAGAAGTCGCGCGCCGTGCGCTTCGAGGACACCGCTTTCGACAATCCGACAGCTCTCCTCAAGGCCGGAATCGAAGCGGGCGACCAGGACGTGAGCCTCTTCACCTACGTCCTCTCAGCTCTGTACAAGGATCGCCATCTGCGCGGACTTCTGCGCACGAGCCACGTCGTTGCCGACCGTTGGCTTCCCTCGGTCCTCGCCCATCATGCGGCCCGCGGAGTAGGGGTAGACGTCTTGAACGTCGAGTCCCTCCCCATGCTCCGTCCCGACTTCAGCTTCCTGCTCACCGCGCAGGAGCCCATCCGTCGGGCTCGTCTGGAAGCACGTGGGGAGCTCAACGAGAAGGACCGTCGTGCGAACGAACCTGGAAGCGAGCTCGCTCGCATCGAAGCCGTGTTCAAGCAGCTCATCCCCACGCAGATCGACACGACCTCTCTCTCCCCTGACGCCCTGCTCACACGCCTGCTCGAACACATGAACCTCGACTAGACGGCTCGCCCCTCGGCGAGCATTTTCATTGACAGAACCCACAAATCCACACACAGTGAGGACAGGAGGTGCCATGATACTCTTCGACAACGAACGCTACGTGCGGGCGCAGGTCGAAGAGATCCTGCGCCGACTCGCTCTCTCTCCTGTCGGGGGGACGACGTACATCGAATTCGGCGGCAAGCCGATGGACGATCACCACGCCGCTCGCGTCCTGCCCGGATACGATCCGGATGTGAAGCTCCGGCTCCTGCGAGAGTTGCAGGAGCACTTCCAGATCGTCGTTGTGGTGAGCGCGCGGGACCTCCTGCGCCCTCGCCTGCGCGGAGACACGCAACTCTTCTACGACCGCGAGACGATCCGTCTCATCACCCACTTACGCGACGTGGGTGTGCGCGTGGACCACGGGGTCATCTCGATGGTTCGAGCGGACACGTCGCCTCCGGACCGACGTCGACTGCGGATGTTCATCCGACGTGCCTCTCGCGAACTCGGGCTCTCCTTCGTGGAGCATCCCTACCTGCACGGATACCCTCGCGTGGAGGTTCTCTCGCACGAAGGTCTCTTTGCCGCGACCCCACGACTGCAAACGCAGGATCGTCACGTTCTGGTCTTCAGCCCAGGTGGCGGGAGCGGAAAATTTGGCTTCATCCTCTCGCAGCTCTGGCACGACTTCGTGCTCGGACGCAACAGCGCGTACCTGAAGTTCGAAACCTTCCCCGTCTTCAACCTCGCCCCTGACCACCCCGTCAACACCGCGTTCATGGCGGCGACGGCGGATCTGGGGAACGAGGTACGGGTTGAAGGGAGCGGCTACACGACCTACGACAAGGACGAGCAGAACTTCCTCCTCCTTGCGCGGCTCGTGGCCCAATTCTGCCCCGACCCAGCAGGCAACCCCCTGTCTGCCTACCGATTCCCCTCGGACATGGGGGTGAACCGGCTGCGGACAGGGATGCTCGACGATGCCGGAATCCGCCATGCGGCGGAAATCGAAATCGCGCGACGCATCGCGCGATACAGGGACGAGATCCATCGGCGAATCGAGGTGCCGGAAACACTCGACCATCTCGGTCAGGCGCTCACGGCTGAACTCCAACGCCTGATCAGCTAGCGTCTACGGACAGGATTCTCTGTCCGTTTTATTTTTCTGCCTGTTCGAGAAGGTACTGACGCCCCTTTGCAAGCGTCTTCTGCTCCAATGTCTTCAGCAGGTCGATGTCGAAATGGTCCGCCAGCAAGAGCACCACATTGAAAAGGTCGGCCAACTCAGACTCAAGCTGCTCGCGAGCCTCCACGGGGGGGAGCTTCTTCTTGGCTCGACATTGGTCGTCGCACACCAAAAGCGCCTCGGCGAACTCACCCGTCTCCTCCATGAGCTTAAGCAAGAGAACCTCGCGCGAGAATGTCACGCCATGCTTCTTCGCATAGCGCTCAGCATTGGCTTTCACGAGCCGTTGCATTTCAGAAAATTCCATAGGGGGTTGGTTACGAAAGGATGGTATCACAGAGGCAGGTGGACGAGGAGATCGTCGACAAGGCTCGTGTCTTTGTCCGTCATATCCGTCCCGTGGCCCAGACCGTGACGCTCGATGAGAACGGTCGAGGGGTTGAGGCGATGGAGCTCGTGCACAGAGTCCCAAGAAAGTAGCAAGCGTTACCCGTTGCGACATACTAGCCCTGTAGCGCGAGCAACATGAAGAGCGCGCCAGCAAGCGCGAGGTTCTTCTGGAAGTTCACCATGTTGCCCATCTTCATGCTGGGATCTTGGTCAACCCAGAAGTTGTGCATGAGAAGCGCGGCGAGCGCCAAGAATACGGCGAGCACCCCATACGCCCACGCGAGCTGGTACTGAAACAGCACTCCCAGCCCACCCGCGAGCAACACAAGACCGGAAACGACAACGGCGAGCTTGGGCGCGGGAAGCTTCCTCGAAGTCGCGTAGCCGGTCATCATGGGGAGCTTCATGAAATGCATGATCCCCGCTTGAATAAAATAGACACCTAGGACGATTTGCCCGAGAAGAAAAAGAGAGGTCATAAAAAGTCGGTTAGTGATTAGTTACTCCTATTCTAGCACGCATGCCATCTCCACAGGTCTCTGCGCTGCGTAGCTCAACGAGCAAAGGAAGGCTTTTCATTGACATCCCGATGCAAACCCCCTACGGTGGGGCTGCCTCGGCAGAAAGGTGGTGCGTGAAGATGAAAGAAATCGTCGATTGCATCAAGGAGATCCTTGGCTCCGAAGGCGGAACCGAACCCCTCGTCCTGGAGGCAACGAAGCTCAACGACGAGACCGCGCTCGTTCGACTTCCCGAGGGAACCCAAGTTCCTCTGAGGGTGCGCGGGTCACTCAACGGCCAGTACGCCCACCTCCCCTGGTTCGTCAGCGCCCAGACGTACCTTCCCCTGCAGGCGATCAAGGCCATGGCCGAACTGAACGTGCGGGAAAGGAGGCCTATCCTGCGGCCGCTTGTGGGAAGTGTGACCGTCTGGTGCGACCAGGACGGAAACACGATCCCCTACGCCGCTCCCTCGGCGCGCGGGTGGTTCGAGGCCGATGGCCATGTAACCCCACCGCCCGAGGGCGCCCGGCTGCGCGTCACCTTCAGGCTCAAGGCTTCCGCGACGGAAACATAGACCGCCCCTTCCCTTCCACCGGAGAACCCCCTTGTCCATCCACATCGGTGCCGAAAAGGACGCTATCGCCCCCATCGTCCTGCTCCCCGGCGACCCCCTGCGCGCCAAGCGCATCGCTGACGAGCTGATGCGCGACCTCCAGACCTACAACACCGTCCGAGGCATGCTCGGGTTCACGGGCATGATGCCCGTCCCGGACATGGGCGAGGTTCGCGTGTCGGTGCAGGGTTCGGGCATGGGCATGCCCTCGCTGTCCATCTACGTCAACGAGCTGTTCAACAGCTACGGCGTAAAGACCGTTGTCCGTGTAGGCACCTGCGGAGCTCTGCAGGACGGCATGAGGCCGGGAGACCTGGTCATCGCTCAAGGCGCTTGCTCGGACTCGAACCTGAACCGACGGCGCTACCGCGGCATGGACTTCGCCCCCTTGGCGGACGCAGATCTGCTCTTCGCCGCCATCCGAGCCGCCCGTGCGCGCGGGGAGCCAGTCCGCGTGGGCAACGTCCTGAGCACCGATCTCTTCTACGCCGATCACGATCCCGACGAATGGAAGATGTGGGCCGCCTCCGGCGTGCTCGCGGTGGAAATGGAAACCGCGGAACTGTACACACTCGCGGCGCGCAAGGGCCGACGCGCCCTCTCGATCCTCACGGTGAGCGATGTGCTCCCCACCGGAGAAGCCATGAACGCACAGGAACGCGAGACGAGCTTCCATCACATGGTGGGTCTGGCCCTCGCTGCTTGCTTCGCAGGCTGACGATCAACCTAGGATGACTTCCATGAGTCGTCCTTTTTCTTTTCACACAAATCGTTCATAGTAGACACGCACGCCTATGACCCAACCAACTGCCTTTATCCAAAACCTCCTTGCCCAGGCCGATATCCACGTGGACGGCTCACGGCCTTGGGACATCCAGGTACACAACCCGCGCGTCTTTGACCGCATCCTCGCCCACGGTTCGCTTGGGTTTGGCGAGTCTTACATGGACGGCTGGTGGGACTGCGAGGCGATCGACCAAATGCTCACGCGCATTTTTGCCAGCGAGATTGATCGCCAGGTGCGCAACTGGCGCACGGCGCTCTCTGTCCTCATGGCCCGCGCGCGAAACGCGCAGCGCAAATCCAAAGCGTTTGAGATCGGGGAGCGCCACTATGACGTGGGCAATGACCTCTATCGCGCTATGCTCGACCCGCGCATGGTCTACACCTGCGGGTA
>JACQSJ010000043.1 GCA_016205995.1 Candidatus Uhrbacteria bacterium | reverse complement strand
CCGCCGGATCCATGGCGAGGAATACGTCCTTGCTAGGTTTGTAGCCGGCATTCTTGATCGCCTGCACGATCAGCTTGAACGCCTCCTCGTTGGTCTTGAGCGGCACAGCATATCCGCCCTCATCGCCCTTCAAGGTCGAGTGGCCTTTCTTTTTAAGAAGCGCACCGAGCTCGGAAAAAATCTCTGCCCCCGCCCGTACCCGTTCACGAAACTTGCTCTGCTTAGGTACGATCATAAACTCCTGAAAGTCGAGAATCCAACCGGCGTGGGCACCGCCATTGAGGACGTTCATGGTTGGTGCAGGGAGACGCCAACCACTTAACGGAAGATCAAACGTCTGGCGAATGTACGCGTAGAGCGGCATCTTTTTTGCCCGAGCCGCCGCGTGCGCGCAGGCAAGGCTCACCCCCAGGATCGCGTTGGCGCCAAGTCGCGACTTGTTCATGGTTCCGTCGAGCTCCATCATGGCTGCGTCAATGTCGCGCTGACGCGTTACGTTCATGCCGATAAGTTTGGGCGCGATCTTCTTGTGGACGTTCTGGATCGCCTTGAGGACCCCCTTACCGTGGTAGCGTTTTGTATCGCCGTCGCGAAGCTCGAGCGCCTCATGACTCCCGGTACTCGCCCCGCTTGGCACGGACGCAGAACCAGAAATCCCGCCCTTTAAAAGAACCGTCACGTTGAGTGTGGGGTTGCCGCGAGAGTCTAGGATTTCATGTGCGTGGATGGATTCAATGGTCATAGATAATCTTTCCGATTCGGCCCCCCTCCTTTTTAAGGAGGGGCTGGGGGTGGTTACGCATCCATCATCGCCACAATTCGTAACCCCCTCTAGCTCCCCCTTAAAAAGGGGGAGGACCGGAGAGTTATAGCTTCAACGCCTCAATTCCCGGCAACGACTCCCCTGATAAAAACTGCAGCAGGGCTCCGCCGCCGGTCGAGAGGAGGGTGAACGCGTCTGCCAAGTGGAGGGACTCGATGACCGGAAGCGTATCTCCCCCGCCCACAATCGTCGTCGCCTTTCCCGTCTGTGCCGCGATCGCGCGCGCGACTTCCCGCGTGCCAGAACAAAACTCCGCGATCTCGCAGTACCCCAAGGGGCCGTTCCACACGATCGTCTTGCTCCCATCGAGCGCCTGGGCAAACGTTTTTCGCGTTGCCGGGCCAATGTCGATAATCCGGTCGCTAGCGCCGATTTCATCGACAGACCTCATCTCTTGCTTGGCGTCACGACGCAACGAGCGAGTACACGCAACATCCCTGGGCAACAGAATCTTCTTACCAAATTTGTTGAGAAGCCGCTCGGCGGATTCAACAGACGCATCCTCATACATGGACTTCCCCACGCTCTTCCCTTGCGCGACCAAGAATACGGTCGCAAGCGCACCTCCCACGAGCAGCTGGTCGAGTTGTGGAAGGAAACGCTCCATGATCGGCAGCTTGGTCGACATCTTCAGGCCACCCAAGACCAACACGAACGGCCGCCTCACGCGCTCCTCGAGTTTGCTCAACACAGAAACCTCCGAGGTAAGCAGGGGCCCCGCATAGGACGGGAGAAAACTCGTAATGGCATCCACGCTGGCGTGCGCGCGGTGCGAAACTGAAAATGCGTCGTTGACATAGAGGTCACCGAGCTTTGCAAGCGCTTCAGCAAACGACGGGGCGTTCTCTTCCTCACGCTGGTCGAACCGGAGGTTCTCCAAGAGGAGGACATCGCCGGGGTTCATCTTGGCGACAAACTTCTCCACGTCTTTCCCCACGACGGTTCGCGTCACCTGAATGCGGCTCCCAAGTAAACTCGCCAAACGCTTGGCCACGGGCTTGGCCGAGTACGCCGAAATTCGCCTGCCACCGGGCTGGCCCACGTGGGTCATGACAATCACTTTCGCGCCACGCTGCGACAGCCAGTTGATATCTACGGCTGCGCGCGCAATGCGGCCATGGGGCCCATCGATGGCGCGTCCTTTCTGTATGGGAACATTCCCGTCAATGCGAATAAGCACGCGCTTGCCATTGAGATTCATCGATGACCCTAGTTTACGTAACTTCATAAGACTCTTCCAAAAGTCTTAGAGACCTCTGCAAAACTCGATGAGATTTGCTTGAACGGGCTGGCAGCCTCTGAAAACGTCCTGAAACGGACGTTGAAGAGGTGCCTGGGTGCCCGTGAAAGCAAAGATCGCGAGTTTTGCAGAGGTCTCCTAGCCCAAAAACAATTTTGCCCAGGTTGTTCGATGGTCGAGTCGTCGCTCCAGAAGGGCATCGAGTCCCCAGACATGACCAACGCCTCCTACGAGGAAGAAGAAGAGGACCACGGCGTACACGACGTGCTCGTCAATGAGCCCGTGCGCCGTGTTGCCGACGAAATCCGCAAAGTAGTAGAGGGTCATGAGGACGATCCCAAAGGCCGATGCCGTGCGCACCAACAGTCCGAAGATGAGCGCCAGGCCGATGAGCGTGAGCCCCCACATGTTCAGGAAATCCACGACACCGTTTCCCGCTAGGCTCTGGAACCACGTGGCAAACGGCCCTGTGGCGTTTTGCAAAAATCCGGCAGCACTCCAGGCATCGGTCGTCAATTTGGACCAGCCGGCAAAAAAGAAAAGGAACCCAAGGACAAGGCGCAACACGATCGCGGCAAAAGGCGCGAGGCCTCGGTAGGACCCTTCTGCCAGTGCATCAAACGCGGTTGACTTTCTCATAGGTTAGAGTTTGCCCACATGAACGGCCATGTCCACGAGCCGTTGGGTGTATCCCCACTCGTTATCGTACCAAGCGAGCACTTTCACCAAATCACCATCCACCACGCGCGTGAGCTCCAGATCCACGACCGCCCCATACGGGGAACCGATGAAGTCGGTTGAAACGAGAGGCTCCTGTGTCACCCCAAGAATCCCCTTCCAGCGTGCGGACTTCGAGGCACCCTTGAAGAGTTTGTTGACCTCCTCGACGGTGGTGTTGCGCTTCATCAGGAACGTGAAGTCCGTGAGGGAAACGTCCAAACTGGGCACGCGCACGGAAATGCCGTCGAATTTATCCTTCAGGCTCGTCACGGCCTTTGTTGTCGCCTTCGCTGCCCCGGTTGAAGTGGGGATCAGGTTGACCATGGCCGAGCGGCCGATGCGCAGGTCGTCTTTCTTTGACGGGAGGCCGTCCACGAGGTTCTCGCTGGCGGTCACGGAGTGGATGGTGGTGAGCATGGCCTTCTTGATGCCGATGGCCTCCTCAAGGATTTGCGCGACCGGCGCCGCGGAGTTGGTCGTGCAGGAGGCATTGTTTACGATGGCGTCGGATTTTTTGCACAGCTGGTGGTTCACGCCCATGAGAAATGTCGGGGCGTCGTCCGAGGGAGCCGAGATCACCACCTTCTTGGCGCCGGCCGTGATGTGCTTTTGCGCGTCGGCTTGCTTGCGGAAGAACCCTGTCGACTCGATCACAACATCCACCTTCAGGGTCTTCCACGGAAGCTGAGCCGGATCCTTCTGCGCGAAAACCGGAATCTTCACCCCGTCGACTTCAATGAAATCCTTGCCAGCCTTCACTGGTTTGTTCCAGGTACGAAAAACGGAATCGTACTTTAAGAGATAAGAAAGGGTAGCGGGATCGGTGAGGTCGTTGATGGCGACAACCTGCACACCTTTGCGCTCACAGGCCGCGCGCAGTGTCGTCCGGCCAATCCGGCCAAAACCATTGATAGCGATTCGAAGCATAGGTTGAGTATAAATGATGGACTGATTTTAGCACTTTTGTACTGAAACAAAAAACAGGGCGAATCGAGATGATCTCAACCCCGCCCTGTTTTGTCTTAAATACTGAATCGCGCGAATCGGCGCAGCTGTATGTTCTCCCCCAGGCTTGCGATCTTGGCTTTCACAAACTCCTCGATCGTCTGGTCCTCGTCCTTGATAAAGGGTTGTTCCATCAGCACGATCTCCGAATACCATTTGTTGAGTTTCCCCTCGACGATCTTGGCGATCACGTCCGCAGGCTTCCCTGCCCCTTCCATCTCTGCGGTGTAGATCGCGCGCTCTTTCTCGACGATCTCGAGTGGCACATCCTGTCGCGTCAGGTAGAGGGGATCGCTCGCGCTTATGTGCAGGGCAAGGTCGTGGCAGAATTCGACGAACGATTCGTTGCGCGCAACAAAGTCCGTCTCACACAACACTTCCACCATAGCGCCCAATTTCCCGTTCGAGTGGATGTAGGCGTGCACGCGGCCTTCCTTGGTTGCGCGGTCGGCTTTCTTGGCGGCCTTGGCCATCCCCTTTTCACGCAGGTACTGCCCCGCTTTCTCCAAATCGCCCCCCGTCTCCTCAAGCGCCTTTTTGGCGTCCATCATGCCGGCTCCGGTCATGGAGCGAAGTTCGGCAACGGTTTTTGCATCGATGCTCATACTCTACAAAGAACGATTAGAGATTAAACTTCTTGTGTGGTTTTGACTCGGGTATCGGCACTCACCTTCGCGGCCGTGGCTTTCCCGTCCTTGATCGCATCGCACACGAGCTTGCACACAAGCTCGATGGACTTCACGGCGTCGTCATTTCCAGGGATGACCTTCGTGATCCCCTCTGGGTTCACGTTGGTGTCGCACAGCGCGATCACGGGAATGCCGGTCACGATCGCTTCTTGCACAGCCGTTTTCTCAGTCTTGACGTCGATGACGAAGACGGCGTCGGGCGTGCGGGTGATGTTTTCAATGCCACCAAATTTCTCCTCCATCTCTTCGATCTCGCGCCCGATCATGATCTGTTCCTTCTTGGTGTACTTCTTGAGCTCGCCCTTATCGCGTTGGTCCTTCAAGGTCTTGAGGCGCTTGAGGGTCTGCTTGATCTGCGTAAAATTTGTGAGCGTACCGCCAAGCCAACGGTTCTGAACATAGGGCATACCGCAGGCTTCCGCATATTTCTGGATCGGCCCTTTTGCTTGAAGCTTGGTGCCCACAAACAAAATAACACCGCCGCGGGAGGCAATGCCTTTGAGGGTCTCAAGGGCAGACGCCAGCTGTTCTTGGGTCTTCTCGAGGTTAATGATGTGGACGCCCTGACGGGAGCCGAAGATGAATGGTTTCATCTTCGGGTGCCAGCGGCTGGTCGTGTGGCCGTAGTGCATGCCGGATTTCAGCATGTCGACCAAGGAGGGCATATTTGCCATAGAGTGTTTCCTTTTTACGTCGGTGGCGATCTCCAGACCCTAGTACCTAGGGAGGAACTGGATGATCGTTATCTCCACCTGGATGGTTGAATTACGGGCGGAAGTATAAACAATCGTCTTGTTTTCGTCATTCTTCAGCGAATAAACATCGCGTCGCCAAAGGAGAAGAAACGGTAGCGCAAGCGGACGGCCTCCTGGTAGCTGGCAAGGATGTGCTCTCTCGTGGCGAAAGCACTCACAAGCACGAGCAGAGTCGATTTCGGAAGGTGAAAGTTCGTGATGAGCGCGTCGACGACCTTGAAATCGAAACCAGGAGTGATGAAAAGATTCACGTCACCGGAAAAACCCTCAGGCGGCAGAGGACCTACTGACTTTTTTTCACCGGGGTGAACAAAATTCAGCATGAGTTGCGCGACACCTTCGAGCGTACGCACCGTCGTCGTCCCAACCGCGATCACGCGACGATCCTCTTGTTTAGCGCGGTTGATCGCCTGGGCCGTCACTGAGTCGATGGTCACGAACTCGCTGTGCATCTCATGCCCCTCGAGCGTCTCACTCTTCATCGGACGAAACGTGCCAAGGCCGACGTGCAGTGTCACATAGTGAATCTCGACGCCACGCGCGCGGATTTTCTCGAGAAGTTCTTGGGTAAAGTGAAACCCTGCCGTCGGCGCCGCGACCGATCCTGTCTCCTGGGCGTACACGGTTTGATACTGGTCGAGCGACTTGGGCATCTCGTGGACGTAGGGAGGAATAGGAATCTGTCCGTGCGTATCTGCATAAGCCAACACATCACATGTGTCCCGATCGGGACACATGTGCAATGTCTCGCCCTTTCTTGCCACTTGCGCACTGATCTCACCAAACCTAATTTCATCCCCAACCTCTACGTGCCGTCCCGGACGCACAAGCACCTCCCATTCACGCTCAGCTCGAGGTCGTAGGAGGAATAGCTCAATCAAAGGATTGCTTCGTCGCAGGGCTCCCTGCAATGACGAGCGTACGACGGTCGCCTCCAGCCGCGCCCGAAAAACTTTCGTGTTGTTCATCACCAGGACGTCACCCACACGCAGATCGTCGATGATCTCGTAAAACCGTTTGTGCTGTCGCTCCCCTGTTTTGCGGCCAACCACCATCAGCCGCGAGTGGTCTCGTGGCGTGACGGAGTGCTGAGCGATAAGCTCCTGCGGGAGATCGTAATCAAACAAGGATACGGGCGTGGCCATAGTTCCCCTCATCATGCTCGAGCCTCGAAAGATTGACAACTACCGGCCCCATTGCTATTCTTCCGCGGACAAATCTAACCGCACGTATACAAAGCGTGCACAACTATGAAGAAGGCCATCCACCCAAATTACACGCCAAACGCCAAGATCACCTGCGCCTGCGGTAAGGTCTATGAGATCGGCTCAACCAGTCCAGAGATCCAGATCGAACTCTGCGCGGCTTGCCATCCGTTCTATACTGGTAAACAGAAGATTATCGACACGGCTCGCCGTGTGGAGAAATTCCAGGAGCGTGCCGCCCTCAAGACCGGAGCCAAGACAGGCAAGAAGGCAAAGGCTGCCAAGCGCAGCGCCCAGAAAGTTGCCAAGCGCGAAGAGAAGGAAAAGTCGGAAGCGTAAAATGGTACAATCAAGGCGTCCACCAGGACGCTTTTGAATTATGAATTTGATCGAGCAACTCCGCTCCCGACGGGAGCATCTCAAAGAACTGGAAACGCAGCTCTCGTCCGCCGCGGTACTTTCGGATCGGCAAAAAAACCGCGAGGTGAACGAAGCGTACGCAGCGGAACGTGAGGTCGTCGAGGTGGGTGAGCGTTATGAAAAGGCGGTACGCGACTTGGAAGGAGCGAGAGAAACGATCGTAACGACCAAGGACACGGATCTGATCGGGCTCGCCCAGCAAGAGATCGCCGAGATAGAATCCCAGCTTCCCACGCTTGAGCATGACCTCACGATCGCCCTCATTCCCCCAGACCCCCTCGACAAAAAAAGTATCATCGTCGAAATCCGCGCGGGGGCAGGCGGTGACGAATCGACCTTGTTCGCGGCCGAACTCTTGCGCACCTATACGCTCTATGCGGAAACGCACGGCTGGAAAGTTGAGCTTGTCTCAGCCAACCGCAGCGACGTCGGAGGATTTAAAGAAGTCATCGTCGAGATTAAGGGACTCAACGCCTACAGCCGTTTGAAATACGAATCTGGCGTGCACCGTGTGCAGCGTGTGCCAGAGACCGAGAAAGCCGGACGTGTGCATACGTCGACGGTGACCGTGGCCATTCTTCCTGAGGTCGAGGAAGTCGACGTAAAGATCCGCCCAGAAGACCTCGAGATCCAGGCAACAACCTCGCAGGGCGCGGGGGGGCAAAGCGTCAACACCACCTACTCGGCGGTACGCATCACGCACATCCCAACCGGCCTGATGGTGTACTGCCAAGAGGAACGCTCCTTCAAGCAAAACAAGGAACGCGCGCTCTCAATTATCCGCTCGCGCGTGTTCGCCCTCGAGCAAGAGCGCCTGCGCAAAGAGCGCGAGGAAGCGCGGCGCGGCCAAGTTGGCACCGGTGACCGAAGCGAGAAGATTCGTACATACAATTTCCCGCAGGATCGCCTCACCGACCACCGCATCAACCAAAACTTCCACAACCTTCCTGCCATCATGAACGGAGGGTTAGACGAAATTATCGAGGAACTCAAACGTGCAGAAATTGAAGAACGCCTCAGCGAACTTGTCTAATATGCAGGCAGTTATTCTCGCGGCCGGCAAGGGCGCACGCTTACGACCCCTCACCTACGAGATCCCAAAACCCTTGATTCAGATCGGGGACAAGACGCTGATTCAACGAGCCCTCGAAGCACTTCCTGACTCCATCGACGAAATCTTTGTCGTCGTGAATCACCTGCGTGAGCAAATCATCGAGGCGGTTGGTGCGCAGTGGCATACCATCCCCATCCGTTATGTGATCCAAGAGCCTTTGAGCGGTACAGCCGGCGCTGTCATACTGTTACGCGAGCATCTGCACGGATCATTTCTCGTCATCAACAGCGACGACCTTTACAAGAAGGAAGACCTACAGCGGCTAGTGTGCCACGATCGAGCCATCCTGGTGTTTGAATCTGAAAAACATCTTGAGGCCGCCGCGCAAGTTGAACGGGGTCGATTTGCCGGACTGGGCCCTGGCAGTCTCGCCGTGTGCGGAGCGTATGTATTGGATCAACATTTTTTCGACATGGAACCGGTTGAGATTCACGTGGGCTCCCACACAGAGTACGGCCTTCCACAAACACTTGCGACCCTCGCGAACCCATACGTCATCCAGGTCGTATGGGCTACATCCTGGCAGCAAGTTGGGACACATGAAGAGCTTCAACGAGCTCAAAACACCAGGTAAAGTTATCCACAACTTTTCCAAAGCACCACACCAAAGACCTTGACGGTCTTTTTTGGTGTGATATTCTCACCGTTACCGCTGAGCGAGCCCCGCAATGGGCAGAGCTTGGCAGGAGATCGACAACCGTCGAACTCACCAGAATTTCCCAGTCGACATGTAAACTGGGACGTGAAAGAAGGTGGTCTCCCCATCGTGGGCGACTCGGCCGTGCTTGCGGCGACAAAAACCTTCGTGGTGAGAACTCTGCAAACAGCGTCTTCGGACAAAGAGCGCAGAGCAAGACAACCGTCGATCGATCGTCTGGCGCTTGCGTCAGACCCCTCCCCTGTGGAAATCTCCCCGGCGCGAGTCAAAGGAGATAGCCGAGGCGAAAGCCGAAGCTCCCACAGGTCCTACGGACATCGAGCGGCCCTAAAAAGCTTCTACTCGTGTCCGACAAGGAACGCAAAGGAGGTTGGTGCGGTAGCACGGCCAGAAGTCTGGAACAACATAGATCGAGTCCTCGGACTCGGAATATGCCAGGCCAAGCCTGCACCGCATCACCTCCAAGCGTTGGAGGACGCATCCGGTCACCCGACCGGCACGCGCGGACTCTTTGCTCTCACGAGCGGGGTCCGTATTTCTTTTCCAGAAACTTTTGTATACTTTTTCGCATGACCGTCATGGAAGCCCTCCAATGGGCCAACAATAAATTGCGCAAGGCTGGCGTCGATTCCCCCATGCTGGACGCGGAAATTTTGCTTGCCTACAGCTTGGATACCTCCAAGGCCTGGTTGTTTGCGCACTTCGCCGACAAATTAAAGTCGCACCAGGAAGAAAAGTTTTTCGAGCTTGTCGACCGGCGCGAGGATCGAGAACCGGTGGCGTACCTAGTGGGCAAGAAGGCGTTTTATGGACGAGACTTCCATGTCGACAAGAACGTGCTCATTCCGCGGCCGGAGACGGAAATCATGATCGAACTTGCGATGAAGGTCCTCGCGGACAAGGATCCCGAACGCACCCTTATCGCAGATCTCGGCACAGGCTCAGGAGCGATCGCGGTAACGTTATCCGCAGAGACGAACCTTCCCGTCATCGCGGTAGACATCGACACAGACGCACTTGAGGTCGCCCAAAAAAACGCCGCGTCCCTCGTCCCCGAGACGGCCGTCGACTTCCAGACAGGAAATCTTGCTGAGCCTATCATTCGTATTTTTAAAACCATCCGAGGACAAACTAACGTTCAGACCTCATCGGTCTACCCCTTCAAAACGCTGCTCATGACGGCCAATCTCCCCTACCTCTCGCAAGCTCGCATGGACAATCTCCAGGCCGAAGTCCGTCACGAGCCAGAACTGGCGCTTCGAGCCGGTGTCGACGGGCTGGATGCGTACTGGGAACTTTTCCGCCAACTGCATATGGACCGCAAAATTCTCCCCCGCGACCTCATCGTCCTCATCGAGATCGACCCCGAACAACGCCAGGCCGCCGAGAAACTCATCCTCCACAATTTCCCCAGTGCCAAACTCGAGACACATAAAGATCTGCACGATGATGACCGAGTGATCGAGGTGCATATCTAAAACCGACGAACGCGTCAATTTTTGGATTGACCCACAAAAATCGCCATATGGCGCTTTTGTGTTCAGTCAATGCGTTACTCAATGCTGATATCTTCCTCACTCCCCACGACCTCGATCCACGTCACCCCCGCGTTCATCACGATCTCTTCGCCGGTCGCGCGGCTGTAAAACTTGAGCCGCTCTGACTTGGACGGCTTCTTCCACATCGCTTCGATCACGATCCCGTCCTGGAGGACAGAGCCCTCCCCTTCTCCGGTCGTGCGGATTTTTCGGCGCCCGACGTTATCAATAATCTCGATGTCCGTCACCACGACCGCGACGTTATCGGCCACGATCTGCTCTCCTGCCTCCGTCACATGCGGCTCGCCAAACTGCGATCGAAAGTATTGACCCGTCTCCCCGTCATACTCCCAATCAACGGTGTACACCGGCGCCCAGAAGTCGACATAGAGCCCGATGCCGTCCTTGCCTGTCGGCTCTGGATCTTTGAACGTCCAGAGGTCGTAGAGCCGAGTTGGCGCCACACCGACCTCTTCCCGCATCGTATAAAACGCATTCAATAATTCCGTCGAGGTATAGACGTTATGGGGTGCATATCGATCGCTTGCTCGCCAGAAGTACTCGCCCCACCAATACTGATTCAGGTCAAATGTCCCACCAGAAGCGATAAGATCGAGCGCGGCATTTGAACCTCCAACGTGGGCATACAGGGCGTCGAACTCCGCCGCCCAATCAAGACAGTACGGCCGAGCTGATCGTACGGGACCAATCTCGTCGACTGTTTGTTCCTCGCTAAAAAACGCAAGCATACGAGGGATCCCCGCCTCCACCGGCGCCTCGATCACCAAAAACGCCTGATCCACACCCGAAGGTGGCCACGCCTCCTCGTGGTTGTCGACCATCACCGCGAACACCTGTGGCGAGTCGATCTGCTCGGACACGGAGATCCCGCTGAGAGGATGGCGATACACGGCCTCCTGCGGTGGCTGGGCCTCCTCCCCCCGCTCGGTGCCCTGATACATGAACTTCGGCAACACCGCCGCGACCGAAACCGCCAACACCAGTACAACAAGAAGACCGACCAACTTAGGCCGGTCGGCTTTCTTGATCCGCGAGATAGCACCACGGACATCGATCATGTTATTTTTTTTCTTGCTTCTTCTCGCCCGCGTCCTTTGCTTCTGGAGCAGCCGCTCCCTCTTCACCCTCGACTTCCTCTTCCTTCTTCTCCTTGGCGACTTCAACGGCTGTGACGTCAATCTCCACCGCGGAATCGAGCTCCTTCATCTCTTCTTCAGAACGAGGCGGCTCAACCGACGCAATGGCGACTTCAACATCTTCCAAAATCTTAACCCCGTCTGGGACAACCAAGTCCGAGACGCGGATCACATCATCGAATGTGGCAAGCGAGCTGATATCCACCTTGATGGATCGGACCAGCTTAGACGGAAGCGCGCGAATCTCGACGGTTTCAAGAGACGGGATAAAGGTTCCACCCAACGCCTTCACGGCCGCCGACTCACCGACGAATTCAAGTTCCACTTCTGTCTCAATTTCCTTATTCATGTCGATCGAACGGAAATCGACGTGAGTAAACTCCGTGCGCAGGGGGTCGATCTGGTAGTCCTGGATCAAAACGTGCAGGGGGGTCTTCCCGTCGATCTTGAGCTCAACAATGGAGCTCTCTCCGGCGTCCTGATACATTTTTGCAAATTGGTTACGATCCACAGTCAATGCCTGTGGCTCGGTTCCGGACCCATACACAACCGCTGGAACTGCCCCAGCATTACGCAACGTGTAGGTTTTGCGCCCTTTCTCGGTTCGCGTCTTGGCTTCAAGAATGTGTTCACTCATAAAAAGTCAGGATAATGCGGGGCTATTGTGCTCTACCGCCCCCAAATAGTCAAGTCACGTCGGTCGCGCCCGAGTGACAAGCGACGCGGGATTACCGCGTCGCGCTGTTCTTTTGTTCCTTTTTCTCCCGTCGTTCTCGTCGCTCAAGCACATGATGGACCTGCTCCTGAGACGCCCTCCCCAGTTCCTGCTCCCAATGTCGGGCTTCGAGCATCTGGTGGACCCCGATCACATCATCCACACTCACACAACGACTTGTTTTGGCTCGAACCACATCCTCATAGGAGAGGTCCGTCAAAAGACCAATGGAGCTTGCTCCAACCTGGTTCACCAAGACCAAGGCAAGAATCGAGTTCTGGCACTTCCGGCATTGGACGTGCAGCAGATGCGTTTCTCCCTGCTCTCCCAAGACTCGAGCTTCCATGGGGTTATATCGCGTTTCACAGACCGGACAGAACGAGACAAGTTTGAGGCCCTCGTTCCAGAGTTCTGAACCAAGGTGTGTGGACATATATCTTTACGATAACATACACGGATTAGACTGACCACCTCACCCTCGATTGCGCGCGGCCACGCTTTGGGCAATGGCAAAGAGCGTGAGCATGACCACAAGTGAGCTCCCTCCATAGCTCACAAACGGAAGGCCGATCCCTGTCACGGGAAAGAGTCCTAAGTTCATTCCGACGTTCACGAAAAACTGCAGGAAGAACACGGCGACAATGCCCAGCAGAAGGTAGCACGTAAAATCGTCCGTGGCGCGCGTGGCATGAAGGAACAGGCGACAGAACACCAGCACAAAGGCTCCCAACAGAAGCGCCACTCCCACAAAACCCAATTCTTCGGCGACGACGGCAAAGATAAAGTCCGTCTGGCTCTCCGGCAGAAACTTCAGCTGGCTCTGCGTCCCAAACCCCAACCCGCTTCCCAACCACCTCCCTGACCCAACAGCGATGATGGCCTGGGTCACGTTGTACCCCTGGCCGAGCGGGTCCACGCTTGGGTCGAGGAACGTGAGGATGCGTGAGCGCTGATAATCCGCAAAAAAGAAATTCCATCCCAAAAGAAAAAACCCCACCCCCACCCCCATGAGCGAGACTACATACCTCCAGGGGATGCCCGAATACAAGAGGAAGAACGCCCAGATGCCCACCAAGATCGACGCGGAACCAAAATCCGGCTGAAGCAGGACGAACACCACGGGCAGAAAGGTGATCACCCCACTCTCAAGGAATCCCCGCAGGTTGAAGACACGCTTGCCCCGCCGCGCAAAGTAGGTGGCAAGCCCAATGATGAGTGCAATCTTCATGAACTCAACTGGCTGGAAGCTGAGCGGCCCCACCACATACCACCCCGTAGCTCCGCGGACGGTCTCCCCAAAAATAAGCACGCCGATGAGCAAGGCAAGACAGACAAGATAGAGCACAAGCGCATAGTTCTGCAGGAGCCGATAATTCGATGGGACGACAAACAAAAAAACCCCGACTCCCAACAGGAGCGCGGCGATCTGCTTTTTCACGTGGACGAACTCCGCGGCGTCCTGAGAAAGCTCTACGGAATAAATGGCCGCCAGCCCCAGGAGCACCAACCCAAACACCGCTAACAAAAGCGCCCAGTCCATGCCGTGCGCGTAGCGAGAAAGTCGAGAGAGGTAATTCTGAATGGGTGTAGCCATGTCTAACGGGTGAAGACACGCGTTCTGGTATCTCGCGTGCTCTCCCCTTGGAGCGGTTTATACACCCCTAGATCGAAAATGTTGAGCTCGGGAATAATCTGGACTTGCGAAACCGAGGGTAGCGTTCCAAACCAATTGACCGTCACCTCTGTTTCCACCCCGCTCTCCAGGGCCGACAACGTTGTGCGATTCACGCCCACGACCGAGCTGCCGCGCAGGAGCAGGATGAAGAGACCGACATCGTAGTAGCTATAGGCGGTATCATTCTCGATCGTAAACGCTGTGCGACCAAAGGTCTCACCGTCAAAGCGCGTTTCTTTCTCAAACGAGGAGGCCGAAACGACGAAGTTTAAGCGGTCATCGGCCCATGTCACGTAGTCGGGAATAGCGTGCGCGTCGACCCGGTGCCAGCGGACATCTTCGATCATCAAACTCGTCGACGAGATGGGGCTTGCAGACTCAACCGCCAACTCGGTCACGGGTTTTTCTTGACTGGGCAAGATGAACCCTCTGCGCGACTCCGTCTGTTCCCCACCCGCGGTGAACGTATAGGTGAACTCGGCCCACCAATCGTTGTTGGGGTTTGAGAGTGTCGTGTAGAGATCATATCGGCTGTTGCCGATCGAGATCACTCGCCCATCCTCCACTTCCAAGTTGTCGGCGGCGTTGGCGGCCGTATACGCGTGCAGATCGGACTGCCCAAGCGCCACCACGCGCATAACCGCGTTTTGCTCAGACTGATAGCTAATCGCAAACGCGTCGAGAAAATGCCAGCCGCCAAACAAAAGAAGTCCAGCGTCAAATGCGATGAATAGCGCGAACCCAATACGCTTCAAAAGCGCCCGGTGCGTCACCCACCACACACTCAACCGATAAAACCGCTTAAACTCTTTTTCCTCCTGCAGGAGCAAACCCCCTTCGTTCATACAAAGAAAAGTATAACATATCTGTCTTGGAAAAAACCGGAGATTGCGGTAAGCTAGAGGCGAAATACTGAACCTGTGAAT